>JBCCXY010000130.1:0-10735 GCA_039190895.1 Pseudomonadota bacterium | reverse complement strand
TCCACCGTGTCGGCGAGAACGAGCTTGCGCATCGCGCTGTTGAACGCCGGGTCGCCGATGATGCCGACATAGGATTTCGAGGTCTCCGCCTCCCACAGCTGCTTCTCGGCGGTCTTCACCGCGCGCATCACGGGGGTGCGCCCCTCGGCGTCCTTGTAGACGCCCACGCCAAGGTCCACCTTGTTGTCGCGCGGGTCCTCGCGGAACAGCTGCATCAGCTCCAGGATTTTGTCGGCGGGCTGGTCTTTCAGGCGGTCGAACATCAGAAACCTCGTCGGTCAGGCAGGGATGCGGGACGTGTCGCGGTCGCGGGTCAGCGTGCGCTTGTAGTCGCCGCGCCGCACCGGGATGAACCCGTTTTTCTGGTAATGTGCAAGGGCCCGTGGGTGATCCAGCGTGCAGGTATTCACTGTCATCCGCGTGATCCCCTCGCGTTGCCATCCGGTCAGGATCGCGGTGCGCAACAGGTACGTGCCCAAGCCCTGCCCAATCGCGTGGGGGACGAGGCCGAAATACGTCAGGTCGGTCACGTCGTCCTTGCTGATATCCAGCATGAAGAACCCGGCGGGCACCCCTTCGCGCATGAGCGTGTACATGTTCTTGCCGTCGTCGAGATAGGCCTGCAGCCGCTCGGGCGGTTCCTGCTGCCCATCTTCCCAGGCGTAGTCGCGGCCCACGGCGTCATACAGGGTCAGAAACCACCATCTCGGCGGGTGTACGGCCTGCAGAAGCGTCGCGGGCGGACCCGAGGGCAGGCGGGGCCAGTCATAGGTCGGGCAAGACGTCATCTGAAGCCAGGTGACAGTGTACTCCACCTCCGTCCCGGCCGGCAGTACCGTCATCCCGTGGCGACCTTCAGGTCGTTGTACATGCCCCACTCGGCCCACGACCCGTCATACAGCGCAGTGCGATCCACGCCCAGCCGTGCGAGCGCCAGCGTAATGATCGCCGCCGACACGCCCGAGCCGCAGGTGGTGATGACGGGCTTCGTCAGGTCGACCCCGGCGGCGTCGAAGACCTCGCGCAGGTCGTTGGCGGACTTCATCGTGCCGTCGGTGTTCAGCAGGGTGGGGTAGGGCACGTTCTTCGATCCCGGGATATGGCCCGAGCGTAGCCCCTCGCGCGGCTCGGGCGCCTCCCCGGCGTAGCGCGCGGCAGAGCGGGCGTCGAGAATCTCGTGATCCCCCAGCTTCGCGGCATGGGCCACACGGGTGACGTCGACCACCATCTGGTTCTGAAAGCTCGTCGTGATGTGCCGGTCGCGCATCATGGGTGGCATGTCCTCCACCGGGTGCCCTTCGGACACCCATTTCGGCATCCCGCCATCCAGCACGGCAACGTCCGTCTTGCCCATCAGGCGAAACAGCCACCACACGCGCGGGGCCGAAAACAGGCCCATCCCGTCGTAGATCACCACCTGATGACCGTCGCCCACACCCATTGCACGCATGCGGCTGATGAACTTCTCGGGCGGCGGTGCCATGTGGGGCAGGGCAGAGCGGTGGTCGCTGATCTCGTCGATGTCAAAGCGGCGGGCGCCGGGGATATGGGCCGCGTCGTATTCCGACTGCGGATCACGGTGCATGTCAGGCAGATACCACGAGGCATCGAGGATGCGCAGGTCCGGGTCTTTCAGGTGGGATGCCAGCCACCCGGTCGAAACAAGGGTCTTGGGATCGTCAGACAAGGCACAGGCCCCTTCCTTAGGTCGGGGCCTGTGCTACGCCTCCGGGGCCTTGGCTGCAAGCCTCACAGCTTTTCTGCAACGACGAAACGCGCGATGGGGCTGTTGGGATAGTTCCCGGTCTCGATGATCCGGAACCCGGCGGCTTCAATGCGACCCTCAAGCTCGGACGGCCTTAGGAACGCCACCTTGGCGGGCGCTTTGTCGAACAAACGCATGACTGGCAGCACGGCCTTCAGCAACGTCCATTTGCCGGTGAGGCAGACGGTCTTCGAGATGAAGTACCCGCCCGGCTTCACCATCCGGTGCACCGACCGCAGTGTCGCATCCAGATCGTCCACAAGATGCAGCAGGCTGAACGCCATCACCGCCTCATAGCCGTTGTCCCAGGTGCCCGGATCCGATGCCTCGGCCTGCCGGACGGTGATGTTGTCGAAACCGGCTGTCCGCTCCTTGGCGATCCGGATCATCCCCTCCGAAAAGTCGGTCACGGTGTAATGCGCCACGGCATCGGCCAGCTTGGTCGACGTGGTGCCTGTACCGGCGCCAAGCTCCAGCACGCAATCGTCCTTGCGCAGGTACGAGCGCACACGCTCCAGCGTCGCCTCATAGGCATCGGGGTCGCGGACGGGGCTCGCGGCATAGCTGTCGGCGATGCGGGTCCAAAATGCGGGGTTCGCCATCATGATCAATCTCCTTTCTGTCTGATGGCGGCTGGGTAACGCATGCGGATATCGCAGTGGAATTGCTGAAATCTGCCGAACGGTTATACAGAAATGCATGAACTGGACGGCCCTGAACTTCGACTGGAACCAGGTGCGCGCGTTCCTCGCCACGGCGGAGGAAGGCTCGTTCTCCGCCGCCGCCCGTGCGCTAAAGCAGACCCAGCCGACATTGGGCCGTCAGGTTGCGGCGCTGGAGGAAAGCCTTGGCGTCGTGCTGTTTGAGCGTGTGGGGCGGTCGCTGACGCTCACCCCCACGGGGCGCAACCTGCTGGAGCATGTGCGGACCATGGGCTCTGCCGCAGAACGCCTGTCGCTGCTCGCCTCGGGCCAAAGCCAGACGGTGGAGGGCAAGGTCTCGATCTCTGCCAGCGACGGGTTTGCGGCGAATGTCCTGCCGCCGATCCTCGTGAAGCTGCGGACCATGGCGCCGGGGATCGAGGTAGAGGTCGTGGCCTCCGACAAGATCAGTGACCTGCAACGGCGCGAGGCCGACATCGCCATCCGCCACGTCCGCCCGGAAGAGCCAGAGCTGATTGCCCGCTTCATCCGTGACGAGCGCGCGCGGTTCTATGCGGCGACTGCCTATCTCGACCGGGTTGGCCGACCCCGCACCGCAGAGGACTTTGCGCGGCTCGATTTCTTCGGCTTCGCCGATCCGGAAGGGATGCTCGCCTACATGAAGCAGCGCGGCCTCGACATCCCACGCGAGCGCGTTCGGCTGAGCTGCGCCAGCGGGCTGGTGATGTGGGAAATGGCGAAGGCGGGTCTTGGCGTGTGCCCGATGGCTGACTTTGTGGGTGAGCCCACCCCGGGCATGGAACTCGTCCTGCCCGAGTTCGAGATCACGTTCCCCGTCTGGCTTGCCGTCCACCGCGAGCTTCACACCAGCCGCCGCATCCGCCTGGTCTTTGACCTGCTCGCGGCAGAGCTTGGCCGCTAAACGCGCCCATGCTCCAGAAAGCGCTGGTTCAGCCGCCACATGCCCCATGCCAGCGGAATGGCTGCAAACCCGCCAATCACATAGGCCAGCGGTTCGTCGTGGAAGCTCTCGAACGCCTGCGTGTAGCCGTGGATGACAAGGAACGTGACCGCCGTATTGAAAAGCCCGCGCATTCCGCGATTGGCCGCCCATAAGAGGATGACGATCAGCGCCACAGCCCAGAGCACGCTGTAGGTATCCGCCGAAATAAAGACCGTCGTTTCCCGAAACGCGTCGCGCGCGTCACGATATGCCTCCCAATCCTCAAAGCGATAGCGATGCCCGTACGGCCCCCAAACGTGTCCGCCCACAACGTCGCCCCAAAGCGACCCGACCAGCGCACACAGATTCCCCACCACAAACCCCATGACCGCCAGGATGCGCAGATGCGGTGCTGTCCCGGGCGAGGCACGACGCAGCAGGATCACGCAGCCAACAACCAGAAGCGTCATCTGCAGGATGCTCAGCGTGCTTTCGGGCGAGTAGAAAACATACGCCGCGTGGAAGTAATTCGTGGAGGTATCAAGCATTTGCGCAAACGGGACGAGGGCCAGCGCGGTGATCGCGCGCGCATTGGTGAACCATCCGGCACCGGCGATCAGGACGCTGGCGTAAAGAAACAGCCCGGCCCGCGGTATGCCCCCGATACCGTATTGTTCTGCCAGCAGGCCAACTCCCGCAAGGTGCAAGGCCGTTGCCATCAAAAGGATCGATCCGGCAACGAAACGGGCTGTGACCCCGCCAAACCGCAAGGATCGCCCAGCAAGGAACGCAATCGGCAGGCTCAGGGCGATCGAGGTAAATCCGGCGATGTCCTCGTAAGTCGCGACAAGATCCGCATAGGCCCCGCCAATGAGCATCCCCGACCCGATCAGCGCCGCCGCATTGCCGAACATGCGATACAGGTCCGCGCCCCGATGCAGAACGAAAAGCCCGCCCCCCAAGCAGCAATGAGCCTGTGATGGCGACGGCGAGGGGATCGGCCAGGTAGGCGATCAAGCCAAGTGTCGCTGCGATGATTCCCGCGCAGAGGACGACGTTGATGCCTGCGTTCACCATCAGTTGGCGCGCGCGGCTTTCGATCTGAAGCGCCTGCTCGCGAGAAATGACCGCGTCGGCGACAAGGCTGTGTGTATCGGCAAGAACAGGCATCGGAAACTCCATTTTGAACAATGTTCACGCTACGCCTACAGCTGCAATTCGCTCCAGTCAAGAAAAATGAACAACGTTCAAATTGGATGCGAAGCGCAACCCTGCCAGTCCCGAGCAACGAATTCCGTGGGAAGGAGCCACCCCTTGACCACCCTCCGCCCTCTGTCCCATAGCCCGCCGTCATGACCCGGACGCACCCCTCCGGCGCCCCGTGGCGCAACTTCTATGGCCGCATCCACGGCAAGACACTGAAGCCCGCCCAGCAGCGCTACCTCGCGGAAGACTTGCCCCGTTTGCGCGTGCCGGGGGTGGAGTGGGACGAGAACCCGGACCGGACCCAACTCAACCCGAAAGACCTTTTCGACGGACCGCTGTGGTTGGAGATCGGGTTCGGAGGCGGGGAGCACCTCGTGCATCAGGCTACGGAAAACTCGGGCGTCGGGATCATCGGGTGTGAGCCCTTCGTGAACGGTGTCGCCATGTGCCTCGGCAAGATCCGCAAAGCGGGCGTGTCCAACATCCGCCTTCACCCCGGCGACGCGCGCGACCTGTTCGATGTGCTCCCCGCTGCCTCGGTGGCAAAGGCGTTCCTCTTGTACCCAGACCCCTGGCCCAAGGCGCGCCACCACCGCCGCCGCTTCGTGACGCCCGAGCACCTCGGGCCGCTGGCGCGGGTCATGGCGAAAGGTGCCGAACTGAGGTTGGCGACCGACATCCCCGACTACGTCCGCCAGACACTGGAGGAGGTCCCACGTGCAGGGTTCCGCTGGACCGCTGGGGGGCCGTCGGACTGGCGCAATGCGTGGGGCGACTGGCCGGGCACGCGGTACGAGGCCAAGGCCCTGCGGGAAGGGCGGGCGCCGCACTATATGACGTTTGTTCGGTTGGGTGATTAGGTCCCAGGCGGATCTGTTTCCCCTCGCGGAATAAAGGCCGAAGGCCGCCGCGCAACGACGGGCCCACCCCAGGCCCGGCGCTTTGTTTGTCATCAGCGCATAGAATGGAACGACGTCGGGGCGGCACGATAAAGCGCACTTGCCCAAACTTCGGATCGCCGGTCCTGGGCCCGCCGATGCGCGGCTTCCGCGTGGGTCCAGCCGTGTGATTTGTCTCAATTTTTGTTCGGATTGGCGCTCTTCGCGCGTCAGCAAGCCCGCGCGGTCACAGGGGCGCCAATATCGCGCCGCGTTGCCTTGTTGCCTCCGCTTCGACGTTCTACATGGCGCCCCATGAAGCGGTTCGTGCCTTTCCTCAAAAAAGACCCCATCGTTCCCGTCATCCGGCTGCAAGGCGTCATCGCGTCGGGCGGTGGCCGGGGCGCCTCTCTCAACGACGCGGGGCTCGCGCCCCTCATCGAGAAGGCGCTGCGCCGGGGAAAACCGGCGGCGGTGGCGCTTGTCATCAACTCGCCGGGTGGCAGCCCCGTGCAATCCTCCCTCATCGCCGCCCGCATCCGGCGGCTGGCCGATGAGAAAAAGATCAAGGTCCACGCCTTCGTCGAAGACGTCGCGGCATCGGGCGGTTACTGGCTCGCCTGTGCAGCGGATGACATCTGGGTCGATCCGAACTCCATCATCGGGTCCATCGGCGTGATCTCGGCCGGGTTCGGCCTGCAGGATTTCATCGCCCGCTACGGCATCGAACGCCGCGTCTACACGGCAGGCAAATCGAAAAGCATGCTCGACCCGTTCAAGGCCGAGAACCCCGACGACGTCGCCCGCCTGCGCGAGCTGCAGGACCACATCCACGACCAGTTCATCGACCACGTCAAAGCCAGCCGGGGCAGCCGCCTGCCGGAAGAGCAGGATCTTTTCACCGGAGAGATCTGGGTCGGTCAGAAGGGCATCGACGTCGGCCTCGCCGACGGCATCGGCCATGTCGTCCCCAAGATGAAAGAGCTCTACGGCGACAAGGTGAAACTCGTCCCGTACCGGCAGCGGCGCTCGCTGTTTTCACGGTTCGGGGCGCAGATCGCGGACGACCTGATCGGCGTCGCGGAAGAACGCGCCCTCTACGCGCGCTTTGGGCTGTAACGAATGATCCCCATCGTTCTGCTCTTCCTCGTCGGCATGGTGGTGCTCGCCGTCATGGGGCGGATGAAGCGCAGCAGGCAGGCGGCCAAGTGCCCGGCCTGCGGACGGCACAGGATCGGCAAGGGGCCCTGTGCCTGCGGGAAGAGGTAAGACGTGCTGCAAGACCTTCTGTTTATCGCGCTGGGCTTTGTGATCCTGCTGCTGTCAGGTGACGCCCTCGTGCGCGGGGCGGTGAACCTGTCGCTGCGGCTGGGTGTACCGGCGCTGATCGTGTCCCTTACGATCGTCGCCTTCGGCACATCGGCGCCAGAGCTTCTGATCTCGGTCAAAGCGATCCTGGATGACTCGCCGGGGATCGCTCTGGGCAATGTCGTGGGGTCGAACACGGCGAATGTCCTGATGGTCCTCGGCGTGCCCGCTCTGCTGTTCAGCATTCAGACCAGCGTCTGCGAGACGAAGAAGACCTATGTCATCATGATCGGCTCCACGCTGTTTTTCATCGCGTTGTGCTTTGCCGGGCCGCTGACGTGGTGGCACGGGCTTCTTTTGCTGGCCCTGCTGGCGGTCATTCTGGGCGATCAGTTTCGTCAGGCGCTGGCCCATCGCAGGGCTGGGGAGCCGGTCGAGGAAGAAGAAGATCTGGAGGGCGCGGACCCGGAGATGCCGGGCTGGCAGGTGGCCATGTGGCTGGTCTTCGGGCTGGTCGGGCTGCCGCTCGGTGCGAACATCCTCGTCGACAGCGCCGTAGACCTCGCCCGCGATCTGGGCGTCAGCGAGGCTGTCATCGGGCTCACCATGATCGCCATCGGTACGTCGCTGCCCGAACTCGCGACAACCGTCACCGCCGCGTATCGGCGCCAGGCGGATGTCATCCTCGGCAACGTGATCGGCTCCAACATGTTCAACCTGCTCGCCATCATCGGGGTGGCAGCGATTGTCGGCCCGATCCCGGTTGAGGAAAACTTCGTGCGCCTTGACCTCTGGGTCATGCTGGCCGCCTCGTTGGTGCTCGCGCCGCTGGTGTTCATGAAGCTAAACATGAACCGCGCCTGGGGCATCGCGTTCTTGGCGATCTACGGCCTGTACCTATGGATGGTCGTCGCTCAGGGGGCAGTGGCATGACGGGGCGTGCGCTGGTCACCGGCGCGGGGGCCCGGCTGGGCCGCGCGATGGCGCTGTATCTTGGCGCGCGCGGCTACCGCGTGGGCGTGCACTACAATGCGTCGCGTAGCGGCGCGGATGAGGTGGTTGACGAGATCATCGCAGGCGGCGGCCACGCCGTCGCGCTGCAAGCCGACCTGTTGAGCGAGGACGCAACGCAGGCGCTGGGTGGGCAGGCGGCAGAGGCCCTTGGCGGACCGCTGACCGTCCTTGTGAACAACGCGTCGATCTTTGAGTTCGACACCGTCGAAAGCGCCACCCGCGAAAGCTGGGACCGGC
Organism: Pseudomonadota bacterium; assembly: GCA_039190895.1. GTDB lineage: Bacteria > Pseudomonadota > Alphaproteobacteria > Rhodobacterales > Rhodobacteraceae > Ovoidimarina. Next base: position 2,722 of record JBCCXY010000130.1, on the reverse strand, counting down.
ACCTGGAGTCGAACCTGCGCGCTCCGTTCGTCCTGACGCAGCACCTCGCGGCGCATGCGCCTGAGCCGGCGATGGATGATAACGGTGAGCCCGTGGCGCAGGCGCTTGTCGTCAACATGCTCGACCAGCGGGTGCGCAAGCTGACGCCCGGGTTCATGAGCTACACCATCGCCAAGATGGGCCTTTGGGCGTTCACCCAGACCGCGGCGCAGGCCCTGGCGCCAAAGGTGCGCGTCAACGCAATCGGTCCCGGCCCGACATTGCAGGGGGCGGCGCAGCGCGCCGATCACTACGCGATCCAGCGAAGCTCCACGGTTTTGCAGCGCGGCTCGAACCTCGACGACATCACCGCAGCGCTGGGATATTTCCTCGATGCGCGGGCCGTTACCGGACAGTTGCTGTGCGTGGATGGGGGCCAACATCTCGGCTGGAAAACGCCGGACATCGTGGACACACCTTAAGCCTTCATTAAGCGGTAGTTTGCAATGTCAGCTATTGACTTATTCATACGTCATTAACTTGTTACATGCCTCCGGCGATTCCATATGTGTTTTCAGTACATTGTCGCATACCGACACTTTTTCGTACTTATTTCAACGAATTGGAGTGGCGCCTAAAAAATAGGCACTGCGACGAAGCTCTCTAAAAACAACGGAAAATTCTCAGAGCCCCAATGTTCTCCGCAGACTTATCCCCAGATTTCGTGGAAAGCTTTCCTCTTGTCCAACGGGGCGGGAGAGTGCAGCCAAAAGAAGAATCAGGAATATGGCGTCAGAGAACGATATCTTAACTGGTCATCAGGTCATCCAAGGCTACCTGCGGATGTTGACCACGCAGCCGGGTGTCTATCGGATGCTCGATGCGCGGGGGGCTGTTCTGTATGTCGGCAAGGCGCGGAACCTGAAGGCGCGGGTGTCGAGCTATTCCCGCCCGACCGGCCACACGCCGCGGATCGAACGGATGATCCGCGACACCGCGTCGATGATGTTTCTCACGACGAAAACCGAGACCGAGGCCCTGCTGCTGGAGCAGAACCTCATCAAGCAGCTCAAGCCCAAGTACAACGTGCTGCTGCGCGACGACAAATCGTTCCCGTACATCTTCATCTCGACCGAACACGACTTCCCCCGCATCGAAAAGCACCGGGGCGCCAAGAATCGGAAGGGGCGGTACTACGGCCCGTTCGCCAGCGCGGGCGCCGTGAACCGAACGCTGAACACGCTGCAAAAGGTGTTCCTGCTGCGAAGCTGCACGGACAAGGAGGTGGAGGCGGGCGACCGGCCCTGCCTGAACTACCACCTCAAGCGGTGCAGCGGGCCGTGCGGCGGGAAGATCAGCAAAGAGGATTACGCCAAGCTCGTGGCAGCGGCGGATGACTTTCTGAAGGGCAAGTCGACCGAAGCGCAAGAGGCGCTGGCGCGCGAGATGGAGCAGGCGTCGGAGGCGCTGGAGTTCGAGCGTGCGGCGTCCCTGCGCGACCGCATCCGGGCGCTGACGCAGGTGCAGACGGCGCAGGGCATCAACCCGCAAGGCGTGCGCGAGGCGGACGTCATCGCGCTGCACACAGAGGGCGGGCAGGCTTGTGTGCAGGTGTTCTTCATCCGTGCAAACCAGAACTGGGGGAACCGCGATTTCTATCCGCGCACGGCGGGGGCCGCGCCGTCCGAGGTGCTGCAGGCCTTCGTCGGCCAGTTCTATGACGCGAAGGATCCGCCGCCGCTGATCCTTCTGTCGCAGGACATCGAAGACCGCGAGCTGTTGGCCGAAGCGTTGGGCGAACGCCTGGGCCGCAAGGTGGAGATCAGTATCCCCCAGCGCGGCGAAAAGGCGGAGCTGATGTCGAGCGCGCTGCGGAATGCACGCGAAAGCTTGGCCCGCAAGATGTCCGAGACGGCGACGCAGAAAAAGCTGCTCACCGGACTGGGAGAGGCCTTCGGCATGGACGAGGCCCCGGAGCGGGTGGAAGTCTACGACAACTCCCACATCATGGGGACGAACGCGGTCGGCGGGATGATCGTCGCGGGGCCAGAGGGGTTCGTGAAGGGCCAGTACCGGAAATTCAATTTCAAGGACAAAGACCTCGCCCCCGGCGACGACTTCGGCATGATGCGAGAGGTCCTGACGCGCCGCTTCAAGCGCCTGCTGAAGGAAGACCCGAAACGTGAGGGCGCGGGCTGGCCCGACCTGCTGTTGATCGACGGCGGCAAGGGGCAGGTATCGGCCGTTCACGGCGTGATGCAAGAGCTTGGGGTTGATGACATAGCCATGGTCGGCGTCGCCAAGGGCGAGGACCGCGACGCCGGGAAGGAAGAGTTCCACGTGCACGGCAAGGCCCCCTTCGCCCTCCGCCGCGGCGACCCGGTGCTGTACTTCATCCAACGCCTCCGCGACGAGGCCCACCGCTTTGCCATCGGCGCGCACCGCCAGAAGCGGGCGAAGGCCGTCGGTGCGACGCCCTTGGACGAGATCCCCGGTGTCGGTGCCACGCGAAAGCGCGCGCTGCTGACGCATTTCGGCTCAGCCAAGGCTGTGTCCCGCGCCAATCTGCCGGACTTGAAAGCGGTCGAAGGGATATCGGATTCGCTGGCCGAGACGATCTACGGTCACTTCCAGGAGAAATTGGCGACCGCCCGTGAGTTGGCCCTTTTCGACGCCTGGCGGCGCCGACCAACTGGGGGGCCAAGCCCCCCAGACCCCCCGGAGTATTTGCACCAAGATGAAG
>JBCCXY010000129.1:0-10860 GCA_039190895.1 Pseudomonadota bacterium | reverse complement strand
GGTGCCACCGTTGGTTCCACCGTTTGTGCCGCCATTGGTGCCACCGTTGGTTCCACCGTTTGTGCCGCCATTGGTGCCACCGTTGGTTCCACCGTTCGTGCCGCCATTGGTGCCACCGTTGGTGCCACCGTTTGTGCCGCCATTGGTGCCACCGTTGGTTCCACCGTTTGTGCCGCCATTGGTGCCACCGTTGGTTCCACCGTTTGTGCCGCCGTTGGTTCCGCCATTGGTGCCACCGTTTGTGCCGCCATTGGTGCCACCGTTGGTTCCACCGTTCGTGCCGCCATTGGAGCCACCGTTGTTGTTTCCGCCGTTGTCTCCTCCGTTGTCGAAGCCTCCGTTGCTGCCGCCATTACCGCCGCCGTTGGAGCCTCCATTGCTTCCGCCGTTGGTACCCCCGTTGGTGCCACCGTTTGTGCCGCCATTGGTGCCGCCATTTGTGCCACCGTTGGTGCCGCCATTGGTTCCACCGTTCGTGCCACCGTTTGTCCCGGTTCCACCGTTCGTACCGCCGTTCTGGCCACCATTTGTGCCACCGTTGGCGCCTGTACCGCCGTTTGTGCCACCGTTAATTACCACGGGGGGATCGGTGATAGTGCCTGTAGCCGGGTCGAGCTGATTGATGGACGCGGTTGCGGAGTCGAGGACGCTTGGGCAGTTGTCGGAAATGTAGAGTAGATACGAGTCGCGGAGAGGGCTGTTGTCGATTTCGGTGATGAGTTCGTCTGGGAGAGTCTCGTAATCGCAAAGGTCGCGGGCTTCTTCTAGCCCTGCGATTTGCTCTTCGCTTCCGAGGATCGCTCCGGCCCAGACGGGGCCCGTGATTGCAAATACAACACCCAGTACTGCCGGTATTGCCGACTGCTTCAGTAACGCCAACTGCTTCATGACGTGCCCCCTATTTGTTCTTTATCCCAAAGCGTCCCACACACAGCCGCAAAATCACAAGAGCAGTCTGTGATGCAGAACACATTTCAGTCAATTTTCCGCCGATTTCTCGACAGTCTTGCAACCGTTACCGCCAAAAACCTTGCCAAAAGGTTTCACTGTTTCGATTACTCCAACGTAACGCACGTTGCGCCGCCGTGGCGGGTGCCTAATGTGGCGACATGATGGCATTCGTTATCAGTCGGATCGTGTCGTTGGGTGTCAGCCTGATCGTGGCGAGCCTCGTCATCTTCCTTGCCATTGAGGTTATCCCCGGAGATCCGGCGGCGTTTATGCTGGGCCTGAATGCGGCGCCCGAAGCGGTAGACTCTTTGCGCGAACAGCTTGGGCTAACGGGCTCGCTGCCGGAGCGGTATCTTGGTTGGGTGGCCGGGATGCTGACGGGAGATTTCGGGATTTCATACACTTACCGCGTCCCGGTGGGGGAGTTGGTGGCGGCGCGGCTGGGGGTTTCGCTGCCGCTGACGGTCTATGCGATGGTCCTGTCGACCGCGATTGCGCTGCCCGTCGGGCTCATTGCTGCGGCGCGGCGGGGCGGGGTGTCGGATACGGCGATCATGGGGGTGTCGCAGCTTGGCATTGCGGTTCCGAACTTCTGGTTTGCCATGCTGCTAGTGCTAGTCTTCGCGATCAACCTGCGAGTTTTCTCGGCAGGTGGCTTTCCGGGTTGGGACGCTGGATTCTGGCCCGCGATGAAGGCGCTGACGCTTCCGGCGGTCGCTTTGGCGCTGCCGCAGGCGTCGATTTTGGCGCGTGTCATGCGGTCGGCGGTGATTGAGACGCTGGGGATGGATTACATCCGGACGGCTCGCGCGAAGGGCCTAACGCGGGCGCAATCGGTGCGGCGGCACGCTTTTCGCAACGCGCTGATTCCCGTGATGACGATCCTCGGGCTGCAGTTTTCGTTCCTGCTGGCGGGGGGGATCATCATCGAGAACGTGTTCTTCCTGCCGGGGCTGGGGCGGCTGATCTTTCAGGCGATCACGCAGCGGGACCTGATCGTGGTGGAGTCCACGGTGATGCTGCTGGTCGCGGCGGTGATCTTTGTCACCTTCCTGGTTGACGTCGCCTATGCGGCGGTGGACCCGAGGCTGCGGCGGCGGTGAAATCCTGGCCGCTGACCTTGTGGCTCGGGCTGGGGCTGTCGGGCGTGTTCGTGGCGGCGGCGCTGGTGTCGTTCGTGTGGACACCGTTCGATCACGAGGCGATGGCAATCCAGAACCGAATGGCGCTGCCGTCCGCCCAGCATCTGCTCGGGACGGATCATTTCGGGCGGGACATCCTGTCGATGATCATGGTGGGGGCGCGGACCTCGATTGCCGTGGCCATTGTGGCGGTCGGGATCGGGATCGTCGTGGGTGTCCCGCTGGGGCTGTTCGCGGCGGCGTATCGGGGGGGCTTCCTTGATGAGGTCGTCATGCGGGGCAACGATCTGATCTTTGCGTTTCCGTCGCTGGTGATTGCGATCCTGATCACCGCTGTTTTCGGTCCATCGGCGGTGAATGCGATCATTGCGATTGGCATTTTCAACATCCCGGTGTTTGCGCGCGTGGCACGGGGTGGAGCGCTGCCGTTGTGGACGCTCGACTATGTCATGGCCGCGCGGGTGGCCGGGAAGGGGCGGTGGCGGATCTCGGTGGAGCATATCATCGTCAACATCGCCAACCTGTTGATCGTGCAGGGGACGATCCAGTTCTCGCTGGGCATTCTGGCGGAAGCGGCGCTGTCCTACGTGGGCCTTGGCGCGCAGCCGCCCACGCCAAGCTGGGGTCGGATGCTGGCGGACAGTCAGACGCTGATCTCGCTGGCGCCGCATCTGGCGATTTTCCCAGGGCTGGCGATTGTGCTGACGGTGCTGGGGCTGAACCTTGTGGGCGATGGGCTGCGCGACCTGTTGGACCCGAGGGTGAGGCGCGCGCGATGACGGTACTGTCGGTGCGTGATTTGTCGCTGTCGCTTGGGGGCGTGCCGATCCTGCGGGACGTGGATCTGGAGCTTGGCGAGGGCGAAGTCCTTGGCCTCGTGGGCGAAAGCGGGTCGGGGAAGTCGATGTCGGCGCTGGCTGCCATGGGGCTTCTGCCGCGCGGATCTGAGGTGACTGGAGAAGTTCGTTTTGGTGCAGTCAACATGCTGTCGCAGCCGGAGCGGCGGTTGTGCGCGTTGCGGGGCAATGAGATCGGGATGATCTTTCAGGAGCCTATGACGGCGCTGAACCCGGTGCAGACAATTGGCGATCAGGTGGCGGAGACTCTGGTGATCCATGGGGCGGCGAAGCGGGGCGAGGCGTTGCGCGTGGCGAGGGAGCGGTTGGATCGTGTTGGGCTGCAGGAAGAGCGGTTTCCGCTGACGCGCTATCCGCACGAGTTGTCGGGGGGGCAGCGGCAGAGGGTCTGCATCGCGATGGCGATTGCGTTGCGGCCGAAAATGCTGATCGCGGATGAGCCGACGACGGCACTGGATGTGACAACGCAGGCGCAGATCCTTGATCTTCTTGATGAGGTGCGACGTGATGAGGGGATGGCGCTTTGGCTGATCACGCATGACCTCGCGGTTGTGGCCGGGCGGGCTGATCGCGTGGCGGTCATGAAGGACGGGGAGGTCGTCGAGGCGGGCCCGACAGAGCAGGTGTTCCGAGAGCGTGCACATCCTTACACCCGCGCGCTGTTTGCCGCGTCGAAGCACGTGCCGGATGCGTCTCAGCGGCGAGCCGGGGATGAGGTGTTGCGGGTCGAGAGTGCGGTGCGGGATTACAAGCTGCCGCGCCAGTCGCTCTTCCGCCCTCACGGGCGGCTTCGCGCGGTGGATCGCGTGTCCCTGTCGATCCGGGCGGGGGAGAGCGTGGGGCTGGTGGGCGAGAGCGGCTGCGGGAAATCCACGCTGACGCGGGCGATCCTTGGGCTGGAGCCTCTGCAGGGCGGGGACATCCGGTTGGGTGGTGTAGAGGTGCGGGCGCCTCATGTGCCTGCCGAGGTGCGGCGGCGGATGCAGGTGGTGTTCCAGGACCCGTTCGGGTCGTTCAACCCGCGCCATAAAGTAGCTCGGCTGGTGGCGGAGCCGTTTTATCTGACCGGGCGTCCGGATGATGCGGAGGAACGGATCGTACGTGTGTTGCGGGATGTCGGGTTGTCGGCGGAGGATATGGACAAGTACATCCATGAGTTCTCTGGCGGGCAGAGGCAACGGATCGCGATTGCGCGGGCGTTGATTACGCGGCCGGATTTGATTGTTTTGGATGAGGCGGTCTCGGCGCTGGATGTACAGGTTCGGGCCCAAGTGCTGGATCTGCTCGCGGAGTTGCAGGGGCAGTATGGAGTCTCGTACCTGTTTATAAGCCATGACCTGAGCGTGGTGCGCTCGGTGACTGACCGGGTGCTTGTGATGCGGGCGGGGCGGATCGTTGAGGAAGGGGAGACGGAGCGCGTGTTTCGATCTCCTGCGCACGAGTATACGCAGAGCCTTATTTCAGCCGCGCCGCAGATACCCGAGGCGTGGCAATAGCTTCGCATGTTTGGATCGCCTTCGGCGAGAGTATTTTTTGCCAGATGAAGATCCCGGGTCCACCTTCCGAACCATGCGGCTCGGAAGGCTTCACCTGGCGCGGCCATCGGCGCTCCCGCCTGTACCGCGCAGTAACCATCGCTCAAGGTTGGTTAACAAAAGGTTGCTTCATCTGGCGGAAAGTACTCCCGCCGGAGGCTTAAAATCTTTTCAAGCCGCTGTTTTGAGGTTCAGCGCGTCGATGAACTTTGGGATGCGCTCTTTGAACTTGAAGAACCCGGCGGTGGCGTCGGGCCAGCAGGTGGCGTCGTAAGGGCGCAGGATGCGGGCGAGACGGATGTCATCAGGCAGGGCGCGGGAGAGGGCGCTGAGTTGGTCGGCGGCGGGGCCGGTGGGGGCGAAGGGGGTGACGATCTGCTGGAGGTCGTTCTCCTGCGCCCATGTCACGATGGCGGCGACGTCGTTGGTTGGCGGCGCTACGGTCCCTAGGCGATCAGCAAAACGGGTGGTGGCGTCGGTGGTGGCGTCGGTCGTGAAGCGGCTGACATTGTCTGCCGGTTCCAGCGGGGAACGGCCGGAGGTCGACAGGAGCGATGCCGTGGCCACAGGGGTCAGGCCCGTCAGGAAGTATCCGGGGGAGAGGTCGTCGTCGTGGAGAAGGACTCCGGTGCGGAGTGATGGGGCCACGGCGTCGCCTTCTGGTGGTGCCATGCGAGGGGGGTGCGGCGGGCCGTCGAGGGGCGCCGGGTCGGCGGTGAGACCGGTTGGACTGAAGCGGCCTTCGGTGTAGCGGGAGATGTTGGAGGCGCGGGCGACGTAGTTCTTGCCTTTCGTCTGAAGCCCCGCGACCCAGCGCCAGGACAGCGTATTTGAGGCCGGGTCGCCGTCGAGGAGGTGGCGGAGGAAGAAGTCTGCCCCGAGTTCCCAGGGCAGACGCAGGGTGAAGATCCAGATCGAGGCGAACCACATGCGGGCGTGGTTGTGGAGGTAGCCGGTCTGCACGAGTTCCTGCGCCCAGTGGTCGAACGCGTCGATGCCGGTGTCGCCTTTGCAGGCGGCCTCCCACTCTGACCGCAGGCCGCTTTCCGTTGCCACCCGGTCGAGCGCCGCGCGGACACCAGTCTGGTAGCTGGCCCAGACCGAAGGGCGGAGTTCCAGCCAACCCTTCCAGTACGTACGCCAGAAGACTTCCTGAATAAACTTCTCAGCCGTCTTTGGGGAATACCGTCCCAATACGGCCTCCAGCACCTCTTCCTCGGTGATCAGACGGTGGCGGATGTAGGGGGACAGGACCGAAACATGGGGATGTCCGGGGATGTCGTAGTTGCGCTTGGCGGCGTAGTCGCGTCCGGCGAGTGGGACGAAGGCGGAGAGGCGGGAGAGTGCCTCGGTTCGGGTGGCGGGGTGATCGGTGCGTGTCATGCACAGGGGCTTAGGGCCCCGTGCGTCGCGATCAACGGTTAGTCACAGAATGGGTTCAGCTTGCCGCAGTACCATTTGCCGCCGCCCTGTGGGTCGGCAGGCGGCTTTGGCTCGCGGTTGAACCAGCCTTTGTCGGCGCCTTCCGGATCGTCCGCGCCGATGTTGAAGGGCCAGAAATCGAACCAGCCGGTGATCTGGTCGATGACGAATGTCACGGCGGCCAGTGCGAGCAAGCCCAGCACGACATAGAACACGATCCTCCCGAGGGATGCGCCGCCTTCCTTCGCGAAGTTGAACGTCGCGAGTTTGAGCGACCGGTTAAGGACTTCGCCCCACGGCTTCTTCGAAACGCAGTCTTCACCGTCGTCGGTCTGTGTCATTAGCACGGCCTTTCGCAGTCGAAGATGGGGTTAGATTGCCATTCCGGCAATAATTTGGCGGCTTTGCGAGCATTGATTACAGGGGTATTTCCGCCCAAATTGGAAAGAACCTGTGTATAACTTGGGGTTCTGATGCCATTTTACCTCAGACGGCGGAAACAGCGGTTGACGACCTGAATCGAAGGTCGCAAGATTATGCCTACAGATGGTTAAAAACTGAAAGCTCCTTGACCCATGAAGACAACGAATCGTGCTTTTGTAATCGCTTTGGCCGCCGTCGCAACGATGGGTGGTGCACTGTCCGCGAGTGCTCACCAAGTGTTCACGACGACCGAAGTTCTCCCCGTGGTGGACCCCGGTGACAGCTACACCGTGACCGCAAACTGCCCTCCGCATCACTTTGTGGTTGGCGGCGGTTATGCCGGTGGTGAGCGCATCTATGGCGAAGGTCCCTTTGGCGTGACGGCTGACTACCCGGCTTCGACGAAGTCCTGGGCTGTCGAGTTCACGAACCTCAGCGGCCGTCCGAACGGCGCTCAGGAAGCCAGCGTGACCGTTCAGGTGACCTGCGACCGCCACTGGTAAGGGATTGTGCTTCCCCGCGTTGCGGGGAGGTGCCGTGTGATCTCACACGAATGTGCCGCCCTCATTTAGGGCGGCACATTTTTTGGCGATACTTTGCAGGCCTATGCAGCCATTTCACATTGGCTGTGAAAGCACTGCCCGAGTACATGATCCCAGCCCTTGGTGTAGTTCGCGCAGGCTTGCGGGCCCGTGGACCCGTGCGCATCGAACCCGCCGTGGGTCAGGTCGACGCGCGTCCCGGCTTCTGTTGCCGTGAAGGTGACCTCCAGCGTCGTTGCCTCGTCTTCCGATCGTCCGACATACCAGCGCGCGGCGAAACGGCGCCCTGGTTCCCATGTGGTTACGGTGGCCCAGGGGGCGTCCGTTCCGTCGGGCAAGGTTTCGAGGATCCGGCCCCCGACACGCGGTTCAACGCGGACGGAGGCGTCGCCCTCGCCAGAGCTCAGCGAGTGCGTGTCCATCGGCCACCAGCGGTTGATTCCGGCTGTGAAGAGCGCGAACGCGTCGTCCGGGGGCAGGGGCACGGTGACGGATTTGCGGATTGGATCTTGTGGAGTGTCAAGCATCGAAGGGTCCTTTCGTGGACTGGCGCTGAGCCTCGCGGGCGTAGGCGGCCAGCGCATCGTCCCACAGGGTATCAAGGTATTCGCGCAGTGTCGCGAGCCCGTCTGGTTGCAAACGATAGACCCGCCGGGTTCCCTGGGGATCAGCGGCCACCAGGCCTGCGTCCGACAACACCTTGAGGTGCTGAGAGATCGCCGGGCGCGAGATCGGGAATTGCTGTGCAAGTGTGCCAACGGGGAGTGGCGTATTGCGAAGCGCTTCGACGATGGCGCGGCGTGTCGGATCGGACAATGCGTCGAGGATTTCAGCGTAAGCCATGACTTACCGTAAGTGAGGGCTTACATTTCTGTCAAGACCGTATTAAACCGTGTGACGGGCCGTCTCTTGCGGCCCCCCGGAGGCGGCACTAAGAGTCCGTCAATTCCGGTCCTGTAGACCGATCCTTGAGAGGCAGCCCCAATGCAGAACCCCGTCGACACCTACATGAACCTCGTCCCGATGGTCGTTGAGCAGACCAGTCGCGGCGAGCGTGCCTATGACATTTTCTCGCGCCTGTTGAAGGAGCGGATCGTTTTTCTGAACGGCCCCGTGCATGACGGGATGAGCCAGCTTGTCGTGGCCCAGCTTCTGCATCTGGAGGCGGAGAACCCGTCGAAAGAGATTTCGATGTACATCAACTCGCCTGGTGGCGTCGTGACGGCGGGTTTGTCGATCTATGACACGATGCAGTACATCCGCCCTAAGGTATCGACGCTGGTCGTCGGTCAGGCGGCGTCGATGGGGTCGCTTCTGCTGACGGCGGGTGAGGCCGGGATGCGGTTCAGCCTTCCGAACTCCAACATCATGGTTCATCAACCATCGGGCGGCTATCAGGGTCAGGCGACGGATATCATGATCCACGCCAAGCACACGGAAAACCTGAAGCGGCGTCTCAACGAGATTTACGTCAAGCATACCGGGCAAAAGCTGGATGCCGTTGAAGAGGCGCTGGAGCGCGATAACTTCATGACGGCGGAGGAAGCGAAGGACTGGGGTTTGATCGACGAGATCGTGGAAAACCGGGCCAAGCCTGACGAGGGCGACGAGTAACCCTGCCCTAAATTCGCCGTTGTGCCCCGGTAAGGCGTCCCGTAGGCTGAATGCGACGGGACACCCGCGGGGGCTCAGAGTAGTATTCGAGCACGCACCATAAGGTTTATAAGATGGCAAACTCCTCCGGCAACGACAGCAAAAACACGCTCTATTGTTCGTTCTGCGGCAAGTCGCAGCACGAGGTGCGCAAGCTGATTGCCGGCCCGACCGTGTTCATTTGCGACGAGTGCGTCGAATTGTGCATGGACATCATTCGGGAGGAGACGAAGGCGTCCGGTCTTAAGTCTTCAGACGGCGTGCCCACACCGAAAGAGATCTGCGAGGTCCTTGACGATTACGTGATTGGTCAGGGCCACGCGAAGCGCGTTCTGTCGGTGGCGGTGCACAACCACTACAAGCGGCTCAACCAGGCGGCGAAGTCGGGTGACATCGAGCTGGCGAAGTCGAACATCCTGCTGATCGGCCCAACAGGCTGCGGCAAGACACTGCTGGCGCAGACGCTGGCGCGCATTCTGGATGTGCCGTTTACGATGGCGGATGCCACGACGCTGACCGAGGCTGGCTATGTGGGTGAGGATGTCGAGAACATCATCCTTAAGCTGCTTCAGGCGTCCGAGTACAACGTCGAGCGCGCGCAGCGTGGGATCGTTTATATCGACGAGGTCGACAAGATCACGCGCAAGTCCGACAATCCGTCGATCACCCGGGATGTGTCGGGTGAGGGCGTGCAGCAGGCACTGCTGAAGATCATGGAGGGCACGGTTGCCTCGGTGCCGCCGCAGGGCGGACGGAAGCATCCGCAGCAAGAGTTTCTGCAGGTCGACACGACGAACATCCTGTTCATTTGTGGCGGCGCGTTTGCTGGGCTGGAGAAGATCATTGCGCAGCGGGGCAAGGGCTCTGCCATGGGGTTCGGCGCGGATGTGCGCGACAACGACGAGCGGGGCGTGGGGGAGCTGTTTGGCGACCTTGAGCCGGAGGATCTGCTGAAGTTCGGTTTGATCTTGGAATTCGTCGGCCGTCTGCCGGTGATCGCGACGCTTGAGGATCTGGATGAAGACGCGCTGGTGACGATCCTGACGGGTCCGAAGAATGCGCTGGTCAAGCAGTATCAGCGGCTGTTCGAGCTTGAGGATACGCGCCTGAATTTCACCGATGAGGCGCTGGTGGCGATTGCGAAACGCGCGATTGAGCGGAAGACCGGCGCGCGCGGGCTACGGTCGATCATGGAAGACATCCTGCTCGACACGATGTTCGACTTGCCAGGTATGGACAGCGTGGAAGAGGTCGTCGTGAACGACGAGGCGGTGACCTCCGACGCGGCACCGCTGATGATCTATTCCGACGAAGGCAAGAAAGCCCCGGCGTCCGCCAGCTAGTCTTCACTTTCTATGCGGCGCTTCTGCACAGCGATCATTCTGGTCGCTGCCGGGATGGCGGCAGTTTCTGCAGGCCTGATGTGGAGCTACAATCGCGGCCATGCGCGAGAGGTGTTTGAGCATCTCGACTATGATCGGGTGCTCGCGTCCCGGCGGCTCGTGCTGTCGGTCGACGCGCCATGGGATGCGTGTCAATACGCCGTGGTCGAGCTTCCACAATCGGCTCCTGACACACCAGATCGACGCTTCTTGCCGCCAATTGGCCTAGACACGATGTGGCGCCCGACCCCGATGGCGTTTCGGGAAGACGGCGAGACGCTTTATGAGCATTGGTGCGAACCCAATTTTTCGAGCCGCGTCTTTGAGCGCATGCTCAAGGCTGTTGATACACCCGGCGCCTGGTACGCCGGAGGGCCATATGGAGCGGCCGTCTATTCGGCGGAGCACCGGATCGCGTTCGTCCTCGTGCAGAATTACCCGCGCTTTTGACTCAGGTTTTTGAGCTTATCCGGTATATTCCGCGTCCGAGACGGGCGCTTCCCAGTTGATATGTGCGCCGGTTTCGTCGGCCTCTTGCATCGCAACGTGTGTCATCGCGCTGTTTGGTGCGGCGCCGTGCCAGTGGCGCTCACCTGGGGCGAAGAAGACCACGTCGCCGGGATGGAGTGTGATAACAGGGCCGCCGTCCTTCTGGGCGCGGCCTTCGCCTTCGGTGATGTAGATCGTTTGGCCGAGGGGGTGCGTGTGCCAGTTGGTGCGCGCGCCCGGTTGGAAGGTGACAGAGACGGCCCGAAGACGGGCGGGGGACGGGGCGTCGATCAGCGGGGTGAGGGACACCTCCCCTGTGAACCATTCGGAGGGCGGTGTGCGCGACGGGCGATCTGATTTGGGTGAATACTCCATGCCCTTTTCCTAGTCGGACGGAGGTTGGATTCAAGCACGCATACCACTCTGCAGTGTCTTCTTCTGGCTGAAAATACTCCTGGGGGTCT
>JBCCXY010000128.1:0-11216 GCA_039190895.1 Pseudomonadota bacterium | reverse complement strand
CGCAACGCCCAGTTACATGAGCTGTAACCCTGTGCAGTGTTGGAGTATTGTGCAGCATTTTCCATCACCTATCCCTCTCACAGTGCACGCCGCTGGGGAGTAGCTGTGAAAAACCACGAGACCCGCTGTTCCGGTTTTACCTCGCTCAGCCCCATTATGTCCTCTGTCTCCAGCATCGCGATGCTGTGCCGCCGACTGCTGCCGCTGCATCATCCGTGCGGCTCGCGCGGCCTCTGTGGCGTCGTCCCCGACACCGTCCTCTCCCCGCAGCGTCGCGCCGAGTTCATCGACAGGGTGTCACGACAGAAGCTGCGTCTGCCTGCTGGAGACGGCTCGGCTCCCGGTGCCGCCGTGCTGGCGCCCCTGTGTCGGCTGCACGGCACCCCCGGCCTCCTCTTCACGCTCCGCTCTTCGGCGCTGAACAAGCACGCCGGCCAGGTGTCCTTCCCGGGCGGGAAGAGGGACGACGAGGACGAGGACCTGCTGGCCACAGCGCTGCGGGAGACCTGGGAGGAGCTGGGCCTGCGCGTGGAGCGGGAGCAGGTGTGGACTCAGCTGCCGGCCATGCTTAGCCACCGCCTTGGGAGAAAGCCCGTGGCGACGTTCGTTGCTGATGTTGGAGAGGTGGAGATTGACCGGCTCAGACCAGAGCCTACTGAAGTTGAGGACGTATTTATACTGTCGCTGGACCACCTTTGCCGCCCGGAGAACTACGGTCAAACGCAATGGCGGCTTGCGAACTCACCTGGCTACGTTATGCCCGCGTATATCAACGGACCGCACAGAGTGTGGGGCTTCACCGCCATCATGACGCACGTGCTGCTACATAACCTGCTGCCGGAGGTGTACTCGCACAAAGTGCGCATGATTAAGCCGGTCCCGGTAGATGGGTGACGATGGTGGTGGCATTCTAGGATTTATGACTGTAGGTATGTGAGCTTAGGTTCGGGGCGGATGATCATGAGTTCAAATTACTTTTTGATTGTTGGCAGGAAGTATTTTATGATTAGCATCGGCAGAAGGCAATTAACGTTGATGGCGCCGGAATGTTAAACAGTACGGTTGCTCGATCTGTGACGCTTTAAGGATGAATCAGTTGTGTCGTTGAAACCTGCCTGGCTGTTAATGAACTATTGGAGAGGTCCTACAGCAGGACTGAATGGCAACTAGACGCAGACTCAGGTGCCCTTATGATGGTACAGGGCCCTCTGAAGGCGACATTGAGGCAGTATTTAGCTGTGGTGTTGTGTTAGAACACCAGATCCCCATCAAACCCGTTGCCGTTGCTGTCGGTCACGAGGTTTTCCAGCCGCCAGTCAACATTGAACTGGCCCAGCTTCGAGATGTCGATTTGGTCGAGGTCGGTACCGCCGGCCCCGCCATCGATCACGTCGTCGCCATCGTCCGTTGGCCCGGAGACGCGGAAGAGATCCTCATCGTCCCCGCCCTCAAGGGTGTCGGCCCCTGCCCCACCCGCGAGTGTGTCCTGGCCCTGCCCTCCAACGAGGCTGTCGCGGCCTGTGCCGCCGGTGAGATCGTCGTCGTCGATGCCGCCGTCGAGCGTGTCGTTTCCGTCGCCGCCAATCAGTGTGTCGTCGTCATCCTCGCCGAAGATCTCATCGTCGCCGTCGCCACCGTCGAGCAAATCTCGGCCGTTGTCGGGCACAAGGTCGGGCGCGGGAAAGCCCGCATCCGCGTCATCGATGATGTTGATCGGGTCGTCGGGCTCGCCGATCCCGCCAAAGATGGTGTCATCGCCATCACCGCCCCGCACGGTGTCGGAGCCTTCGCCTGCGATGATGGAATCGTCGCCCTCGCCTGCCGTGACGTCGTCGTCGTCAAAGCCGGCGTTGACGGTATCGTCGCCCTCGCCCGCGTCGATCACATCGTTGTCGTCGCCGGTACGGATGACATCGTCGCCCAGGCCGCCGTCGACCGTGTCCCGGTCGTTTCTGGGGTCGCTGTCGCCCGGGAAGAGACCCGGATAGCCACGGTCGGGCGCGCCGAAGACGCCGGTGTCGATGACATCGTCGCCCTGGCCACCGATCACACTGTCGTTGCCCGCGCCGCCGGTGATCTCGTCGTCATCGATGCCGCCATCGAGCGTATCGTTGCCGTCGCCGCCGTCGAGCGTGTCGCGGTCGTCCTGGCCGAAGATCTGGTCGTCACCGTCACCGCCCGAGAGGCTGTCACGGTCGTTTTCAGGGTCGGGGTCGGGAGCGGGCGGATCAAATGCCGGATCGTCGATGATATCGCCAAGGTCACCGATATCGTTGCCGTAGAGGACATCGTCGCCATCGCCGCCGTCGACCGTATCGTTGCCTTCGCCACCTTCGACCGTGTCGTCCCCGTCACGCGCGGCGACCGTATCGTCGCCATCGCCGGCCTCGACGCGATCGTCATTCGGGCCGTCGCCGGGGATCAGGGCGTCTTCGTTATCGATCTCATCGCCATCGCGATCGACATACTCGTCCACGACAATCGTGTCGTCGTCATCGGTGCCGGAGACGATCCCGTCGCGCGGGGGCACCGCGTCGAACGTCCAATCCGACATTCCCACCGTGCCGGACCGCGCCACATCATGTCCGTTGTCATGGAGGATACGGATGTTGCTGACTGGGCCGGCGATCGTAACGGTGACGCTGTCGGCCGCTCCGGGCCCGTCGATTGACGCGCGTGCGTTGCCCTCGCCCTCGATGGTGCCGCCGGTGACAAGGTGCGTGGCCTCGACATCGGAGAACACCACCTCGACCTCGTCGCCCGCGGCATTGGTCGCGAGAATGGTAACCTTGTCGTCCCAGCTCTTGCCCTGGTCGACGTCGTAAAGTTCGAAGCTGAGGCCTGTGATCTCACGTTCGAAGCCGACCTCGATCTCCGTCGGGTCCTTGACGTTCGCCGACTGGATTGTCGGCCGGTCACCGATGATGTCGGTGCCGATGACCCACTCGGTCGGGTGATGGCTCCCGTTCGAAGGCGTGTCGATCCACACTCCAAGATCGAACGTTCCGTCATTGAGTGTGTTGGCGCCGTCGATGTCGACCGCTTCCCAAAACAGCGTAAAACTCATACTCACTCATCCTCTTACGGCGTGCGGCTCCTCGCGAGGCATCCGCCCCGGCCGAAACCGGCCCACCGACGCACAGCGTACGGTCACTCTTGTCGTGAGTGTCTGGCTGCGACCCTCCGCCCGGACCGCCGCTGCATTCGGCAGTAAGAGGGCGACGGTTGCGTTGAGCCTCCGCACAGTGGACGCTCCCAGCAGATCCTCACATCGTTGCGGCCGCCCCAGGCCTTGCGACCTCCCAGTCAGGTCTGTCTTCGGTATATCTATCAAATGCCCGAACAAGGAAGTTAAATTTGGCCGAAAAGCGTCGAGATCCGACGGGGTCTGCCTCGGTCGCTACGGCGCGAGGGGTGATCGACTGTCGCCAGTTCTGAAACGATGCCGAAGAGGTCTTCAGCATCTTGGGCGACAAGGTGGCTTTACCCTAAAATCTGGGAGCCACGTGTCTCCTTGCGAAACAATAGGCGCCTCGTCGCATCGGGCGTGCGCCGCGGCCCTGCCGCGCCAAAGGCGGAGAAATCATGGCAAACGGATTTCCAAGCAGTTGCCAGTCTTGGGCGCAGGGCGCCATTGTTGATGCGCACGGCGGGCCGTTAACCCTTTGAAAACTAGAATCATCGGTCAAACGGCTGCTAAAGCGCGTCTTTGCTCTCGAGCCACGCGCGCACCAGCTGCCGGTGTCGAGCCCCCGAGTAAGACGGAAAGTGCCCGCCATGGACGACGCGCACCGGCAGCGCCAGCAGCCGCTTCATGGAACGGACGTAATCGGCCATCTCCTCTGCGGTTTCCCCCTCGATCAAAGGGCCGTCATAGACGATGTCACCCGAAAAGAGCACGCCTGTGGCGGCTTCCCACAGCGCGATGCCACCGGGCGAATGGCCGGGTGTGTGCACAATCTCAAAGACACGGTCGCCAAGGTCGATCACGTCGCCATCCTCGACGATCCGCGTCGCCGGTGCGGCCTTGATCGCATAGGTCGTCGAGGCGTAGGGCACGGGCGGAAGCTGATCGAAGATATCGTCCGTAACGTACTTGTCGGCGAACGTGGTGGCGTTGGTCGGATTGGCAAGGATGTCCGCTTCGGCGCTGTGCACCACGCGATCAGAGAATTCATGATGGCAGCCGATATGGTCGAAATGGGTATGGGAGGCGACGGCCGTCAGCGTTTTTTCCGTTACCAGCGGCACCCATTCGCGCAAGGGAAGCACGCCCATGCCGCTGTCGACCAGCATGTCCCGGTCGCGCCCCCGAACATGCCAGCAGTTGCACCGGTAGAATTCCTTGATGAAAGGTTCCGAGATCAGCGTGACGCCGTCTGCCTTACGATCGAGGGCGTACCAATCCTCTGGCCGGGCGCGCATCATGGGGCGGTCTCCTCGGAGTGCGTGACGGGGTCTGGGAAAAGCGAGAATGCGTCGGGGTCGGCCGAAAGCGCCAAGAGAGCTCCGGGTTCGGGCACCTGCGTTGGCGGCAAGTGGGCGACAAGCGTGCGGCTTGGGTCCGCGTCTGGGGTGACATGCACGCGGGTGTATGTCCCGAAGAACGCAGCGTCCACGACGCGGGAAGGGCCAAGGTCGACCGAGCCGCCCTGCCCCAGCGCCTCTGGCCGGATGCACGCGACCCAGGCGCCCGCCAGCGGTGCTCGTGCCGGTGACTGGCCTGCGAGCGGCAGCGTGCCAAGTGGCGTGCGCAGGGCTCCATCTTTCGCACGCACCGGTATCCTGTTCGTTTCACCCATGAATCCTGCCGCGAAGAGAGAGGCGGGCTGGCGGTAGATCCGGGCTGGTGTGCCAGCGTCCTCGATCCGGCCCTGGTTCATCACCACGATGCGGTCGGCGATGGCCATCGCCTCCTCCTGGTCATGTGTGACGTGGACGAAGGTCGTCCCGATCTGGCGCTGCAGCGACTTGAGCTCGTCCTGCATCTGGCGGCGCAGCTTGAGATCAAGCGCGCCGAGCGGTTCGTCCAGCAACAGCACCTCTGGCTCCACTGCGAGCGCCCGGGCCAGCGCCACGCGCTGGCGCTGCCCGCCGGAGAGCGCGTGGGGCCGCTTGTCCCCCTGCCCCGCCAGGCCGACCAGAGCCAGCGCGTCCGCCGCCCGCCCGCGCCGGGCGCGACGCCCTATCCCGCGCATTCGCAGGCCAAAGGCGACGTTGTCGCTCAGGCTCATATGCGGGAAAAGCGCGTAGTCCTGAAAGACCGTTGTCGTGGGGCGCTTGGCCGGCGCCACATCCGTGACGTCCTCCGCGCCAATGCGCACCCGTCCCTCAGTTGGGGCAATGAAGCCCCCCAGGACAGACAGCAGCGTGGTCTTTCCGCAGCCTGACGGCCCGAGGAGCGTGATGTACTCGCCCTCCGCGATGTCGAGTGAGATGTCCCGCAAGGCCTGGTCGCTGCCGAACCAGTGGCTCACGCCTGAGAGAGAGACAGATGCCGTCATGTCCGCCGCCTCAGCACCAGAACTTCTAGGAGCAGCACCGCTGCCACCGAGACCAGGAACACAACCGAGCCAATCGCGTTTAGCCGAGGGGACAGCCCCGAACGCAGCATCGACCAGATCTCGACAGGCAGCGTCACATCGAACCGTGTGAGCAGGAACGCGATGATGAACTCATCCCAGGAGAGCGTGACAGAGAGGAAAAACGCCGCCAGCACGGCCGGGAGCACCATCGGGAGTGTCACCAGAACCACGACCTGAAGCTCGCCGGCGCCCAAGTCTCGCGCCGCGGCTTCCGCGCTCTTCTGCTGTGCGCCCATCGCGGCATAGATGATAGCGAACGCCAGCGGCAGGTTGATCACGACATGACCGACCGCGGCCGTCCAGAGCGACAGCCCCATGCCCAGACGCTGCAGGACGATGAGCAACCCTAATCCGACGATCAGGTAGGACACCATGAGCGGGGCAATGAGCAGCGCCCGCACCCAGACAGAGCCCGGAACGCTGTGCCGCGCCAGGCCGTACGCAGCCCCGAAGCCGAGCGCGGTCGCCACCGCAGACGCGCCTGTCGCGACCACCAGCGAGTTGATCAGCGCCCCGCGGACATCGTCGTCTCCCAAGACGTCGCCATACCAGCGCCAGGACGGGCCATTGAACGGCGGCACCGGCAAGGCCCCCGACTGGAAGGAGAAGAGCACAAGCGCAATGACGGGCAGGTAAATAAAGGCGAAGGCAACCGCCAGGTAGAGCCATCCGAGCCGCGTCATAGCCGGTCCACCCGGAGCCAGCGTGCCGACAGCACATACGCCACCGAAACGAGCGCCATCAGCACAAAGGCGAGTGCTGAGGCCAGCGGAAAGTCCGCCCGCCGCCCGAGCTGAACCATGATGACTTGCGGCACCGTCAGCTCGGTGTTTCCGCCCAATATCTGCGGGGTGATGTAGTCCCCAATGCAGAGCACGAAGGTTAGAAAGGCCCCCGTGACGATGCCCGGCAGGGTCAGCGGCAGGATCACGTGGCGAAAGGTCTGGACGGCGGAGGCGCCGAGGTCCATCGCCGCGCGGCGGTAGTTCGGCGAGAGCTGGATGAGGTTGGCATAGATCGTCAGTGTCAGCAGCATCACGAAGAAATGGACGAAGCCGGTCACCGTCGCCAGCCGCGTGTTCGCCAACGCAATCGGCTCGGCGATCACGCCGAGGCCAAGTAGGGCACTGTTGATCCACCCTTCGCGCCCGAGCACGAGCAGCCATGCGTAGGAGCGCACGACGTAGGACGTCCAGAACGGGAGGATCGCGAGGAGCAGGACCAGCCTCTGCCATTGCGGCGGCACCCGATAGGCAATCATCCACGCCAGCGGATAGGCCAGCAGGACGGACACGATCGTGACCGTCAGCGTGATCTCGAGTGACACTTGCACCGCGCGCCAGAGATAGGGCCGCGTGGCCAGCTCGACGTAATTGTCCAGATGCAGACCCCAGACAAGCGTCCGCCCGTCCAGCGTGGCAAGGCTCATCGCCCCCATCACGACGATTGGGACGACGAAGAATGCCACGGTCCAGAGGAGCGCCGGAAGGGCAAAGCTCCACCCGCGCTGGCTTTCCGTCATTGGGGGTCTACTGCGAGAGTGTGTCGAGCCAGAGGTCCTGCATCTCGATGTCGAGGTCAGTGTCCGGCGCTGGGTAAAGCTGCGTCTTGGCCAGATACTCGGCCTGGCTGTCCCAGCGCAGGATCTCCTTTTGCGTGTCACTCAGGATATCGCCAGCTTTCGCATTCGCGGGCATGCCCCAGAAGCAGGCCGACGTGGCCAGCCGCGCCTGCCCTTCCGGGCTGACGATATACTTGATGAACTCAAGGGCCAGGTCCTGCTTCTCGCTGTCCGCGAGCACACCGATGGATTGCGCCCACCGGACGGCGCCTTGGTCCGGGATGGTCCACGTCAGCTCGGGCTGCTCACCGGCGAGCACGGCCGTCAGCCACTCGCCCCCGCCGACCACAATGTCCACCTCGCCCGTCGCAAGCGCGGTTTGCGCGGCGACCACACCCGCAACCGAGGCCGCGGAGGCCCGCATCTGGCTCAGAACAGGGGTGATCGTCTCCAGGCTCTCGCCTTCGATGTCGGCGGTGGCGATGCCCTCGGCGATCGCGGCAAGCCCCATCACCGGAAGGTAGTAATCGTAGATTGAAATCCGCCCGGCATATTTGTCCGACCAAACGGTCGCTAGATCCTGCATATCTGCCGGGTCGACCTTTTCGGCGTTGTAAGAGATCGTATTGTATCCGAACTTCTCTGTGACGGCGTAGGTTACGCCATCCAGCGTGTTGTTTTCGGCCATCACGACCTCGGGAAAGAAGTCCGCAACCGGCAAGTCGTCTGCGGGCAGTGGCGCCAGCAGCCCCGCTTCAACAGCGCGGAAGACGTCGATACCGTCGATGACCAAAACGTCCCAGTCCCCAGGGCGCGACTGCTCCAGAACGGCAAGGGCTGCGCCGGTCCCCTCGTATTCGCGCAGGTTCACGGTCACCCCATGCGCCTCTTCGAATGGCGCAATCAGCGCCTCGTCCGTGTGGTCGCACCAGACCAGCGCGTTCAGCTCGTCTTGCGCCAGAGCCGCTGATGCCAGGCAGGTGGTTCCGAGCGCAATGGCGATGGAGGAAATGGGGCGGGTCATGGGTGTCTCCCTTCGGATGCCGCTCTTACGTGGCGGCATTTCGTTGCTGTGCCATCCGATCTAGTCTGCCGACACGACTTGACGACAAGGAGATCGCGATGACCCGGTTCAACCAGCCCCTTGGTGGGAACGAAATGCCCCGCTTCGGCGGACCGGCGACCTTCATGCGTTTGCCTGCCCAAGAGACAGCCGAGGGGCTCGATGCCTGCTTTTTGGGCATTCCGATGGACATTGGCACATCGAACCGCCCCGGCACGCGCCTGGGCCCCCGACAGATCCGCGACGAAAGCCGCATGCTCCGCCCGTACAACATGGCGACAGGGGCGGCCCCGTTCGACCGGATGCAGGTCGCCGATATCGGCGATGTCCCAATCAATACGTTCGACCTCAAAAAGTCCGTGGACATCATCGCCGCGCATCTCACAGAGGTGGTGACCCAGGGCGCCATTCCCCTCACAATCGGGGGCGATCACACACTGACCTGGCCAATCCTGCGCGCGATGAAGGCCGTGCACGGGCCTGTCGCGCTGATCCATGTCGATGCCCATGCCGACATCAACACGCATATGTTTGGCGAGACCGCGGCCCATGGTTGCCCGTTCCGCCGGGCTTGGGAGGAGGAGTGCTTGCTCAACGACAAGGTCACCCAGATCGGGCTGCGCGGCACCGGTTACGCCGCCGACGATTTCGACTGGGGGCGTCAACAGGGTTGGACGGTCGTTCAGGCGGAAGCCTGTTGGTATCGCTCGCTCGCACCACTGATGGACGACGTCCGCGCCCGTGTCGGTGACGCGCCTTGCTATCTCAGCTTCGATATTGACAGCCTTGATCCCGCCTTCGCCCCCGGTACGGGAACGGTTGAACCTGGTGGCCTAACCACTTGGCAAGCGCTGGAGATCGTTCGCGGATGCGCGGGGCTGAACCTCGTCGGATGTGACCTCGTTGAAGTTTCACCGCCCTACGACCCAAGTGGAAACACGGCGCTCGTTGCCGCCAACCTTCTCTATGAGATGCTTTGCGTCCTCCCGAAGAATTCTGCTGTATAGTGCCGCCTACGACACGTAGATCATTAAAAATATATGAAGTTTATAAGAGATTGAAAATGATATCTCATCTTATCTATCGCTTTACGTAAGTATATTACTGTTTTAGCTTAATTTATCTGGTCTTTTGGCCTAATCACCTCGACCTGACGTTTTGGGGTAGCGCTAACGGCACGCTCTCCGATATGTCTGGCGCATCCGGGCGGCCGGCCCGCCTTGCCCAGCAGCTTGGAGCTCGCCATGGACGTCTTCGATGCGCTCGCGGAATGCGGCGTCGTCCCCGTAATCGCGATCGACGATGCCGCCCAGGCCCTGCCTCTCGCGGATGCCTTGATCGAAGGTGGCCTGCCCGTCGCAGAAATCACCTTTCGCACACCGGCCGCCAAGGCCGCCATCGCCGCCATTGCCAAAGCGCGTCCTGCTGTCATCGTCGGAGCTGGCACCGTTTTGACGGAAGCGCAGGTCGAGGATGCCGCCGAAGCAGGCGCCCGCTTCGGCCTGGCGCCCGGCTTTGATCCAGACACGCTCTCGGCGGCAGCGCGCGCAGGACTGCCCTTCGCCCCGGGCGTGATGACCCCATCTGACTTGCAGGGCGCGCTGAAATTGGGTTGCGGGTTCGTCAAGTTCTTTCCGGCAACCGCGGCCGGCGGGCCCAAAATGCTGCGTTCGATCGCCGGGCCTTACGCACACACCGGCGTTGGCTTCAACCCGACCGGCGGCATCACGCTGGACACGATGGAAGCCTGGCTGAGCTTGCCCGAAGTGCGGGCCGTCGGAGGCACCTGGATCGCAACGCAGAGCGACATCGCCGCGAAGAACTGGTCGAAGATCACCGAAAACGCACGCGCAGCGCGGTCCCGGGTCCGCGAGATCCGCGCGGGACACGAACGCACGTGATGGCGCCCTGGCCTCTGGATTGACAAGCCCCGCTCCACGCGCGAGCCTGCACGGCCCCCGCTCGACCAACCGCAAAGTGAACAGCACACAATGGCAAAGCTCTGGTTTCTCGGTGAAGCCCTGATCGACTTCGTTCCGATGGAGTCTGGGTCCGTTCCCGCGTTTGCATCGCATTGCGGGGGTTCACCGTTCAACTCTGCGAAAGCAGCGCGTCTGGCGGGGGCGGATGTTGGGTTTCTGGGTCCGATCTCGACCGATTTCTTCGGCGACCGCCTCTATTCTGACCTCGTGGCGCACGGGATCGACACCGGATCGACCCCGCGCCCCGATGCCCCAAGCACGCTCGCGTTCGTTGAGCTTCAAGACGGCCAGGCGCGCTATGCGTTCTTCAACACCGGCTCGGCCATCACCCAGCTTGCGCCGACGCTGGGTGAGTTTCCCGGGCAGCCCGGCGACATTCTCGGGCTTGGCTCGGTCTCTCTCGTGGCGGCGCCGGGTGCGGACAACATCGCGCGCTACGCCGCATCCGTGGCAGACAGGGCGACCATCGCGCTCGACCCCAACGCCCGCCCCGGTGTGACCCCGGACCCGGAGGACTGGCGCGCGCGGGTCCGGTCTTTGGCGGATCTCGCCGGGGTCGTGAAGATCTCAGACGAGGACCTCGAATTCCTCGTGCCCGGCACCTCTGCGACGGACTTTGCCACCGCGCAGCTCGCACGCGGCACCAGCCTCGTTGTCGTCACCCGTGGGGCGGAAGGGGCCGAGGCCTTTACGCCGGGAACGCACCTTCTGCGCACGCCGCCCAAGGTGGATGTGGCGGACACCGTGGGTGCTGGCGACACCATCACCGGCTTTCTTCTCAACGGTCTATCCGAGCGCGGCGTGACCGATCGAGGCGCGCTGCGCATGCTTGCCGAAGAGACGGTCGCCGACGTTCTGGAAACGGCCATGACGGCCGCGGCCATTACGTGTACGCGGGTCGGGTGCGTGCCGCCAACGGCGCAGGAGGTGGCGCAGTTTCGCACTGAGCTGGGCGGTTGAGCGTCTTCATGCCCCGGTGTTGTCGGCGGTCGAGCGCTCGGGGAGGCCTCTGACAGGTCGGAGGG
>JBCCXY010000127.1:0-11271 GCA_039190895.1 Pseudomonadota bacterium | reverse complement strand
TCAAGAGAAGATTTCCTGAATCATAAGAGCGTTTCAAATCGTTTTCCATTGTCTTATGAGCTTTACGCGACTTCAAAAAGATACAAAATAGGCTCCATCATTTTCTCGAGTTCATCATCGGGAATGAGCGGTGGAATTACATATCCGTCACGAATCAGGTAAGTCTCGGCAGAGCTTGTTATAATCATGTGTTCTTGAAGGCGAACGCCAATCGCATTGCACGCCGCAACGATTTTCTGCGTTATGACAATATCGTCGATACTTGGTTCATCCGTTCCCCCTGGATGATTGTGCGCCAGAATTATCCCAGATGCGTTTTCCTGAAGGGCGCGCCTAGCGATCTCTCGTGGATACAGAAGCACATGGTCCACGGTACCACTCGTCAGTTTCTCTTCGCCGATGATTGCGCCGGATCTGTTAAGGTAAACAATTCTGACTTGCTCTGTCTCTAAGTGCGCGAGCGCTATTCGACAATAAGCAACAAGCTCGGTCCAGGACTTCAAGGCGACCTTATTCATCAGCTTCGCCTTTGCCATGCGACGGCTCAAGGCCGCAACCAGGCTGAGCCGTTCGGCAACGGCATCGTAGCTTCCGCCGATTTCTCGAGGACTGTTTTCGCTTGCTGTTATGACTTTTGATAGAGAGCCGAAGCTGCTAAGTAATCCAGACGTGACGTTCTTGACTTCTGCGCCTGGAATGACGTCGGCGATAAATAGCTCAAGAAGCGCGTGATCGCTTAGACTGTCGACGTCCTGTGGATTGTTTAGTTGGCTCCGTCTTCGGAAACTGGCGCATTGTTCTTCAAGTTCTAAGTGACTCGTAGTGGGTTTGTTCACTGTAACGTACCTTCAATTGGCGCTCGTTCTTTGGCGCCGCCTGCTCCACCCGTAAAATGAGATATTTGGAACGTTTTTCGATTGAAAGGTGTCGGTTAACCGCTTGCGCCGTTAACTATTTGATTTGCTTGCGCGTCTGCTGCGGTACAGCTCCAAACACATTCATAAATATCTGATTGAACGCATTTATCCGAAATACTCTCGCTATGGTTGCTCACTTTGAACTTAGCTTATCTAGCAACAGAAGAAAAAAAAACCGAGAAAATGATAAGGATCAACCTTTTGTTAAGCTCTTGGCTTGGCGTGGCTGTTCGCGATTCCTGTCGGGCAAATCATTGCTTTTATTGATACATCCGAAAGTTGACTTGGCCCTCTGGATAGGTCAGCTTTCAACTTAAGGGCGAATTGAAGAATCGGGCAATTGCTTAGATCGGGTTAACCAACCGCTCCACCTCGTCCATGATGTCTTCCATCAGCAACCCCGACGCGTCCGGGCCTGTGAACTTGAGCATCCACCCGTCCGGGTGGTGGATGCGGCGGATTTGGAGGCGGGGGCTTTTCTTGCTGAAACGGCGGGGGCGGTTGGGGCGTGGGTCTCGCGGGAGTTTGCCGGCGTTGGTTAGGTCTATTTCTGTTAAAATCGGTTTTAACACCTCCCATTGAGCCGCTGCTGTGTTGGCGGTTCGGGTGGAGGTTAGGGCGAAGTGGAGGTGGTCTCCGTGGCCTCCGGCTATCGCCGCCGCCAGGCGTTCGAGTTTGCGGGTTGTGTGGGTATGGGGGTCGATCAGGGCGCCGTCGGACCAGACGACCACGTTGCAGACCGCCCGGATGCGGTGGCGGCGTTGTTTGGTGACGTTGGGGTAGAGCGCGGCGACGGCGGAGTCGATGGTGTCGGTGTCGCGGCCCACGCACTCGACGGCGATGCGGGCGCGGTCCCACATGGAGACGTCTCGGCGGATCTCGTTCTCCTCCACCATCTGGCGGAGGGCGTCGAGGCGGGTTTCGGGGGTCCGGACCATGGCTTCGATCGTGTCGAAGCCCGGCAGGCCGAGGTCGTTCAGTTCGCGGAGCACAGTGAGGCGGCGGTAGCCTGACAGGAGGCCGTAGCCGGTGTTGGTGGCGATGACCTCCACCGGGGTGCGGAGGCCGTCAGCGAGGATGGATTCGCGGAGCTCGTCGAGGCCGTCGCGGTCGATGGCTGAGCGGTCGCGAGGGATGTGGTGGAGGTCGATCTGGTCGAGGGGTATGCGCATGGCGCGCGAGGGTGTGGCGCCGGGGTTAATGCCGGGTTGGGGGAGCGTGCGCTGACGCGCCGTTGCGGGTTCTGCCTGCCCGCGGATGGCGCGCCAGCCGCGCCGCGAACGGCGCGTTGGTCCAGCGGCCGAGGGGGCCGCCGGAGTTCTAGAGAGTCGAGCGGTCGCTCAACTCGACATGCAATTGGCGCAGTCGGGTCGTGATGTTCTGCAAATCGGCCGCGTCTTCCGGGGCAAGCCGTCGGGAAAAGCGGTCGATCATTTCAAGGAACTGGCCGATTTCTTCGAGCATTGTCAGCCCGTTGGCCATTGCACGTGCGCGGAACTTTGTGTCGTTCGCATCACTCATGGTTCGCCTCGTCGGCGAGTGTGGGTCCACATGGTTGGTCTCCGGAGGGGCTGGCCGAAACACACGGGCTGGCCCCAGGCTAGAGGTTACTGGTTACGCATTCACAAGGTACTCGGGCGCCATTCTGGCCTGTGATCCCAGCGTGGTTTTTGCACAAGACGGCGCGGTTTGTCAGCGGTGTTTGCGCTATCGGGGCGGTTTCGGGTGTTGGGCGTTGTCAATTAATTTTGCGTGTTGCGACTGTTTCCGGGCGGCGGACGGAGTGGTTCGATTTCTGCGGTATCGGCGGAAATCGCCTTGGGGGGAGAAACGGTCTGTTAAGTGTGTTATGGTCGAACTTGGGTAGCGGCCGAAGATGCTGCGACAGGGAGGATATACATGCTGGATGATACCGTGGCCTGCCGGACCCCGGCGGAGGGACGCAATGGCGTGACGCCCGTCCCGAGGTGGAAGTTTGAAGCGGTGCGCGGTGCGATACTGGAAGCAGTGAAGACGGCGGGGCCCGAGGGGCTGCCGTTTGCGAAGCTCGCGAATGCGGTGCGGTCGCGGCTGCCGGAGGAGGATCAGGCGAGGATCGGCTCGGTCAACTGGCACACGACCTGTGTGAAGCTGGAGCTTGAGGTTGCCGGAGAGATCACGAGGCGGCGCGGTGTGGTTCCGCAGCGGCTGGTGGCGCGGTAAGGGGAAACCCGGCGCGGAATTCCCCGGACGCGGCAAATTGCGATAAATCAAAGGGTTTTGGCGGGGGTTTGCCCGCAACAGCCGCTGTCTGATTGGCGGCGGTGGCTTGTCAGGATTAACGTCGGGTCCCCATATCTGCCGTGCGGGGCAGAAGACGGGATTGGACATGGATTTTACCGATATTCTTGAGACGGTTGGCGGCGGCGGGCTGGTGACCTTGGCGCTGGCCATTCTGGTGCTCGTTTCGATCTGGAAGATGGTCCGGATCGTGCCGCAGTCGGAAAAGCACGTGGTGGAGCGGTTTGGTCGCTTGCGGACGGTGCTGGGGCCCGGGATCAACTTTATCGTGCCGTTTTTCGACAAGGTGGCGCATCAGATCTCGATCCTGGAGCGGCAGTTGCCGAATGCGAGTCAGGACGCGATCACGGCGGACAACGTGTTGGTTCAGGTTGAGACGAGTGTGTTTTACCGGATCACGGAGCCTGAGAAGACGGTGTATCGGATCCGCGATGTGGATGGGGCAATTGCCACCACCGTCGCGGGGATCGTGCGGGCGGAGATCGGTAAGATGGAGCTGGACGAGGTTCAGTCGAACCGGGCGATGCTGATCCAGACGATCAAGGCGAGTGTCGAGGACGCGGTGGATGCCTGGGGGATCGAGGTGACGCGAGCGGAGATTCTGGACGTGAACCTGGATCAGGCGACGCGGGATGCGATGCTGCAGCAGTTGACTGCGGAGCGGGAGCGTCGGGCAGCGGTCACGACGGCGGAGGGTGAGCGTCGGGCGGTAGAGCTTGCGGCGGATGCCGATCTGTACGCCGCCGAGCAGGCCGCGAAGGCGCGGCGGGTTGAGGCGGACGCCGAGGCGTATGCGACGCAGGTCGTGGCGCGGGCCATTCAGGACAACGGGCTGGAGGCGGCGCAGTATCAGGTGGCGCTCAAGCAGGTTGAGGCGCTGGGCACGCTTGGTCAGGGCAACGGGAACCAGACGGTGGTCGTCCCGGCGCAGGCGGTGGATGCCTTTAGCGACGCGTTCAAGCTGCTGCGGGGGCGGTCGTCATGATGTGGTCGGTCTGGTGGGTCTGGATCCTGGGTGCGATCGTTCTTGGCATTGTCGAGGTCTTCGTCCCCGCGTTCATCTTCCTTGGCTTCGCCATCGGCGCGGCAATCACCGGACTGCTGATGCTGGTGGGCGGCCCGCTGGCGACGCTCATGGTCGGGTCGATGCCGGTCACGCTGCTGATCTTCGCCGTCCTGTCGCTGGTGTCGTGGCTGGCGCTGCGCAAGGTGATGGGTGTCCGGAAGGGGCAGTCCAAGGTCTTTACGACCGATATTAACGAGGACCATTAGGCCATGACTCGTTGGATTCTTGTGGGCCTCGCTGCCTTCTGTTCGTGTGCCTGGCTGGTCGCTCTCGTTACACCGGACGTTCCGATCCGCATCACGCAAGAGCGGGTCGCCGCCGCCATTGACGACAAGCTGCCGTTTGAAATCGACACGCGCGCGCTGACGCTGGATGTCGAGAATGCCTCGGTCAAATTCCTTGAAACCGGCAAGGTCGGTGTTACTGCGCAGTTCGAAGGGCGGGCCTTCGGGCTGTCCGGCAAGGGCGCGGCGGATACCGAGAGCGGGCTGCGCTATGAGGGCGGGCGGTTCTACCTTGCTGATCTGAGCGTTGAGGATCTGAGCCTTGTCGCGGATGACGACAGTCAGGGCGTGATCGACGACGCCCGGACCACGGCGGGCGCTTTGTTCCACCGCCTGCGGGGCGAGGCGGAGGAGGCAGATCCGGAGGCGCCCGAGTCCATGGATCGCCTGCGCGACCGGGCGGTCGAGCGGATGAAGCCCATCGTGGCCGAGACGATGGACCGCTGGGTGCAGGCCATACCGGTCTATGACCTCGACAGTGCCGGACTGAAGGGGCAACTTGCGAAGCTGGCCTTGAAAGACATCCGTATCTCCGAGGGGCAGGCCGTTGTGCTGTTCTCTCCGGCGGAGGCGATTGCCAAGATCATCTCGGTCGTTGTTGCGGTGGTCCTTTGCCTTTTGATCGTGGTCTGGGCGATGCGTGCCTGGTCAGTGATCGAGCCGTGACAGCGTTCAACGGCGCCAAGGCCCTGCTGACGTGTGGGTCGCGGTGCGTTGTGCTTCGCCGGGATGACATCCCGACCATCCAGTTTCCCGGCATGATCGACCTGCCCGGAGGCGGGCGCGAGGCCGAAGAAACCCCGGAAGAGACGATCCTGCGCGAGGTGCGGGAAGAGACCGGCCTCGCGCTGGAGGCGCATCGACTGTCGTGGTGCAGGGAATATCTGCGGGGTCCGCTCCGCCAATGGATGTTCCGCGCCGACATCACCCCGGCGGAGGCCGCCAGCCTGCGCCTGGGAGACGAGGGGCAGGCGCTGTGGCTGATGGAGGTCGCAGACTTCCTGGCTGCCGAGGATGCCATTGCACACATGAAGGATCGCGCGAGGGATGCGCTTGGGCGCAGGGCGTAGTTGCCTGCAGTTCGCAGTTGATGGCCTAGCCATACGGATTACCTCTTTTGAAGGGTGATGCGAGGCACGCCCTGCGGATGTCAGCGTGATCGGGGGCCGCCAACATTCAGCATCATTTGAAACCTTCCCCCCCAACAGAGAGGATCCCACATGTGTCATCTGCCAACACGTGCGGCCGCTATTTTTCTTAGCACAATATTTGCAACAACCGCTCTTGCAGAGGTCACGGAACAGGACGTGATCGACGCGCAGACGGAGTGGGGTGAGGGTATCGTCGCGATTTCCGCTGCACATGCGGCGGGTGAGGATTTCGCCGCGCGCGCGACTGAACACATCAATACGCTGTACGCCTATGGGACGTCGCCGGTGATGTTCAAACCGACGCTGGCGTCGGACGACCAGTTCCGCGAGACCTTTGACGAAGCGCTGGCCTACTTCATTGGCGCCGAGGGCACGGAAGATACCGGCTTTGCCATCAAGGGCTGGACCGACGTGCGTTGGGAAAGCAACGGCATCTTCACGACGGACGAGGCGGCAACGGCGATGGGGAATTACTTTTTCACCGGCCCGGACGGGACCGAGACGAAGGTGGAATACTCGTTCGGCTATGTGAAGGACGACAACGGTGATCTGAAGATCAACCTGCACCACTCGTCGCTGCCCTACGCGCCGCCGGTTGAAAACGTGACAGGTGTTTCGAACAACTAAACCCATGGCGGAAGGGACGACCCCTTCCTGACGCGTCCCCTGTTTCTGGCAGGGGACGTTCGCGCCGCCTCCTCTTGAGCCGTTTGGTCAGCCGCCGCACTGACGCCCCAATCGATTGTTAGCCCCAGCCGTGCCGGGGGATGGACAATCTGGAGGGTCACATGGCCTCGGACGCGCAAGGTATTGAAAATAATTCCATTTTAGATGACGCAATCCATTTCGTGATTGGTGCCGCTTTGCTGCCGGTTCTGCTGGTCGCAGCACCGCGGTCCGCTCTTTCCTTCTTGCAGAAGGTGCCGCTTATTGACGGTGCGGATACCGCGGCCTTGTTTGCGCAGAACCGAAAGATTGCAGAGGTGACCGCCGGGCGAGAGCACGCCGCCGCCGACCAAATTCGAGAGCTTGTTGCCAAGGATGATTGGATCGCCTGTAGCGCGCTGGTTCGTCGCTGGGAAAAAGAGCGTCTGGAGGCGGTTGGCGGAGCAAAGTTGTACGACATTGCGTTGGACGCCATGCGACAGGCGCTTGCCGATGTGATCTACCCGCCGAACATGTGCAATTTCGAGCCGTACATGCAGATCCCGGACCCCGCGCTCGCCCGGTTGGAGCAGGCGGTGTCCACGAACCCCGAGGATCACATTCTGACGGCGTTTCTGGCACAGGCCCACATTGACCGTGGGTGGGTGGCCCGGAGTGGGGGCTGGTCGCATGAGGTTGACGAGGCGGGCTGGCACGGTTTGACGCAGAGCTTGCAGACGGCGTCCGATCTTTTGTCACGGTTCGACGCGAGGGAGGTCAGCTCTCCGGTTCTGGCGCGGGTCGGGTTTCAGCTTTTGGCGGCGGTCAGCGACATGGCGTCGGACGAGATGCGGGAGGTCTATCGCACCTGGTCCGATCTGGATCTGCGCAACCAGTATGCGCATCGGTCCTTCGCCTTCTTCGTGCTGCCCCGGTGGTTTGGCGATTATGAAACGGTTGAGCGTGAGGCCCGGCTTGCGGCTGAGCGGACCGGGTCGGCGGTTGGCATGGCGGCCTATGCTTCATTCTACCTGTCGGCGCTGGATTTCGAGGAGGAGGCGATTGATCTGCTTGATCTGGAGGCGTTCGAAGAGGGCCTTCACGATCTGGTCGGTCTGTCCGAGGACCCGGCGGCAGAGGCGGTGCGGTTGGCCTGCATGGTTGAGCATGCAAGCGGCGGCGGTGCCGTTGTTCCGCTGTGGCGGGAGGTGTTTCACCGCAGGCGGCTTGCGAAGCAGGCGGAGCTTCCGGGCATGTGCCGGAGGCTACTTGAGCGGCATCTGACCCATATGCCGTTTGAAGACGGCAGCCCCGGCGAGCAATCGCTGCGCGAGGTGATCTGCAGGCTTTGGCGGAAGGAGCTGGTGGGCGGTCATCAGTTCACGTTCACCAACGATGGCTTCCGCGTGTTTGATCCGACGGCTTAGTGGCGGTTCGGTCGGGTTGCCTGCGGGGCGTTGAGCTCTGCAAGGATGGCCTCTGTGGCCGCGCGGGGGTCGGGGGCGGCGTGGATGGGGCGGCCGATGACGACGTGGTCGGCGCCTTCGGCAATGGCTTCGGCGGGGGTCATGACGCGCTTCTGGTCGCCGAGGTCGGCGCCCGCGGGGCGGACGCCCGGGGTGACGATGAGCTTACCGTCGGCTTCGGGGAGCGAGCGGATCAGCGCGGCTTCCATCGGGGACGAGATGACGCCGTCCGCGCCAGCGGCGAGTGCGGTGGCGGCACGGGCGGTTGCGATTTCGGGCAAGGTCCCGGGGCGGATCTGGGCGGCGTCTAGGTCGTCTCGGTCGAGGGCTGTCAGGACCGTTACAGCAAGGATTTTCATCCGTGAGGTCCCGGCACCTTCGCGGGCGGCGCGGACCACATGGGGGTCGCCGTGGACGGTGAGGAAGTCGATCTCGAACTGTGACAGGCCGCGGACGGCGGCTTCGACGGTGGCGCCGATGTCGAAGAGTTTCATGTCGAGGAAGATGCGCTTGTCGTGCTCTTCCTTCAGTTCGCTCGCAAGCGCAAGGCCGCCGCCGGTCAGCATCCCCAAGCCGATCTTGTAGAAGCTCACGGTGTCGCCGAGGCGTTCGGCCAGGTCGAGCCCGGCCAGCGCGTTGGGGACGTCGAGAGCGACGATTAGGCGATCATCGGCGGTCATGCAATCGGGCTATCGTTGGGGGGCTTTTGCGTCAAGCGGGGTGGAAGTGATGTCTCGAATGAGACATATATGTCTCATGACAGTCGTTCGAGTCTCAACGCGCGATGCCATTCTGGAGGCGGGGTTTGCGATTTTCTCGCGCTCTCCGGATGCGTCGCTGGCGGATGTGGCGGCCCATGCGGGGGTCGGGCGGGCGACGTTGCACCGGCATTTCGAAAGCCGCGATGTGCTTATGGTCGCCCTCGCGCAGGCGGCGATGGATGAGCTGAATTTTGCGGTCGATACCGCTGTGTCGGATGCCGAGAGCCATTTGGACGGGCTGGAGAAGGCGCTTTACGCTGTCATCCCGCTGGCGGATCGGCAGTTGTTTCTGGCGCAGGAGCGGGTGGAGCAGGATCCGAAGATTGCGGCGGCCTATGACGCGGACCGGCGGGAGTTGGTGGATGCGCTGCGGGGTGCGCAGGCGGAGGGGGCGCTGGATGCGTCCGTGGCGCCTGAGTGGCTGGCGGCCGCGTATGACAGCCTGATCTATGCCGCGTGGGAGATGGTGCGTGATGGCGATGCGACGCCCAAGCAGGCGGCGGCGTTCGCGTGGCGCGTGTTTATCAAAGGAGTGACAGCATGACGATTGACGCTTTGGAGCGGCTGACGACGCAGATTGACGAGGTGTTCTTTCTGATCGGAGCGGCGATCCTGTTG
Organism: Pseudomonadota bacterium; assembly: GCA_039190895.1. GTDB lineage: Bacteria > Pseudomonadota > Alphaproteobacteria > Rhodobacterales > Rhodobacteraceae > Ovoidimarina. Next base: position 2,083 of record JBCCXY010000127.1, on the reverse strand, counting down.
ATTGAGCTGGCGGAGGCGATCTTTAAGGGCTCGCTGCGGAAGAAAACGGTGCTGGAGATGCTGGTGAGCGCGTCGACGCAGATCCCGTATCTGGTGATCCAGGCGCTGTTTCTGACGGCTGGGTACGGGATCTTCTACATCATCGCCGAGGTGTTGCCGTGGTCGATTCCGGTGACGTGGTGGTCGCTGGTGCTGGTCGTTCTGCTGGCGGATGTCACCTATTACTGGGAGCATCGGATTGCGCACGAGGTGCGGGTGCTGTGGACGCAGCACGCGGTGCATCATTCGTCGCGGGATATGAACATTGTGACCGGGGTGCGGTTCGGGCCGCTGGAGGGCGTGTGGTCGCTGATCTCGCACCTTCCGCTGGCGTTTATCGGGTTTGCGCCGGAGGCGGTGTTCTTTGGGATCATCGCGGTGCTGGCGTATCAGACGTGGATCCATACGGAGCTGATCGGCAAGTTAGGGCCGTTGGAGCGCGTGCTGAACACGCCATCGCATCACCGGGTGCACCATGGGTCGGATGCGAAGTACCTGGACAAGAACTATGGCGGGATCCTGATCGTGTGGGATCGGATGTTCGGGACCTTTCAGGAAGAGGAAGAGACGCCGAGGTATGGCCTGGCGAGGGATTTCGACAGTCGGAACCCCTTTTTGGTGTGGGTGTCGGAGATCCCGGGGTTATGGCGCGATTGCGTGGCTGCGAAGACGTGGGGGGAGGTTTGGGGCCATCTGTTCGGGCGCCCCGGAGCGGTGCCGCCCGAGAAGTAGCGCTTGCGATCTGGCGTCGGGGTTCCCACATCGTAGTCGAGGCCCGTTGCCTGTGCCTGATTGGGCAGGCGGGAGGGCGCTTGAGAGAAGGAGAGACCGATGAACTTGGAGAAGTTCACCGAGCGGTCGAAGGGTTTCCTGCAGGCGGCCCAGACGATCGCGCAACGGGAGAGCCATCAGCGGCTGGTGCCCGAGCATATTCTGAAAGCGTTGTTGGATGACGAGCAGGGCCTTGCGGCGAACCTGATCAAGGCGTCGGGCGGGGCCCCGGACCGGGTGGCCGAGGCGGTTGAGGTCGCTATTGGGAAGCTGCCGAAGATCACCGGGGATGCCGGGCAGCTTTACATGGACAACCAGACGACGAAGGTTCTGGTCGAGGCGGAGAAGCTCGCCAAGAAGGGCGGCGACAGCTTTGTGCCGGTGGAGCGGATTTTGACGGCTCTGGCGATTGTCCGGTCGGGGGCGAAGACGGCGTTGGAGGCGGGGGCGGTGACGGCTCAGGGCCTGAACGCGGCAATCAACGAGGTGCGCAAGGGGCGCACGGCGGATACGGCGTCGGCCGAGGATGGCTATGACGCGCTGAAGAAATACGCGACCGACCTGACGGAGCGGGCGCGGGACGGGAAGATTGACCCGATCATTGGTCGCGACGAGGAAATCCGGCGGGCGATGCAGATCCTGTCCCGGCGAACGAAGAACAACCCGGTTCTCATTGGCGAGCCCGGCGTGGGGAAGACGGCGATTGCCGAGGGCCTCGCGATGCGGATCGTGGATGGCGATGTGCCGGAGAGCCTGCGGGACAAGTCGCTCTTGTCGCTCGATATGGGCGCGCTGATTGCGGGCGCGAAGTATCGGGGCGAGTTTGAGGAGCGGTTGAAGGCCGTGCTGTCCGAAGTCACCGCTGCAGCGGGCGATATCATCCTCTTCATCGACGAGATGCACACGCTGGTCGGCGCCGGAAAGGCGGACGGGGCGATGGATGCGTCGAACCTGCTGAAGCCCGCGCTGGCGCGGGGGGAGTTGCACTGTGTGGGTGCGACGACGCTGGATGAATATCGCAAGCATGTGGAGAAGGACCCGGCCTTGGCACGGCGGTTCCAGCCGTTGCTTGTTGATGAGCCGACGGTGGAGGACACCATCGCCATTCTGCGGGGCATTCAGGAGAAGTACGAGGTTCACCACGGGATCGAGATTGCCGACAGCGCGCTGGTGGCGGCGGCGCAGTTGTCGCATCGCTATATCACCGACCGGTTTCTGCCGGACAAGGCCATCGACCTGATGGACGAAGCCGCGTCGCGGTTGCGGATGGAGG
>JBCCXY010000126.1:0-11291 GCA_039190895.1 Pseudomonadota bacterium | reverse complement strand
CGCATTTCTTGATCGTCGACAACAACTCCGACGACGGCACGGCAGAGTACCTTCGCGATGAGCCCGACGTCTCGCTCTGGCACAGTTCCGCCAGCTACAAGCGCGCGCGTTACGGGATAGACTGGATCAACGGCCTTTTGTCCCGCTACGGCCACGGGCACTGGTGCCTCACCGTCGATCCCGACGAGTTTCTGATCTACCCGTTCTGCGACACGCGCCCGCTGCCCGCGCTGACGGACTGGCTGCACGCCTCATCCATCCGGTCCTTCGGGGCCATGATCCTCGACATGTACCCGCGGGGCGACCTCACCGCGCAACCCTATGTCGAAGGGCAGGATCCGTTCGAGATCGTCCAGTGGTTCGACGCCGGGAACTACGCGATTGAGCGCAACTGGCGGCACTGGAACCTCTGGATCCAAGGGGGCCCCCGCGCCCGCACGTTCTTCGCCGATGCCCCGGCGCAAGCGCCTGCGTTGAACAAGATACCGCTTGTGAAGTGGAACAGGCGCTATGCATATATCAGCTCCACCCACATGATGCTGCCACGCGGGCTGAACCTCGTCTTCGACGAATGGGGGGGCGAGAAGGCGTCGGGCTGCCTTCTGCACGCAAAGTTCCTGCCGGGCTTCGCCGAAAAGGCTGAAGAAGAGCTGTCGCGCCGCCAGCACTACGCCGCCAGCCGAGAATATCAGGCCTACCGCGCGTCGAACGGTGCCGATCTTTGGACGCCCTGGTCCGAAAAATACATCAACTGGCGCCAACTCGAAGCGCTTGGCCTCATGTCACCGGGGAACTGGGCATGAGCGTCGGGTTCATCATGCTCGTCCACGATGCATTTCACCGCGCGACACAGGTCGCCCGGCACTGGGCTACAGCAGGGTGCCCGGTGGTTATTCACGTGGATGCCCGCGTCAAACCCTCCGCCTTCGATGCGTTCAAGCAGTCACTCACCGATCTGCCCGACGTGCTGTTCTGCGACCGCCGGGCCTGCGAATGGGGCACCTGGTCGCTGGTCGAGGCGACGCAAATGGCCGCTGTCCTTCTCCTGAACCGCTTCCCAGAGGTGCGCCACGCCTACCTCGCCTCCGGCACCTGCCTTCCGCTCCGCCCGGTGGACGAGCTGCGCCATTTCCTTGACGAGAACCCGCAGACCGACTTCATCGAAAGCGTCACAACCCGCGATGTGCCCTGGACCATCGGCGGTTTCGACGGCGAACGCTTCGCCTTCAGCTTTCCCTTCGCGTGGAAATCCCAGCGCATGCGCTTTGACGCCTGGGTTCGCCTGCAACGCCTTGTCGGGCGCCGCCGCGCGACACCCGACGGGCTGATCCCGCATCTCGGCTCGCAATGGTGGTGTCTGACGCGGCAAACCCTGTCGGCGATCCTCGAAGACCCCGATCGCCGCCTGTTCGAACGCTATTTCAAGCGCGTCTGGATCCCCGACGAAAGCTATTTCCAGACCCTCGTCCGCCGCTATTCCCGCAAGGTCGAAAGCCGGTCGCTGACACTTACGAAGTTCGACTACCAGGGCAAACCGCACATCTTCTACGACGATCACCTGCTGCTCCTACGCCGCTCTGACTGCTTCGTCGCCCGCAAGATCTGGCCCCGCGCCGATCGGCTTTACGACACCTTTCTCAAAGCCCAGCCCGACTTCGAAAACACGGCAGAACCCAACCCCGCCCAGATCGACCGCGTTTTTGCCCGCGCCGTCGAACGCCGGACACGGGGGCGCCCCGGCCTCTACATGCAAAGTCGCTTCCCGAACTGGGATTGGGAGAACGGGCGGTCGGCGGCCCCCTACACCGTGCTGTCGGGCTTCGACGACCTGTTCGAGGGCTTCGAAAGCTGGCTCACCCGCAATGGTGAGTGCCTGACCCACGGCCACCTCTACGCCCCCGACCGAGCGGAGTTCGCTGACCGCTCCACCGTTTTCGCCGGATCGCTCCCCAGCAGCGCGCCCCTGCGCGACCACAACCCCCGGGCCTTCCTGACAAACCTCCTCTGGAACACGCGCGGCGAGCGCCAGTGCTTCCTCTTCGGTCCGAAGGACAATCAGGACATCATCGATTTCCTGACCGCCGACCCCAACGCGCAGATCTCTGTGATCAGCGGGGCCTGGGCGGTATCGCTCCTCCACGCCAACCGCAACTTCAGCGCCCTGCGGGAAGAGGCGGCGCGGATGCAAAAGATCGAATCCCGCTACATCGATGCCCTCCGCTCCATCCACGCGAAGGCACGGGTGCAGGTCTGGACGCTGGCGCAGTTCCTCGAAGACCCGATGGAACACCTGCACGCCCTCATCGACACCGTCGGCAGCCGCAACGAACGCGGCCTCACCGAGGCCCCGAAGCTCAAGCGCCTCGACGGATTCGGCCAATTCCTGCAGAACCTGAAAAATCAGGGCATGCAGCCCCACCTGATGGGCGACTTCCCGGTGGGCTTCGATCCCACGACGGGCCGCGTCACCCCCAAACGCCCCTACGTCGTGCGCTAGGCCGCCCTCGGGTCGCGCCGATCCAGAAGCAGCGCGTGCAGCGCACCGGCGTCATTGTTCGCCCGCAACTTGGCGCACAGCACACTGTCCCGCATCGTCCGCGACACCAGCGCCAGGGCCTTCAGATGGTTCACCCCCGCGTCCTCGGGCGCAAACAGCGCAAACACCAGATCCACCGGCAACCGGTCAACCGCATCAAACTCCAGCGGCTTTTCCAGCCGAAAGAACGCGCCCACCACCGTGTCGATCCCCGGCACCCGCGCATGGGGCAAGGCGATCCCGTTGCCCACACCCGTGGGCCCCAGGCTTTCACGTTCCAGCAGCGCATCGAACGCGACGCCTCCGGGAAGGCCGCACTGCGCCTCGATCATTGTCCCGATATCTTGCAGCAACCGTTTCTTCGAACTCGCGCCTGGCAGGACGCGAACGGCCTCGGGCCGAAGGAGTGTCGAAAGGTCCATGGTGTCCCCAAGTGGAAAACAGAAAGGAGCCCTTACAGGGCGGTTTACGTTGGATCAATCCAGCCAATATTCCCGTCGTCGCGCCGGTAAACGATATTCACCCCGCTGTCCTGCTTTTCGTTGCGGAAGACCAGCACCGGCGCCCCCGCAAGCTCCATCTGCATGACAGCCTCCCCCACCGTCAGCGACGGGATCGAGGTCTGCATTTCGGCGATAATGATCGGCTGAAGCGTCTCTGGTTCGGCCTCTTCTGCGGCCTCCGATCCGGCGAGGATATACGACGACGCTTCCATCTGTTCAATCGGCTGTGGGCGTTCCTTGTGATGGTCCTTCAGCCGCCGCTTATAGCGCCGCAATTGCTTGTCCATCTTCTCGGTCGCCCGGTCAAACGCGGCATAGACCTCGTGATCGTGCCCCTTGGCCTGCACCGTAAGCCCCGTCGACAGATGAACAATCGCCTCGCAGACAAACTCATGCGCGTCCTTCGAAAAAATCACCGTCGCATCGGTCGGGCGCCCCGCGTATTTCTCGGTTGTCCGCCCCAACTCGGTCTCCACATGCTCCTGCAGGGCCGAACCAATGTCGATTTGCTTACCGCTGATCTTAAAGCGCAATGCCGTCTCCTTCTGGCCGGTCACACAGTTGTGCCGGTTCGGTCGTTCGCCTCATCCTGTTGCGAGGTCCGGTGCCCGGCTCTGGCGGCTGTCGCCGCGGCGCCTGAGCATGCTGGAACGAGTCCATGTCATGCCTCCATTGGGCGACCTAGAGGGTGTCTTGTCAACGGGCTCAGGGCCGGGCGCGTCGAAAGAATGCGTTAACCATCAACATCTTGCGTGGCAACGATACCGCCGCCACAAGTGGATTGTTAACCAATCTTGAAGTGTTGCCCGAGGTAGACGCGCCGCACGTTCTCGTCCTTCACGACCTCATCGGTCGTCCCGCTCATCAGTACCTGCCCGTCATGCAGGATATAGGCGCGATCCACGATCTCCAGCGTCTCACGCACGTTGTGATCGGTGATCAGCACGCCAATCCCCCGGTCCTTGAGCTGCGCCACAAGCGTCCGAATCTCCCCCACGGCAATGGGATCGACGCCCGCAAAGGGCTCATCCAGCAACAGGTACTTCGGATCGGCCGCCAGACAGCGCGCAATCTCCGTCCGCCGCCGTTCGCCGCCTGACAGCGACAGCGCCGCCGCCCGCCGCAGATGCGTGATCGAGAAATCCGACAACAGCTCATCCAGGCGCTCATGCCGCTTGATCCGATCCTTCTCGGTCAGCTCCAGAATGGCGAGGATGTTCTCTTCGACCGTCATGCCCCGGAAGATCGAGACCTCCTGCGGCAGATACCCGATCCCCAACCGCGCCCGGCGGTACATCGGCAGCACCGTCACATCGCGTCCGTCCACCGTGACCTGCCCGCCATCCGTCGAAACCAGCCCGGCGATGGAATAAAAGCACGTCGTCTTGCCCGACCCGTTGGGGCCAAGCAACGCAACCACCTCGCCCCGCGACAGCGAAAGCGATACGTCCCGGATCACAGGCCGTTTGCGATAGCTCTTGCGCAGCCCAAGAACTTCTAGCCCCGCGCTGCCTCGGGTGATCTGAAGCTCCGGCTTGCCCATCACTGATTTCCCGTCTGGAACACGGTGCGCACCCGGCCTTCCATGGCGCCGGTGCCAGCGCCGAGATCGACGGTCAGCACCTGACCGGACATCACACTCGGCCCCTGCGTCAGCACCACGTCGCCCTTCATGACCAGCATTGCAGTATCAGGGTTATAGGTCGCCTCTTTCGACTCCGCCGCGTCGGTGCCGTTGGTAAAGGTCACGCCGCCCGAGGCAAACATCTCATCAATGTCGTTGCTTCCGGTGCCATCATCCGAATACCGCACGTCGATCTTCGCTGCCGCCAGCCGCATCGGCCCCTGGATCACCACGACATTCCCCAGAAACGACGCGAGCCCCGCCTCGTTCGACACCTCAAGACTGTCCGAGGTCACCTCGACCGGCAACGACGTGTCATGCTCCAGCGATCCAAGCGCCACCGACGTCTGCGCCAACACCGCTCCCGGAAGAGCGGCGAGCGCCAAAGCGATCGCGAAGAGGATGCGCATGGTCGGGATGCCTTCTTATTGCCGCGGGAGGTATATCAGTCTTACCCCCTCATTGAAAACAAGAAGGTCACTTTCGGTTGAAGCGTCGCCCAGCCGCATCCGCCCCGCCTCCAGCGTTCCGAACGGCGCGTCACCCCGCACGGCGCCGCCTGACTCCGCAAAGGTGACATCTAGGCGGGCAGTCAGATCCTCGGAAATCATATGAAATCCGTCTGACGTGTCCACCGACACAAGGCCCATCAGCTCCACCAGATCGCCCGCCGTACTGATCCGCCCCGACGGCGCCGTCGCCTGAATGATCCTGCCAGTAGGGGTCTCAATACGTCCCGCAAGGTTCTCTGCCATAACCGTGTCGAACGAAACCGACGTGGGCGTCACCCGATCCGCCGTCAACCGCAGGGTGGAGCCATCCTTCGTCACCGACGTGTATTCCGGCGACGCGATCCGCTCATCCACCATGTCGTCGCTGCCGCGGCCAAGATACGGGATCTCCCGCGACGTCTCATTCTCCCGCGCGAAGAACACCACGCTCGACAGGATGCCCAGCGCGCACAACGGCAGCAGGATCTTCAGCCACCGCACCACCTGGGAATAGGTGTTCTCAAAACGCGCCATAGAAGCCCTCGCGCAAGAGGCTTTGGGTCGGGAGGGATGCACACGCCATCAATGAGAAAAAATATCCAAATCCGGCCAGCCTGCCAAATCCAGCCTCGCCCGGGTCGGCAGAAAATCGAAACACGCTTGCGCCAGTTCCATCCGGCCCTCGCGTTCCAGCCGTCCGTCCAGCGCCTCCTTCAGCCGGTGCAGATAAAGAACATCCGACGCCGCATACTCCAACTGCGCCTCCGTCAGCTCCGCCGCGCCCCAATCCGACATCTGCTGCTGCTTTGAGATATCGACGCCCAGCAGCTCTTCCAGCAGGTTCTTCAGCCCGTGCCGGTCCGTATAGGTCCGCACCAGCTTAGACGCGATCTTCGTGCAATAGACAGGCGCCGTCAGCGCCCCGAACGCGTTCAGCATCGCGGCGATGTCAAAGCGCCCGAAGTGAAACAGCTTCAGCTTCGCCGGGTCCTCCAGCAGCCGGCACAGGTTCGGCGCTTCCGTCTGCCCCTTCGCGATCTGCACCATGTGCGCGTCGCCATCCCCCGCCGACAACTGCACCACGCACAGCCGGTCGCGATGCGGGTTCAGCCCCATCGTCTCGCAATCAATCGCCACCGACGGCCCAAGGTCCAGCCCATCCGGAAGATCCCGCTGATGAAGGTGATTTGCCATGCTCGGCCTCCCGCTCTGCCCGCCCCTCTACACTGGCCCAAAGGAATTTCCAAATCGTGCCTACGCTGAGGTCTTGACATATGTTCATATTAGTAATAACTATTTCGAACATAAGAGGACACCATGAACCAACCCACCGAATATCCGCGCCCCAGCATTGCCGTCGACCTCGCGATCCTCTGCGTCTCCGACGGCGCCCTGCGCTGCGTCCTGATGCGCCGCGACGACGCAGAGGCTGTCGGCGGCACCTGGGCTCTGCCGGGGGGCTTCGTCCAAGAAGGCGCGTCTCTCGACGACACGGTCGCCCGCGTCCTCGCCGACAAAACCAGCGTCACGGACGTCCACTTCGAACAACTCGCCACCTACGGCGACCCGTCCCGCGATCCGCGCGGCCACGTTATAAGCGTCACGCACCTCGCCATCACGACGGCCTCGGCGCTGCACACACTCGCGCCCGACCTGACCCTGGCCGAAATACGCGTGGACTGGCCCGGCGAAACCGGCGGCCCCGCCCAAGCGCTCGCGCCGGAGCCGCTCAACCTCGCTTTCGACCACGCCGCCATTCTCGGCGACACAGTCAAACGGCTGCGCGGAAAGCTCGACTACACGCCCATCGGCCTCGCCTTCCTACCCCCGCGCTTCACGCTCCGCGCGGTCCAAGAGGTGCATGAGGCCATCCTCGGAATGCCCCTGACCAAGCCCGCCTTCCGGCGGAAGCTCTTGGACAGGCATGCCCTGACGCCCACGGGCGAACGGGAAACCGGCGGCGCCTTCCGCCCCGCCGAACTGTACGAACGGAAAGAGTAAACCCATGGCACAGATCAGACGCTACCCCCTTGCCCGCCACATCCGCACCGAGGCCTCCAGCCACGTCCAGTACTTCCGCCGTGGCAAGCTGAAGAAATCCGGCCGCGGCCTGTCCTTCTGGTTCGACCCCAGCGTGGCATCGATCGCCGAAGTGCCACTGGCCGACCGCGAGCTGCCGTTCATTGTCAAGACCCAGTCCGCCGACTATCAAGACCTCGCCGTCCAGGGCACGATCCTCTGGCGCGTCGACGACGCCGAACGCCTGGCCGACCGCGTTGATTTCACCCTCGACCTGTGGACAGGCGAGCCAAAGGCCAAGCCGGAGGATCACATCCGCTCGATCCTCACCGGTCTCGCCCGCGAGTTCGCCGACAGCTACCTGAAGGGACTCGGCGTCCGCGCCCTGCTCGAAGCGGGCCTCGCGCCCCTGCAAGCGGCACTCAACGCGGGCTTCACCGAGGATCCGACAGCAGCCGACCTCGGCCTGACAGTCATCTCGGTCCGCGTCGCCGCCCTGACGCCGACGTCAGAGCTCGCCCGCGCCCTGCAAGCGCCCACCTTCGAAAGCCTCCAGCAGCAGGCCGATGAGGCGACCTTCGCCCGCCGCGCCCTCGCGGTGGAAAAGGAACGGGCCATCGCCGAGAACGAGCTGGGCAACCAGGTCGAACTCGCCACCCGCCGGGCCCAGCTGATCGCGCGCGAAGACGAAAACGCCCGGTCCGAGGCCCAAGCCGACGCCGCCGCGCGCAAGATCCGCGCCGAGGCAGAAGCCGACGCCAAGGTGATCGAGGCAGAGGCCGAAGCGACCCGCATCCGCGCTGTCGAACAGGCCGCCGCCGACGGTGAAAAGGCCCGCATGGCCGCCATCGCGCAGCTCGAGGCCCCGGCGCTCTTCGCCCTCGCCGCCCGCGACTTCGCCGGCAAGCTGGAGAAGATCGACAGCCTGACGGTCAGCCCCGACATGCTGGCGGGCCTCGTCAACCAGCTGCGTACGATCAGCCTGCCTGCCGACAAAGGCTGACACCCACGGCCCTGCCCACTGGGCGGGGCCCACCAAGCCAGGATGCCCGCCATGTCCAGCCTCGCCCCCCGCGTCGTCCTCGTCACGCGCCAGACCGAGCTTTCGGCCCTCCTCGCGCGCCACGGCACACGGGGCCAGGTCGGCTTCTACCTCTCCGCCCGTGGCCAGACCGTCGAGGCGGTCGAGGCCCGCCACACCCTGCAGGAGACCGCGATAGCGACAGCCAAGGCGGCGATCCCGGCGGAGTGGACCTTCGCCCAGGTCGAACGCGCCGACCTCAACCGGTTCCTCTTCTTTCCCAACGATATCGTCGTCGCGCTGGGCCAGGACGGCCTCGTCGCGAACCTCGCCAAATACCTCGCCGACCAGCTCGTCATCGGCGTCACACCCGACCCGGAGCTTGGCGAAGGCGTCCTGACGCCGCACCGCCTTTCCGCCCTGCCCGACCTCCTCCGCCGTACTGCCGCCAAGGACGTCGAGGCCGATCTCCGCACCATGGTCGCCGCCGACCTCGCAGGCGGCGACAGCCTGCTGGCCATGAACGAGCTTTTCATCGGCCACCGCTCCCACCAGAGCGCGCGCTACGACCTCAGCTTCGGCGATACGACCGAATTCCAATCCTCCAGCGGCATCATCGTCTCCACCGGAACGGGCCTCACCGGCTGGGCCCGCTCCATCATGGCCGCCACCGGCATCGCCCACAGCTTTGCGGCAACCGAGCCCACCGCGGCCTTCTTCACCCGCGAACCCTGGCCCAGCCGCCACTCCACCGCAACACTCCGCACCGGGGAGATCACGGCCAACGAAACCCTGTCCGTCACGTCCCGCCAAAACGAGGGCGGGGTGATCTTCGCCGACGGCATCGAGCAGGATTTCCTCTGCTTCGACTGGGGCGCCACCGCCACGATCCACGTCGCCGAAAAACGCCTCCGCGCCATCCGCACCTGACGTAGGGTCACGGGGCATACATTTCCTACTCCGACTGCGCTAAACTCCCGTCACCAAATAAAACCGGGAGGGAGCCCCAATGTCCGTCGCACGCGTCACAGAAATCATCTCGTCTTCATCGAAATCCTTCGACGACGCCGTCGAGGAAGGCGTGAAACGCGCCAGTAAAACGTTGAAAAACGTGACTGGCGCGTGGGTCCAGGATCAGAAAGTCACCGTCGAAGACGGCAAGATTTCGGAATACCGGGTCAACCTCAAGGTGACCTTCATCCTCGAAGACTGACCATTACGACCGCCGCGGGGCCGCCCCGATACGCGGGCGCTTCCGCGGTTGTGTCCAATCCAGATGCTGGGTCAGCCGCGTGGCCTGATACTCGACATACATCTGCTGGCTGAGCGCCAGCCAGTACCGGGAAAAGTGGATCAACATAGCGGCACACAACAACATGAGAGAGATGTGAAGCAACATCGTCCGTCCTCCTTGGCTACCAAACGCCAGATCGGAATGAACCAAGGCAACTTCTCGTCAACAGCCCGCCAGAACCGTGACCGTTTCGCCCAATTCCGCTAAAACTCTTCTGACCCGCCCAGTCCCATTCTTCTGGCTGGAAATAATCCGGGGTCTGGGGCAGCGCCCCAGCAAATAAGCAGGAATGCGCCACAGGCGCTCATTTTGCTTGAACCTCCTTCCCCGCAGACTTCGCCGCATTTGACTAAACTTCACTTAACCTCAAAGCGCGACCCGCATCGTCAAATTGATCCGTCCGCCCTTCGCTAAAAGCGTCGAGGATCCCGCCCGCAACCGATCCACCCCATGATAGGCCAGCCGCGCCGCGCCCTCCAAAACCAGCACGTCGCCCGACCGCAGCCAAAGGCTTTCCGTCTTGCCACCGCGCTCCGTCCCGCCGATCCGAAACAGCGCATCGTCCCCCAGCGAGACCGACACCACGGGCCACTCGAACGACGCCTCATCCTGGTCCTGATGCAGCCCCATCTTCGCATCCGCGTTGTAGAAGTTCACCAGGCAGGAATCTGGCAGCCGATCCACCCCCGCAACCTCACGCCAGATCGCCAGCACCCGCTCCGGAATATCCGGCCAAGCGACCCCGCTCGGATGCGTCTCGGAATACCGGTATCCCCGTCTGTCTGAGATCCATCCGACCCGACCCGCCGAAGTCATCCGCACCGACATCTTCTTCCCCCAGCGCGTCTCGGGATGAAACAGCGGCGCCGCCTCAACGACCGCCCGGATATCCTCCACCAACGCCGCCTGCGCAGCCGCGTCCAGATACCCGGGCAGCACCCGTGCGCCCCGCAGGGACAGTGCCTCCGCAACCATTGCAAATCCTCTCAATTCCAAAGGCCCCGGCGCGCTTGCAGGCCCCCCAACCCAACCCTATATACCCCCCGAACACGACCGGGGTATGTCCCGGTTGCAACTCTGGGAACCGGCGGCGGTGCTTTGCGGGCCGCGCACCGGCACGTCGCCGTAGAAGAGGAAAAGCAAGCATGGCAAAAGTCATCGGCATCGACCTTGGGACCACGAACAGCTGCGTCGCCATCATGGACGGGTCGCAACCCCGCGTGATCGAAAACGCCGAGGGCGCGCGCACGACGCCGTCCATCGTGGCCTTCACCGACAATGAGCGCCTCGTGGGCCAGCCCGCCAAGCGCCAGGCCGTCACCAACCCGGAAAACACGGTCTTCGCCGTCAAGCGCCTGATCGGCCGCCGCGTGGACGACGCTGAGGTGACGAAGGACAAAAACATCGTCCCCTACGCCATCGTCGATGGCGGCAATGGCGATGCCTGGGTCGAGGCGAAGGGTGAGAAATACTCCCCCTCGCAGATCTCCGCCTTCATCCTGCAGAAGATGAAAGAGACCGCCGAGTCCTATCTCGGCGAAGACGTCGACCAGGCCGTGATCACCGTCCCCGCCTATTTCAACGACGCCCAGCGTCAGGCCACGAAGGACGCGGGTAAGATCGCAGGCCTTGAGGTTCTGCGGATCATTAACGAGCCGACGGCAGCCGCGCTCGCTTACGGCCTCGACAAGAAAGAATCGAAGACCATCGCTGTGTATGACCTCGGTGGCGGCACGTTCGACATCACCATCCTGGAGATCGACGATGGCCTCTGTGAGGTGAAGTCGACCATCGGCGGCGCGT
>JBCCXY010000125.1:0-11327 GCA_039190895.1 Pseudomonadota bacterium | reverse complement strand
GAATTTTCGATTTCGTCAGCGGTTTGGTTCCTTCTGGTTTCCTGCCTGCGGGTCGTTTTTGCCCGCCTTGCATTCAGTCAAACGGCGGGTTTCCGGGATTCCGTCGCAGTTCGACGCATTTTTTTGCGACACGCCGACGCAACCGACATCTGCCCATTGGGCTCGACGCGGTAATGGGAGTAACCAGTGACCATGGAAAGCGCTTCGACCACACCGTCAGATCGCCCTCTGACGCCAGCCCTTCTCCGCGGATGGCGGCGGCGTTGCCCGAACTGCGGGGCGGGGCCAGTGCTGAAGGGCTACCTCAAGGTGCGCGAGAGCTGCCCGGTTTGCGATGAACCCCTGCACCACGCCCGGGCGGATGACGGGCCCGCGTATCTGACTATCCTGATCGTGGGGCACCTGATGGCCCCGGCGCTGTTGTGGGTGTTCACGACGTTCCGGCCAGAGCCGCTGATCCTGGCGACCGGCTTTACAGTCGGATGTACGGCCCTGTCGCTGTACCTTTTGCCCCGGCTGAAGGGGGCGATCATCGCGTTTCAATGGGCCAAACGGATGCACGGGTTCGGTGGCGGATAGCACGCCGATCCGAGACGCGGCGACGGTGATCGTGGTGCGCGACCCGGCGGGAACCCCGTCGGTCCTGATGGGACAACGCGGCGCGAAGGCGGCGTTCATGCCCAACAAGTTCGTCTTCCCCGGCGGCGCGATCGACCCGGGAGACGCCAAGATCTCTCTCGCCGCGCCAATCCCGGAAGGCTGCGCCGCACGCCTGTCAGAGGCCTCTGACGGCCCGCAGCCCGATGCCATCGCCGCCGCCGCCATCCGCGAGTTGTGGGAGGAAACCGGTCAGGTCCTCGGCACGCCGAGGCAATGGTTTGACCCTCCGCCCGACTGGTCCGGGTTCGCCGCGACAGGCCACCGCCCCGACGCGTCGTCGCTGCGCTTTATCTTCCGGGCGGTCACGCCTCCCGGTCGCCCACGCCGCTTCGACGCGCGGTTTCTGCTGACAGAGGCCTCGGCGCTGAGGGGTGACCCGGATGACTTCTCGCAGGCCTCCGACGAACTCTCCCACCTCCGCTGGGTCCCGCTTGCCGAGGCTCGCGACCTCGACCTGCCTTTCATCACCGAAATCGTGCTTGCCGAAATAGGCGGCATGCTCCCAGACCTTGCCGCTCCGAAGGTTGTCCCCTTCTTCCAGAACGACGACGAGGACAGTCAAATGCGCGCCCTAGGTCGCATTTGATAGGCTCGTAGACTTCAGGGTGAAAAAGCTTCGACCCCTGGCTCAGAAGGGTATCTCGTCATCCACGTCACCGGCCGGTGCCGGGCTTTGGAACGCGCCGCCACCGCCACGGTCGTCGGCATAGCCGCCACCGCCGCCGCCCATGCCGCCACCGCCGCCTTCACCGCGACCGTCCAGCATGGTCAGCTCTGATTTGTAGGGTCGCAGAACGACTTCAGTCGAATAGCGGTCCTGGCCCGACTGATCCTGCCACTTTCGCGTCTCCAACTGGCCCTCGATATACACCTTGGAGCCCTTGCGCAGGTACTGTTCGGCCACGCGCGCCAACGGTTCCGAGAAGATGGCGACCGAGTGCCATTCGGTACGCTCCCGCCTCTCCCCCGTGTTCCGGTCCTTCCAGTTCTCCGAAGTCGCAATCCGCAGGTTGCACACCTTGCCGCCGTTCTGAAACGTCCGCACCTCGGGGTCGCGCCCGAGATTGCCGATCAGGATTACCTTGTTCACCGAGCCTGCCATTCCGGGCCTCTCCCCTGCGATTCCGTTGTTTGGGCGACCCTACACTCGGCGGATCATGGTTTACAGAGTATGAATCCCAGAACACTTGGCGGGGCGGCGCAACGCCGGTATGAAGGGCGGGTCGCAATGGTCTTGGGGGACATTCATGCGCGTTTTGCTTGGTGGGGCTCTCGCCCTTCTGATCGCGGAGGCCGGGCCGATGGCGGCTCAGGACCTGAACGTGTCTTCCAAGAACCGGTTGAACCTGTTCAAGAGCCAGACGCGAGTGCTCGACGATCGTGCCTCGTCTCAGTACGCCGCGTCGGTGCGTCTGAAACCGACCTACAACATCCCGGGCCGCGGCGAGCCGATCAAGCGTTTCAATGGTAAATACCGGGGAGAGTTCCTGCCCATGGCCCGAGCGGCGGCGCGGCGGCACAACATCCCCGAGGATCTGTTCCTGCGCCTGGTGCAACAGGAATCCGCGTGGAATCCAAACGCAATCTCACACAAGGGTGCCCGGGGCCTTGCGCAACTGATGCCGGCCACGGCGCGCAAGCTGAACGTGAACCCTGACGACCCGGCACAGAACCTCGACGGTGGCGCGCGCTATCTGCGCGCGCAATACGACCGCTTCCGGTCATGGAAACTCGCGCTGGCGGCCTATAATGCGGGGCCCGGTGCCGTTGAAAAACACGGTGGGGTTCCGCCGTTTCGTGAGACGCAGGGTTACGTGAAAGCGATCCTCGGCGGATGACGCTTTGCACGAAGCGCGTAGCGGGGTTGCGACGGTGGCGGGTGACTTTACGCGAGCCTTGTGCAAGATAATTTAATACCAAACCAGTTTTCGTGGGAGGAGAGCCGCCATGGCCGCCAAGTCGTTTGACCTCGTCGTAATCGGTGCCGGACCGGGGGGCTATGTGGCCGCCATCCGCGCCTCGCAACTGGGTCTGAAGACGGCCATCGTTGAGCGGGAGCATATGGGCGGCATCTGCCTCAACTGGGGCTGCATCCCGACGAAGGCGATGCTGCGGTCGTCCGAGGTCTTCCACCTGATGCACCGCGCGAAGGAATTCGGGCTGAAGGCTGACGGGATCGACTATGACCTCGACGCGGTGGTGAAGCGGTCGCGGTCGGTAGCCAAGCAACTGAACTCGGGCGTCGGCCACCTGATGAAGAAGAACAAGGTCGAGGTCGTGATGGGCGAGGCCTCGCTGCCCGCGAAGTGCAAGGTCTCGGTCAAGACGGACAAGGGTACGGAAGAACTGGCCGCCAAGAACATCATCCTCGCCACGGGCGCCCGCGCACGGGAACTGCCGGGGCTGGAGGCGGATGGCGACCTTGTCTGGACGTACAAGCACGCCCTGCAACCCAAGCACATGCCCAAGAAGCTGCTTGTCATCGGCTCGGGCGCCATCGGTATTGAGTTCGCCAGCTTCTACAACACGCTCGGCGCCGAGACGACCGTGGTCGAGGTGATGGATCGCATCCTGCCTGTGGAAGACGCCGAGATCTCCGCCTTCGCCAAAAAATCCTTTGAAAAGCAGGGGATGAAGATCCTGCAGAAGGCGACGGTAAAAAAGCTGGATCGTGCCAAGGGCAAGGTCACCGCGCATATCGAGATCGGCGGTAAGACCGAAACACAAGAGTTCGACACCGTCATCTCTGCCGTCGGCATCGTGGGCAATACCGATGGGTTGGGGCTTGAGGCGCTTGGCGTCAAGATCGACCGGACCCACGTCGTCACCGACGCGTACTGCCGCACCGGGGTCGAGGGGTTATACGCCATCGGCGACATCGCGGGCGCCCCATGGCTGGCGCACAAGGCGAGTCACGAAGGCACCATGGTCGCCGAACTGATCGCGGGTAAAAACAACGTCCACCCGGTGAATCCCGAAAGCATCGCCGGTTGCACCTACTGCCACCCGCAGGTGGCGTCGGTCGGTTACTCCGAGGCGAAGGCCAAGGAACTCGGCTACGACATCAAGGTCGGCCGCTTCCCCTTCATCGGCAACGGCAAAGCCATCGCCCTGGGCGAGCCCGAGGGCATGATCAAAACGGTCTTCGACGCGAAAACCGGCGAACTCCTCGGCGCTCACATGGTCGGCGCGGAGGTCACGGAACTCATCCAAGGCTACGTAGTCGGGCGCCAGTTGGAGACGACGGAAGAAGACCTGATGCACACCGTCTTCCCCCACCCGACCTTAAGCGAAATGATGCACGAAAGCGTCCTCGACGCCTACGACCGCGTGATCCATATCTAGACACGGGCCCTGGCCTTTATCTTGGCTGAAATACTCCGGGGGGTCCGGGGGGCTGGCCCCCCCCCGGTTGCGCGATGGCTGCAAGCCGGCACAAAACCTATTCGGCCGTGACCACCAACGGCTCAGACGCCAGCACCGTGTTCCCTTGCGCCGCGAAGTACCGAATGACGTACTCACCCGGCGCCGACGGGACGTCCAATAAGACCGCGGGCCCCATGTCGGTACGCGCGATGGCCCCTGTCCGGTTGCGCGCCACGTCGACGATGGCAATGAAATCCCGCTCATAATCCGGCCCGGTCCACGCCACCTCGATGGTGCTGCCTGCGACTGCGGTCCCCGGGGCGACGAGGCTCGCGCTGACTGGCGTCACCTCAATCGGATAGGTCAGCAGCACCGTCCCATCCTGCGCCATCGTATAGCGCAGCTCGTAGCTGCCGGGCTGGATCGGCAGTTGCAGGCGGGCGGGGCTGCCCTTTTGCGTGTAGCGGTAGTGTTCATAACGTTGCCCCGGTTCGCCAACGGCAATGAAATCCCGGGCGTAATCCGGCCCGGTCCAGGCGACCTCGATCATCGATCCGGCGGGCGCCTCGACCGGGGCCTCAATGGTGGCGACGACCGGGGTAATCTCAATCGTCTTCGTTCCAATGATCGTGCGATCCGATCCGACGATATAGCGCACATCATAGGTGCCGGGCGTCGGCGGCATCTGCAATTTCAGTGCGGGCCCCTCACTCGTGTAGGTGTAGTTGATATAGCCCCGCTGATCGTCCGTCTCGGCCACCGCGATGAAATCGCGGGCGTAATCGGGCCCGGTCCACGCCACTTCCACCGTGCTGCCCGCAGGGGCGGTGGCCGGGAATTCCATAGACGCCGCCACCGCTGTGACCTCAATCGGGCGGGTCGCGATGATCTGCCGATCCTGGTTGATCACATAGCGCAGCTCATAGGTGCCCGGCTCGGTCGGCAGGCGCAGTCCAAGGGGCGTCCCCTCGCGCGTGTAGGTATAGCTCTCGTAGCCCCGCGCATCGTCAAGCTTGGCCACCGATATGAAATCATTCGCATAATCCGGCCCGGTCCACGTGACTTCGACGGTCGCCCCGGCATTGGCGGTCTCCGGCGCCTGCAAACTCGCCGTTACATCGGTGATCTCGATGGGGCGCGTCGCGATGATCTCGCGGTCCTGATTCAGGACATAGCGCAGCTGATACGTCCCCGGCTCGGTCGGCATCAGGAGTTTCACCGGCGTTCCGTCGCGTGTGTACTGGTAGTTCACATAGCCCCGCGCATCGTCCGGATTGGCGACCGAGATGAAATCGTTGGCATAATCCGGCCCGTCCCAGGCGACCTCCACCGTCGCCCCGGCCACGGCCGTCTCCGGCGCGATCAGCGTCGCCGCGACGGCTGTCACTTCAATCGGACGCCGCAACAGGATCTGCCGATCCTGGCTGAGGACATAGCGCACCTCATAAGTGCCCGGCTCCGCCGGCATCTGTAGCCTCAGGGGGGAGCCGTCGCGGGTGTAGCTCAGGTTCACATAGCCCCGGTCATCGTCCGGCTCAGCGACCGAGATGAAGTCGCTGGTGTAGTCCGGGCCGGTCCAGGCCACCTCGATATCCGACCCGGCCACCGCCGTGTCCGGCAGGATCAACGAGACGTCCAGTGGCGTGACCTCGATGGGCCGTGTCGCGATAACCTCGCGATCCTGCGCCATGACGTAGCGCAGCTCATACGTCCCCGGCGTCGGTGGCATCTCAAGCTCAAGGGGGGAGCCGTCGCGCGCGTAGGTCCGGTTCACATAGCCACGCGGGTCGTCGGGCGACGCCACGGAAACGAAGTCATTGCGGTAATCCGGACCCTCCCAAGCGATCTCGACGGTCGACCCGACCGGCGCGCTGTCGGGCGCCACCAGCGCGGCGGTGACGGGCAAGACCTCGATCATCCGGCGCCCGATGATCTGCCGGTCCTGCGCCATCACATAACGCAGCTCGTAGGTGCCCGCGTCGGTCGGCATTTGCAGCTCTATGACCGGCTCGCCTCGCACGAAGGTTCGGTTTACGAATGTTCGGCCCTCGTCGTCCGGCAGCGCCACGGCAATCATGTCGTTCTGATAGTCAGGGCCGGTCCACGCGACCTCAATGGTCTCGCCCGCGATGGCCGTCTCGGGGGCTTCCAAAGTGGCCGAGATGGCGACGACCTCGATGGGGCGGACGGCCAGAACCTCGCGGTCGGTCTGCATGACATAGCGCAGCTCGTACTGGCCCGGGGTCGGCGGCAGGGGCAGGACGGCGGGGTTGCCGTTGCGGGTGAGCGTCATGTTGATCGGCGTCGCCTGCCCCGGCTCAGTGACGGCGATGAAGTCGGGGTTGTAGGCGGGGCCGGTCCACTGGACCTCCACCGTCTCTCCGGCGAAACCCATGTCGGGCGCGTCGAGCGTCGCGGTGGCCGGGGAGACCTCCAGCGTGCGCGTCGTCAGGACGGTGCGCCCGCCTTCGGCCATCACATAGTGCAGGTCATAGGTGCCCGGCTGCGACGGCACGCGCAGGGCGACCGGATTCCCCGTCCGCGTCAGGGCATAGGTGGCCGAGACCGCCTGCCCCGGCTCGGTCGTATGGACGAAGTCGGCGTTCCCCCCCGGCCCGTCCCACGCCACTTCGATGGTCGACCCGGCCACCGCCGTATCAGGCGCGATCAGGGTCGCGGTCGGCAGGGGAGCCTCGAACACGACGGTCACGGTGCGCGGGTCCGGGCGGGCCAGCGCGATCTGCAACTCTGCCGTCAGGCCGGTCTCCACCCATGTCGCCGTGACATTGTACGAGCCTGGCCCAAGCGCTTGCTGATACGGGTTGGCTAGCCCAACCTCCGCGACATCCCCGCCCGTGATGGACCACGAGATCTGCCCGTTGATCAGCGGGCCGTCATCCGTATCCAGCACCGCCTGAAACGTGATGGGCGCAAGCACTGGTTCGGGCTCTGGCTCCGGCGGGGGAGCCGCCGCGACCTGAGTGAGCGCGTTGAGCAACTCGTCGGCGTTGTCCGCCGTCAGGAACTGCCCGCCGGTGTTAGTCGCGATGCACTGCATCTGCGCCCGCGCCTCGGGGTCGGCGACGTCGAAGCCGATGACATGAGCGGTGAAGCCGATGCCGATCTGCTCCAGCTCTGTCGCGATGGCGCAGGGGTCGGCCTCGCAGGTCTCGATCCCGTCGGACACGAGGATCACCGTCGCCGGGTTCTCGGTGTGCCGCATCGCCCGCGCGGCAGCGACGACGGAGGAGGTCATGGGCGTCCGCCCCCGGGGGTTGATCCCGTTCACGGCGGCCCGGATGGCGTCACGGTTGCCGGTGCCTGGTTCGATCAGCGTTTCGATATCGCTGCAATCGCCGCGCGTGCGGTGGCCGTAGACCGTCAGGCCAAGCGCCTGAGTTTCCGGGATTTCGTCCAGCAGATCGTCGATCACCTCGCGCGCGATGACGATCTTATTGACCCCGTCGATCTGCCCCCACATCGAGCCTGAGCCATCCAGCACGAGGATCGCCGAAGGCGTCTCATCCACCTGCGCCAGAGCCGGAAGACAGGACAGGCAGAGGGCCGCCATTGAGGACAGAACAGTGCGCATACTCGCCTCCCGAAAACGCCGCATACGCGAACGCTACAGGATTCACGCCTGAGTTCAAATTGGGCAGCCGGTTTCCCGAACCGCACCCAACGTCAGGCAAACGATGGCATTGTTTCGCCGATGACCCGCCAATGTGGCCAAGCTGACAGGTTTGCCGCAGTTTTGCCTCAATTCGTTAATACTGCGAAAACAACGATCCAAAGCGCCATTATGAACCAGGGAGCACTCAGATGGCCGAGACTTCACTGTATTTCATACTGTTTCTCCTCGTCCTTTATCTGGTGCTGCGCGTGATGCGCGTTGTCCGGGCCCACAAGCAAAAGCGGAAGAATGAGCGTCTGAAGGCGCATCTGAACTGGCAGCAGCATCCGCGCAAGCCAGCGGTCTGAACCACGAAAAGTCGCCCCGGACGGGGGTGTTTGCCGCAGCGGCTGTGCTAAGTCCGCCCTATGGCGGTTTTGCAAACGACCGAGCGTGGGCTGTATTGCCCGGCGGGGGACTTTTATGTCGATCCCTGGCGGCCCGTTGACCGGGCGCTGATCACGCACGGGCACGCGGATCACGCGCGGTCTGGGCACGCGCGCTACCTTGCAACACACGCGGCGCTGCCGGTGATGCGGCACCGGCTGGGCGCGATCACAGCGGAGGGCGTAGACTTCGGCGAAGCCCGCCAGATTGGCGACGCGCGGGTGTCGTTTCATCCGGCGGGCCACGTGCCGGGTTCAGCGCAGATCAGGGTAGAGGTCGGGGGCGAGGTGTGGGTCGCGTCGGGCGATTATAAGGTTGAACCCGACGGGCTGTCGGAGCCCTTTGAACCCGTCCGCTGCCACACGTTCATCTCTGAATGCACCTTCGGCCTGCCGGTCTTCACGTGGCAATCGCAGGCCGAGGTCTCAGAGGCGATCAATAGCTGGTGGCGGGCGAATGCGGCGGAGGGGCGGATCTCGGTCCTCGGGGCCTATTCCCTTGGGAAGGCGCAGCGAATCCTTGCCTCAGTCGACCCGGAGATCGGCCCGATCCTGACCCATGGCGCGGTTGAGGGCACCAACCGGGTGATGCGTGAGCAGGGGATTGCCCTGCCGGATACCACTCAGGTAGTGGCCGAGACAAAGGGCAAGGATCATCCCGGAGCGCTTGTCGTGGCGACGCCGTCGGCGCTTGGCACGCCGTGGATGAAGCGGTTCGGGGCGGCGTCGACGGCCTTCGCCTCAGGCTGGATGGCCCTACGTGGGGTGCGGCGGCGGCGGGCGGCGGATCGGGGGTTTGTGATGTCGGACCATGCGGATTGGCATGGGTTGAACGCCGCGATCCGCGAGACGGGGGCCGAGCGGGTGTATGTGACGCACGGGTACACATCGCAGTTCCGGCGATGGCTGGAGGCTGAGGGCTACGACGCCCGTGTGCTGGAGACGGAGTTCACGGGCGAAAGCCTCGACGCGCCAGAGTTGGTAGAGGAAGAGGCGCCGTGAAGGACTTCGCCGCCCTCTTCACCGCTCTTGACCAGACGACGAAGACCAACGCCAAGGTCGCTGCCCTCGCTGCGTATTTCTCGGACGCGCCCGAGGCGGACCGTTTGTGGACCATCGCGCTGCTCTCCGGTCGGCGTCCGAAGCGCACTGTGAACGCTACGATGTTGCGCGAATGGGCGGCGGAGCGGGCGGGCATCCCGCTGTGGCTGTTTGAAGAGGCGTACCCGGTCGTCGGCGACCTCGCCGAAACCATCGCCCTCGTCCTGCCGCCCCCCACGGCCACGCGCGACCGGAGCCTTGCCGAGACCATCGACGACATTCGCGCCCTCGCCAAAGAAGAGGAGGCGGAGCGCAAGGCAGCCATCCTCGCGGCGTGGGACGGTCTTCAGTCGACGGAGCGGTTCGTGTTCAACAAGCTGATCACCGGGGGATTCCGCATGGGGCTGTCGCGGAAGCTGATGACCCGCGCCCTCGCGCAGTCGACCGGGCTGGATGAGCCGGAGCTGGCGCACCGCCTGATGGGCGACTGGACGCCCGATACGGTCACCTGGGACAGCCTAATCGTGGCCCCCGATCCGACGGCGGACCTGTCGCGGCCCTACCCGTTTTATCTGGCGTATCAGTTGGATGATCCGCCCGATGCGCTTGGCGCGGCCTCGGACTGGGCGGCGGAGTGGAAGTGGGACGGCATCCGGGGGCAGCTGATCCGGCGCGGTGGTGAGCATTTCCTGTGGTCGCGAGGCGAAGAGCTGATGACCGACCGGTTCCCCGAGATGGCCGCGTCGCGCGACTTCCTGCCGGATGGGACGGTGCTGGACGGCGAGATCCTCGCCTGGGCTGATGACGGCCCGATGTCATTTGCGCAGCTTCAGCCCCGGATCGGGCGCAAGACGGTGCCGAAGAAGCTGCTGAAAGAGGCGCCGGTGATCCTGCTGGCCTATGACCTGTTGGAGGACGCAGGCGAGGACATTCGCCCCCTGCCCTTTGCGGAGCGGCGCGGGCGGCTGGATGCTTTGCTATCCACGGTACCGGTGGATGCACCGTTTCGGGCGTCTCCGCTGATCGGGTTCGACGACTGGTCTTCGCTGGCGGCGGAGCGGGAGGGGTCGCGCGAGAAGCTGGCCGAGGGGGTGATGCTGAAACGGCTCGACGCGCCCTATCGGGATGGGCGGAAGAAGGGGGATTGGTGGAAGTGGAAGGTTGATCCGCTGACGGTGGACGCGGTGATGATCTATGCGCAGTCGGGGCATGGGCGGCGGGCGAACTTGTTCACGGATTTCACCTTCGCGGTCCGGAGCGGGAACGAGTTGGTGCCGTTCACCAAGGCCTATTCGGGGCTGACGGATGCGGAGTTCCGCGAGATTACGGCGTGGGTGCGTAAGAACACGCTGGAACGCTTCGGCCCCGTGCGGCGGGTGACGCCGGAGCATGTGTTCGAGATTGCGTTCGAGGGGATCCATGAGAGCCCGCGTCATAAGTCGGGGATTGCTCTGCGGTTCCCACGGATGGCGCGGTGGAGGAAGGACAAGCCGGTGAGCGAGACGAATACGCTGGAGGATTTGCGGGAGATGCTGGCGGCGTATGGGTGAGGTTTTTGACCGGGTCCCACAGTGGGACCGTTTTTAAGTATCTGTTTTGAAGAACTAAAATTTAGGCGACCTGGTTTTGAAGGGTTCGGAGGCTGGCTTCGGCGCGGTGCTTTTTGTTGTCGATGAAGGTCGGCTGAGCGGACGAAGTGGCCGTTGGCACGATTGGAACATTTCGGGAACTTTATTTCTTGAGTATGCGCCACATTCAGGCGCATATGGGCGTCCCATGTCACAGGACTACAAGCATAACCACTACGTGCCTGTATGGTATCAGAAACGCTTCTTGCCGAACGGCAAAGGTAAGCAGTGGTACTTGGACTTGCGTCCTGAGAAGAACTCCAACATCGGCCACACATACACTCGGCGTGCGCTTTTGCATTGGGGGCCCTACAGTTGTTTTGCCCAAGACAATCTCTACACAACTAAGTGGGGTAGTATTGAGAACAGAGACATAGAGAAGTTCTTTTTAGGCTACCTCGACAACGCAGCGCCTTCGGCAGTTGAGCACTTCGCAGACTTCGAATTCAATTCGCATTCTGGCGATGCTTTCAACACGCTGATTCCCTACATGAGTGTACAGAAGCTTCGAACACCCAAAGGTCTCGCGTGGTTGCGCGCCATGTTTGGTGGCAGTGACCTTCTCCCCGATAT
>JBCCXY010000124.1:0-11357 GCA_039190895.1 Pseudomonadota bacterium | reverse complement strand
GACGGCGCCAACTCTGCCGTGTCCTTCGGGCTGGACGGGGACCTGCGGCTGCAAAGCCGGGGGCACTACCTGACAGGCGGCGGGCGAGAGCGGCATTTTGCGCTGCTCAAGACATGGGCCGCCACCCATGCGCAGGCGTTCTGGCCCGTGCTGCGGGACCGGTTCGTCATGTATGGCGAGTGGATGTACGCCAAGCACACGGTCTTCTACGACCGCCTGCCGCACTACTTCCACGAGTTCGATGTCTTCGACCGGGAGCGGCAGGTGTTCCTTTCCACGGACGCCCGGCGCGACCTGCTGCGCGGACTGCCGATCATGCCGGTGCCGGTGCTGCACACCGGGCAAGTGGCTTCGGTCGATGCGCTGCAGGCGATGGTGGCGCCTTCGCTGCATAGGTCTGCCGAGTGGCGGGACGCTTTGGGCAAGGCGGCGGTTGCGTCAGGCAGTCGGCCCGACATGGTCGAGCAGCAGACCGACGACAGCGAACTCGCCGAGGGCCTGTACCTGAAGCAGGAAGCTGACGGCATCGTGCAGGATCGGTTCAAGTTCGTGCGCGGCGACTTCCTGCAGGCGATCGCCGCGTCGGATGGGCATTGGCATGACCGCCCGATCTTGCCGAACGGGCTGGCCGACGGCGTGGATATCTTCGCGCCACGGCTTGGGGTGGAGGGGGCGTATGATGTTTGATCGCCTCACCGCCCTCGTCCCAACCGACCGCGTGGATTGGGACGCCATCTGGCCACTCTGGCCTGAGCTTGCGCGGATGGACACCTGCCCGCAAAGCCCGATCCACCATGGCGAGGGCGATGTCGCCACGCATACCCGCATGGTGGTCGAGGCGCTTGTCGCTGACCCGGCTTGGCGGGCACTGGGCGTTGACGACCGGAGCCTGTTGTTCTGGGCCGCCGTTCTTCACGACGTGGGCAAGCCCGCGACGACAAAGCATGAGGACGACGGGCGCATCACCTCGCGCGGGCACTCTCGTGTGGGGGCCAATATCGCGCGGTATCTGCTGTGGCACGCGGGAGCGCCGTTCTCGTGGCGGGAGGAGTTGTGTGAGATCATCGTCGCGCACCAGCTCCCCTTTTGGCTGATCGAGCGGCCCGATCCTGCGCGCCTCGCCATCGACACGTCGTGGCGCTGCCGGGCGGACCTTGTGTGCACCCACGCCGCCGCGGACGCACGCGGGCGGATCTGCGACGACCAGCAGGACCTGCTCGACAGTATCGCGTTGGCACGGGAGGCCTTCGCCGAAGCCGGGTGCCTGAACACGCGCTTCCCCTTCGCTAACGACGAAAGCCGCGTGGCGTATTTCGAGCGGGAGGACCGCGATCCGCACTACGCCGCGCACGAGGATCCGTGCTGCACCGTCACCCTGATGTCCGGCCTGCCGGGCGCCGGGAAAGACACGTGGATCGCGCGCAACCGCCCCGACCTACCGGTCGTCAGCCTTGACGCCATCCGCGCCGAATTGAACGAACCCGCAACCGGCAACCAGGGCCGCGTCGTCCAGGCTGCGCAGGAGCGGGCGCGGGAGCATCTGCGGGCGGGCGAGGACTTCGTCTGGAACGGGACCAACGTCACCCGCCATACCCGTGGCCGCGTATTGCGCCTGCTGCGCGACTACGGCGCCCGGATCGAGGCCGTGTATCTGGAGCCATCGCCCGACACCCTGCGCCAGCAGAACCGCGCCCGCGACGCGGTGGTGCCCGATGGCGTGATCGACAATCTCGCCCGAAAAATGGAGCCCCCCGGTTATGGCGAGGTTCACGCGGTGCACTATATCACTGGCGACGGAACATGAGGTCATCATGGCACTAAGCTACAAGGCGCGTCGGCGCTGGGCCCTTTTCATCCTGGTGGTCGGGCTGCCGGTCTACATCGTGGTCGCCATCAACGTGATCGCCCTGTTCGACCGCCCGCCCTTGTGGCTGGAGTTCATCATCTACGTTTCCCTCGGCATCCTCTGGGCGATCCCCCTGAAGTCGATCTTCAAGGGGATCGGCCAGGCCGACCCGGATGCCCCACCGAGCCGAGACTGACTCAGGCCACTCGCAAACTGCCCACCGGGCGACGCGCTGCAACAGCGAGGCGCGCCTGAAAGGGCGCGACGAGCGGCCCGCCTAGTCACTGAACCGCACAGCGCCGTTGTGCAGAAAACAGGTCTTGGTGAACAGCGACAGATCGGCGGCGTTCGGCAGCCGAACATCGGCGAGCGTCGGCATATCTCCAGCCCCCAGATCAAACGACCGATCGATCTGAGAGATCGCCGCGACCACAGCCCCCTCGTTCGCACAGCGCCGCAGCGTGTGAAGCTGGGCATCCAGCGGCGGGGTCGTCCGACGCTGATCCAGCAGTTGCAAATAGTCGATCACCGCAAAAACCCGCGCACCCTCGACCTGGATACGCGCCGCGATATGGTCGGCGCAGATGTTATCCGACGTATCCACAATTAGGTCCGTCGCCCTTGGGTCCACGCCCAAGTCCTTCAGCCGCGCAGCGACATCGGCCTCGGTGTAGTCCAGCGTAAAGAACAGCGCGCGCCATCCGTGACGACTGGCCGCCACGGCCAGTTCCAGACCCAACAGCGTCTTTCCGTGGCCTGGTCGCGCGCCGATCAGGATCAGGTCGCCCTCGCTCAGCTTGGGGAAGATGCGATCCGCAGGGCGCGCCGAGGCACTCGCCGACAGGTGCCCCCAGCTTTGATACCCCTCCGCCTGCGCTGCGGTGTCGAGCGCTTCATGCAAGGGCACGTCGCGCCTGCGCGCGTCTTCCTTCGCCTGTCGTTTCAGTCGGTAAATTGGTGCAGAGATCTGCATGGCCATGGCCTCCTCTGCCGGGAAAACTCGCAACCCCTCCGCATGCGCGCCCGGACATCAGATGCCAGTGCTTCCTATCGCTCCGCGCGGTCCACGCTGCCCCAAACAGGAGGGAGGAGGCCCGAGACAGGCCCTGCCGTAAGGCTATGCCTCCCTCGCGGAAAAGAAAAGGGCAGGCGCTGGGCCTGCCCTCTCATGGAACCTCGTGATGGGTGCTACTCGCCCGCGATGCGGGATCTGGGGTTAAAGCGGCTGTCCTCGGAAATCGTGAACTGCCCGCGCTTCAATTTCTGGATCTTACCCTGCCGCAAAAGCTGCCCGAACGAGCGGAGCCCGGCCTCGCGCGTGATTTCCTTGCTGTCGTCGAAATTCGCCACGCGGCGCATGATTTGCGGACGCGAGAACTCGGCCTGGCCGACGACAAACGCGTTGTAGGCCGCGGCGGCTTCCAGAAGGTCGGGCAGTTCGGTGGCACCCATCTGTTTGGCGAACTCGACGAAATCGGTCTCGTCTTCTTCGCCACCCTCGTCTTCGTCAGCGTCCTCGGCTTCCGCCAGCCTGGCGTTTTCGATGATCTGCTGTTCCGAGACAAGAATGAGCGGGCGCGTCTCAACGCGCGCACGGCGCTTGCGCTGCGGCAGATCGTCGTCAAGTTCTGCCAGGTCCAGCGGATCCGGCTCGGCGGGCAAAGCTTCTTCTGCTGCAGCGACCTCCGGCTGGTTCTCAGGCGTCGGATCGGTGACGTCCTCGACGTCGGACACTTCGGCATCCGTAGCCTCACCGGCCTCGTCCGTCGGGCGCGGGCGGACGACCTTGGCGAGGTCGTCGCGGTACCGGCTTTGCTCTTCCTCGATCTCGTCGTCGGGATGCATGCGACGTTTCAGAAGGCGGTCAGCCTTGGTCGCGGCCACAGCCGCCTTCAGGTGCGCAATGGCCGAGCGGCGGCGGTTGCCCTCGCTGTCATCCATGCGGTTGTTGGTCTGTTCGAGGATGCGGTCAAAGGCTTCACCAGATTCCTCGGGTTCGACAAGTGTCGACCGGCGCTTTGCGGCGGCGTCCTCTTCCTCGGGCTCATCGGCTTCCGGCTCACTCTCTTCGCGCTCCGCCACCTGCGGTGCAGCGTCTTCGTCGTCGTGACCGTTTGCGGCCTGAACCGCCTGGCCGATCAGTGCAGCGAGACTGTCGTCCTTGGTGTCCGCTTCCGGCGTGGGGTCAGCCTGCGGTGCGTCGTCCAGCTCAACATCACTCTCGTCCTTGACCTCATCGGTCTGCGCCGTGTCGCCAAAGGGATCGTCAATGTCGAAATCATCATCGTCGTCATCGGCCTCGTCAAAGATTGATCGAACTTCTTCCGGCTCGTTCTCTTCGACAAGCGTTTTCGCTTCCGGTGCAGGCACTTCCACGTCCGCAACTTCCGGTTCAGATGCCTCCGCAATCGGTGCTTCTGGCGCGGGAGTGTCTTCTTCCGGCGTGCTGTCGGCCTCCGCAGGCACTTCGGTTGCGGGACCCCTGTCGATCACCGGCGCCGCCGCTTCCGCCTCACCCATCGCTGCACGCTTCAGGCGAATGATCCTAGCGGCAAGGCCAGACTTCTCGGCGTCCGCGTCGGCTTGGGCATCGGCGGCAGTCGTGTCCGACGAAGCGGGGGCGTCCTCAACGGTCGGTTCCTCGATCGCAGTTTCGACGTCGTCCTGGACGTCGACTGGCTCATCGACATGGAACTCATCATCGTCGTCGGCCAATGCAGACCCAGGGTCTTCGGGGGCGTCGACATCGCCAAATTTGCTGGTGATTGCGCCTGGCTCGGGCGCGCTCGCCAGCGCGTCTTCCACGCTGGTGTCGGTCTCCCCAACCATTGCCTCAAACGCTTCGGCCTCAACGTGGAATGCCTGCTCGTTGGTCGCAGCCTCGGTCTCAAGCGGCGCTTCCAGGGCGTCCGACGGTGCCGACCACATGTCAGCCTCGGCTTCCGCGTCAGAGACCGGGGTGTCCTCAGCGGTCGGGGTGTCTTCAACCCCGTCCAGTGCCATCAGGTCTTCCACGGCTTCCGCCTCGGTCGCCTGTTCGATGTCGATTGGCTCGGCCACCGCGATGGGTTCGTCGACTGGCTTGGGTTCTGGATCGGGGTCCGCGAACGCCGATTGGATCGGGCCGCCGAACTGAGCCGCTGGCTGCGGAACGACCCCTCGCGTCACGACCGCTCGAATACGGCTCAGCTTCGCCGCAACTGTGTCTCCGGGATCCACCTCGGGGTCCGTGTCGCTTGGCGACTGCGCCGGGTCATCGGTCCGCGCCGCCTCATCGTCGGCATCGGCGATGTCGGCAAACATGTTTTCGGACGGATCGTCCTGATCGGCAATCGGCGCATCGGATTGTACGGGCTGCGGTGCGGCTTCCGCCAAGTCTTCGTCATCGTCGTTCACCTGCCGCAGCACGATGCCGTCATCGCTGATGCGCGACTCGATCCGGCGCTGCGTCTCGGTCTCAGCCATGCGGTGCAGCATCTCGGCGTCTGGCGTGGGCGGCTCGGCCCCGAAATACCGGTCATCGGCGGCAAGGTCGCGGAAGTACTCCGCGATGTCCCGCATCGTGCCGAACGGGTCGTCGAACCCTTCCAACGTGCACGAAAACGTGCCGTAGGAAACGGTGAGGATCTTGCTCGAGCCTGCCATTCTTGAACTTTCTCCCCAACCATCAGGAACTTGGTTACCGAGCCATGCCTGAAGAATGGGAACAGACTGTGGCAATTCGGTGGATTTATTCAGAGACGGATTGTGCTCTGTTTCCGTTATGAGCACAAATCCCAAGGCCTAAAACGTGACCCAAGACCGACATTCAATTGTGACCCTTCTGGGCGCGGGGCCTGTATCCCACGGAGATATTGAGGAAATATTGCTGCGCGCCCCAAGACTTGTGGCGGCAGATGGCGGAGCGGCGGCGGCTTTGGCCGCCGGAGCAGTGCCAGAGCGCGTGATTGGCGACTTTGACTCATTGCCACATTCTGTGCGCGACATCCTGCCGGAAGGCGCGTTTCTGCACGTGGCCGAGCAGGAGAGCACGGATTTCGAGAAGTGCCTGACCCGCATCGACGCGCCGCTGATTCTCGCATTGGGCTTTACCGGGGGGCGGGCCGATCATGAACTTTCCGTTTACAACGCGCTGGTGCGAGTGCCCGCGCCACCCTGCATTGTGCTGGGCGAGCATGATCTGGTGTTCCGGGCGCCTCGCGCATTTGAACTGGAACTGCAGCCGGGCCATCGGGTTTCGCTGTTTCCCATGGGACCGGTGTCGGGCACGTCGAGTGGGCTGCGCTGGCCTATCGACGGTCTCCACTTCGCCCCGGATGGACGGGTCGGGACGTCGAACGAGGCCACCGGCCCTGTTTCGCTGACCTTCGACGCGGATTGTATGCTGGTGATCATGCCACGCCTGGCCCTGGAGTTGTCGATCCGGGCACTGCTTGGTTAAAGGCCTGAACGTTTCCGGGCGCGGCAAGCGCTAAGCCACCGTCACCCAGCGCCGGATCAGCTGCCGCTGCAATCCGCGAGAGCGGTTGGACCACGACTTGGCGCCTGACGGCCGCTCCCGCTGGCTGATCGGTATTGCGTCGCGGCGGGGCATGTCGGCGGTGAAGATCGCGAAGATCAGGTCTGGCGTCCCCGGTGCCTTGATGTAACCCGCCAGCGCCGACACAAAGTTCAGCGTGCCGGTCTTGGCCATCACCTTGATCGCCTTGTTTTCAACGTTGAACGGCTTCAGCAACGTTGGCAGCACCGCCGAATTCTGCGCCGTTTGCAGGATGTGCACCATGTCCGCCGCGCTCACGCGGGACCCATAGCCAAGCCCAGAATGATCCACGAACCCGGTCGAATGGCAGCCGATCTCACGGTTGTACCACAGGTTCATCTCCCGCGCCGAGCGGATCAGACTGGTGGGCGAGGTGCCCCCAGCCTGCGCGGCGGCAAGTCCCACAGCCTCGGCGGTCAGGTTTGTGGAGTACTTCAGCATCGCCCGCAGCATGTCCGACAGCCCGGCGCTGGAATGCGTCACCAGCGCCTCGCCCTCGACCCCGTCCACATCGGCCTCGCGCGTGAGGTTAAGCCCCTGCGAATTGGCGAGCGTGACAAAGACCTCCGCCGCATAATCCACAGGGCGCTTCACAGGCAGCCAACGCGCGCCGCCCTGACCAAGATAACGCTTTGCGACCGACCAGCGGTCCACGCCGCCGGCGGCGGTGTAGGTGTAGACAGGTTGTGCACGATCCTCGATCGCCATGCGTGCGATCGCTACATCGGGGCGATTCCGCACGGCGCGCGCCTGCATGGTGACGTTGTAGCCTGTCCCGGCCCGCTTCCATTCGAAATGCACGCGGTTGAAATTCAGGTTTAGCCCGCTGACCGCCGGATTATAGCCCACCTGCACCGGCTGATCCGGGTCGATAAAGGGCACCGTCGGTAAGGCCGAGGCATCCACGCGAAACGCGCCATCGACCTTGTGCACCCCAAGCGTCCGCAGACGGGTCACCATGTCGGCCAGCCCGTCCGTGTCGAGGTTTGGATCTCCGCCGCCTTGAAGGATCAGGTCGCCCTTGAGGATACCGTCTTCCACCGGCCCGGTTGCCACCAGGCGTGTCCTGAACCGATGCGACACCCCCAGCCGCGACAGCGCAAAGTAGGCGGTGGCCGCCTTTGTCACACTCGCCGGGGGCAAGCGCAGCGTCGGATTGTGCGCTTCGACCACCTGCCCAGTTTCGGCGTTAACGACAAGGTAACCGACCGCACCACCGATCCCGGCAGCACGGATCAGCGACGTCGCCGGGGGCGACGCGGGCTGTGGCGGCGCCTCGCCACGGGCCAAGGGCCGCAGCGAGAGTTCGGGCGCGCGCGCAACGGCGGGCGTGGCAGCGAGCGCCGCGAGGCCGGAGAGCAGGGTCCGTCTCGACAAGCGTGTCATGACGGCAGAGAAAAGCGTGCCTTTCGGATTCGGGCAAGCTCTGGTCGCATCGAATTGACAGGACCGTGACCCCGATCCTACAAGCGCGCCTCCGATGCTCCGCGCCGTCTTCCTCCTTATCCTTGCAACCGCGCTCGTGCCGCTTGGCGACACGGCGGGCAAGCTGCTGGTCGAAGGCCAGGGCATCGCACCCGAGTTCGTCGCCTGGTCGCGCTTTGCGCTGGGGGTGTTGTTATTGTTGCCGTTTTTGGGACGATCCTGGCCAACCCGGGCGAATGTTTCGGACTGGAGGCTATGGCTCCGCGCGGCGCTGATCGCCGGGGGGATCACGTCGATCCTGACCGCATTGAAGACCGAACCGCTGGCAAATGTCTTTGGCGCCTTCTTCGTGGGACCAATGATCAGCGTGGTCCTTTCGGCCTTGATCCTCAAAGAAAAGGTGAGCCTCGGACGCGCGCTGCTTTTGGTCGCAGGGTTTGCGGGGGTCCTACTGGTTGTGCGCCCCGGCTTTGGAATGACCCCGGGTTTAGGCTTCGCCTTTCTCGCGGGCGTGTTCTATGGCGCCTACCTCTTCTCCGGTCGCTGGCTCGCCGACGTCGCCCCTCCCCGGACTCTGCTGCTGACGCAACTCGTCGGCGGTGCGATCCTGACCCTGCCTTTGGGCGTCTTGTTCTGGCCCACAATCTCGCTAGAGGTCGCCGCCCTTGTCGCGCTAAGCGCTGCTGCCTCTGCAGCGGGCAACCTGTTCCTGATCCTCGCCTACGGACGCGCCTCTGCCAGCCAACTCGCGCCGTTCATCTACTTCCAACTGATCTTCGCAACGATCTTTGGTCGCGTGGTCTTCAACGACATCCCCGACACGCTAACCTTCGCGGGCCTTGCCCTCTTGATCGCCTCCGGCTTCGCCTCCCTCGCGCTGCGAAAGTAACCCCCAGTCC
Organism: Pseudomonadota bacterium; assembly: GCA_039190895.1. Taxonomy (GTDB): domain Bacteria; phylum Pseudomonadota; class Alphaproteobacteria; order Rhodobacterales; family Rhodobacteraceae; genus Ovoidimarina. The sequence goes on along the minus strand of JBCCXY010000124.1, from coordinate 2,647 downwards.
GTTCTTCTTTTTCAAAAATATCCCGGGGGGTCTGGGGGGCAGCGCCCCCAGTTGAGCGACGCCTGAAAGGCGGCGCAACTACTCGCCCATTGCGATCCCCTCACGACGCGGATCGGCCCCGCCGAACAGCCCGTCCGGCGTGATTTGGATGGCATGCAGGCCAGAAGTCAGCCCCCGCACGTTGGTCTCATACCCCAGCTCCTGCAGCCCCGCCTCCAAGGCCGTGGCATCGGTGCCCTCTTCGAGATCGTAGGTCCCGAACCGGTTCACCAGATGCGGCGTCATCAGCGTGGCCTGCACATCCAGCCCCCAGTCGATGTGCCCGATGATCGACTTGGCGACGTACCCGATGATCCGGCTCCCGCCCGGTGAGCCAATCACCAGCACCGGCTCCCCATCCTTTAGTACAATCGTCGGCGACATGGATGATCGTGGGCGCTTCCCTGGCTCCACCCGGTTGGCAATCGGCCACCCGTCCGCGTGCGTCGCGAACGAGAAGTCCGTCAGCTCGTTATTCAGCAGGAACCCGTTGGTCATTAGGCGCGAGCCAAAGCCGTTCTCGATGGTCGTCGTCATCGACAGCGCGTTACCGGCGCCATCCACGATGGAGATGTGGGAGGTCGACGGCAGCTCAAGCGACTGATCGTCCCCCCAGAGCAGCGCATGGTCATAAGCGGGTTCACCCGGCGCCACCTCAGGCAGGGCCGCGTCGCCGTTCATCAGGGCCGCTCGCTCTGCAAGGTAATCCGGATCGACCAGACCCTCGACAGGAACCGGGACATAGTCGCTGTCCGCCATGTACCGTCCGCGATCCGCGAAGGCGAGGCGCGAGGCATCTCCGATCAGGCGCCAGGCTTGCGGGTCGTCGGCAGCCGGCATCTCGAAGTTGTCGAGCATCCCAAGGATCTGCCCCACAGTCAGCGCGCCCGACGACGGCGGGCCCATGCCGCAAACGTCATGCTCGCGGTACTCGGCACACACGGCGGGGCGTTCGACGATGTCGTACGTCTCCAGATCGACCATGGCGAGCACGCCCGGATTGCCCTCGGCCCCGCGCACTGTCGACACGATGTCCTGCGCGATCTGACCGGAGTAGATCGCCGACGATCCCTCGTCCGCCAACCGGCGGAGCGTGGCGGCGTAGGGCAGGTTCACGAGCGTGTCGCCTGCCTCCAGCGCCTCACCGCCGGGGAAGAAATACGCCTCGGTCGCCGGGAACCGACGCAACCGCTCTTCCCCGCCTTGCACGAGGCCCGCAAGCCGCTCCGACACTGTGAACCCGTTTTCCGCAAGCGCGATGGCTTCGTTGAACAGCGACTCCCACTCGGCGCTCCCCCACCTCGCGTGCGCCTCTTCCATCAGCATCGGCGTCCCCGGCGTCCCGACCGAGCGTCCGCCGATCACGGCATCCCAGAAGCCCATCGTCTCGCCGTCCATTTGAAACAGCGTGGGCGTCGCGGCCAGTGGCGCCGTCTCTCGCCCGTCAAGCGTGGTGACCTCACCCGAGGCCGCGTCGTACCAGACGAGGAAGGCCCCGCCTCCCAGACCAGACGATTGCGGCTCTACCAACCCCAGCACGGCCTGCACGGCGACCATGGCGTCGGCGGCACTGCCGCCCTCGCGCAGAACGCGGGCGCCCGCTTCGACGGCCAAGGGATTTGCGGCGGCGACCATCCATGTCTGCGCCTTGGTCGGCGTGCCTGCGGCCTTCGCCGTCAGCGCCTCCTTCGCGGCGTTGCTGACGCCCTCAAACCCGACAGGCAGGTCGGCGAGCTCAGTCTCGGGGGCGACGGCATCAGCGGCCTGCTGGGCCCATGTCGGCACCGCAAACGCGGCAAAGAACGCAACAACAGACAGGGACAATCGGGGCTTCATGGCAGCATCCTTCAAATCGAGTGGGGTTACTCGCGTAGATTGAGCGCCTTGCGGTGAGTCGCACAAGCCCGAAGAGATTGCGCCGGGCGCCGGCGATCTTGTAAGACCGAAGCCCGAGGGCAGACAGCGTGGGGCCATGAACAGAGCCGATCTTCCGGTGGCGCGTCCGGGCATGGCCGTGGGCCTTCTGGGCGGTTCGTTCGACCCGGCGCACCGGGGCCACGCCCACATCACCCGCGAGGCGCTGAAGCGGTTCGGGCTGGATCAGGTGTGGTGGCTTGTGACGCCCGGAAACCCGCTGAAAGCTGAAGGTCCAGCGCCGCTGGAGCGCCGCATCGCGCGGGCGCGGCAGGTCATGCAGCACCCGGCGGTGCAGATTACGGGGATCGAGGCGCGGCTTGGCACGAGGTACACCGCCGAGACTCTGGATCGGCTGTATCAGCTTTATCCGGGGGTGCGGTTCGTGTGGCTTATGGGGGCCGACAACTTCGCGTCGTTCCATCACTGGGATCGCTGGCAGTGGATTATGGAGAACGTCCCCCTCGGCATCCTCGCCCGGCCGGGCCAACGTATCTCGGCCCGTATGTCTGTCGCTGCCGGTCAGTACGAGCGCTTTCGCCTGAGGGGGCGGGAGGCGCCGCGGTTGGTTCTTACTCCACCGCCTGCCTGGTGCTTTGTGAACGTGCCTCTCGATGACACCTCGTCGACGGAGATCCGAGCGGCGGGGGCCTGGGTGCGTTAAGAGGGGTTGCGCCGCCTTTCAGGCGTCGCG
>JBCCXY010000123.1:0-11609 GCA_039190895.1 Pseudomonadota bacterium | reverse complement strand
TGCAAAATGGGTAGGGTGGGCAATTTGCCCACCGCCTGCTGCTCTCAACGCTTTTGCAAACGGTCTGCCTTTCGGCGCACCAAGACAGAGCGCAGGTCATGCATGGCGAACAGCAGCGCGTCAGTCACCGCCTCAAGCTCGGGATCCGTGGCGGTGGATTGGGCCCAGCCCGCGGTCAGATTCAGGTGGTCGACCGTCTTGTGCACGTCGTCCAGGCGGCGGGCGGCCAGCAAGGCCTGACGCTCGGCAATCCATGCGGCGATGGCGGCGGTGTCGGCGTCGGTCAGAACCGTGTCGCCCTGCGGCTTCCAATCCCCGCGCCGGGTGTTGGCGACGGCGATCTGCGTCATCTCCAGCCGTCCGTCGCGCGCATCTGTCGACAGGCGATACACGGCGGCCCCCGTCTCACGCACCCTGAAATAGTACTCCGGCAGCTCATCCGACATGTCGCCCCCCTCGCTGTTCACGGCTGGGATACCAACCCGCCCGGGACCTGACTAGTTTCCCGAAGAATTCACTGGGCGTTCGCTTGGCGCAGAGTTAGCTTGGGCTCACGGTTTTTCTTTCGGGCTCAAAATTGGTCAATCTTATTGGACTTGCCGCGGGGATTTTCGTGATCCTTGCCTTTCACTCAACGGCACCGCGTTGGCTGCGGGTTTTTGCGATCGTGTCGAACGTGCTGTTTGTAGTCTACGGCTGGCAGGTTGGCCTCTGGCCCATCGTCCTGCTGCACGCAATCCTTCTGCCCCTGAACGCCGTCCGACTTCTCGAAATCGGAGCGCCAACCGTAGACACGTCGCGTCATGCAATGTCGTTGCTTGAAAAGGACGAACTGGCTCGGGACATACGACTGACCGTGGATTGCTTTAGGTACCGTCGGATGAACCTCTAGCCTAAGCCGAGGCCAGCAACCCGACGATGTCATAAGTCCGCGCGAGGATTGGCGCCGCGATGGCGCGGGCCCGTTCGGCCCCGATTTTGAGCGTCCGGTCGATCTCGGCCGGGTCGTCGGTGATCCGGCGCATCTCGCTTGAGATGGGAGAGAGCTTTTCCACCGCCAGATCCGCCAAAGCGGGCTTGAAGACGCCGAACTGCTGGCCGCCGAACGTGGCCATGACCTGCTCGACAGTCTGGTCGGACAGCGCCGCGTAGATGTCGACCAGGTTCTTCGCCTCAGGGCGGTCCTTGAGGCCCTCATAGGTTTCGGATAGCGGCTCCGGGTCGGTCTTTGCCTTTCGAATCTTCTTCGCGATTGTGTCGGCATCGTCGGACATGTTGATACGCGACTGATCCGACGGGTCGGACTTCGACATCTTCTTTGACCCGTCCCGCAGGCTCATGACGCGCGTGGCGGCACCGCCGATGACGGGTTCAGTGATCGGAAAGAACTCCACCCCGTAATCGTTGTTGAACTTTTGCGCGACATCGCGCGTCAGCTCCAGATGCTGCTTCTGGTCGTCGCCCACGGGCACATGCGTTGCGTGATACAGAAGGATATCCGCCGCCATCAGCGCCGGATAGGCAAACAGACCCAGCGAGGCATTCTCGGAGTTCTTGCCTGCCTTGTCCTTCCACTGCGTCATGCGGCCCATCCAGCCCATGCGCGCCACGCAGTTGAAGATCCACGCCAGTTGCGCGTGTTCTGGCACCTGGCTTTGGTTGTAGAAGATCGATTTCTGCGGATCGATCCCCGCCGCGATGAAGAACGCCGCAAGCTCCCGCGTGTTCTCGCGCAGCGCCGCCGGATCCTGCCAGACGGAAATCGCGTGCAGGTCGACCATGCAATAGATCGTCTCGAAGTCGCCCGAGTTCTGCATTTCGACCGCGCGCTTGACCATGCCAAGGTAGTTGCCCAGCGTCAGGCCACCGGACGGCTGGACGCCAGAGAACACTCGCGGCGTGAAAGCGGGTTCCGCCATGTCATTTATCCTCAGGGTGTGGATTTCTTTTGCCGGGTCGATTACCGAGGGGGTCACGGTCCGTCAAGGAACTGAATCAATGGTCTTTCCCGCTTCCGGAGATCCGGATGCCCCTCCCGTCAACCCGCTTCCCTTGGCAGTGGTCCTTTTGGCTCTGCCGATTGTCCTGATCGAGATCATCTTTGTTGCGGGCGCGAGCGGAGTTGTCGGCGGCCCCGAGGCCATCGGTTGGCGGTTGGAATGGGTGCAGAACCAGGGACTTTCCGGCGCACTGTTCCGCTATGCGGTCGAGACGGGGCTGTGGACGTATGACTTTCTGCACCGCTTTGTGAGCTACCCGTTTGTCCATAGCGGCTTCATGCACATGGTGATGGTGCTGGTGTTCCTTCTGGCGATGGGCAAGCTCGTGGGCGACACGATGGGGTCTGCCGCCGTGTTCATCATATTCTTCGGATCGGCGATCCTGGGCGGTTTCGTCTATGCGCTGCTGGTGCCGTCGCAAAACGCGCTGATCGGCGGATATCCGGCGGTTTACGGGCTGATCGGGGCCTACACCTATATCCTCTGGGCGAATCTTGCAGCCACGGGCGGGCCAACGCATCAGGCATTTACGCTGATCGCGTTCCTGATGGGCATCCAATTGGTGTTTGGCGTCCTCTTCGGCGGCAACCTCGACTGGATTGCCGAGCTGGCGGGGTTCTGTGCGGGCTTCGGGCTGTCGTTTCTTGTGCGACCCGGCGGGATGGCGCGGATTGTCGAACGGATGCGCAGCCGCTGACTTGACGCGACTGGCTTGGCTGCGTAGGCGGGGCGTCTTTGCGACAGATCAGGGGTGTTTGGCATGGCACAGCGGGGCCAGGCGCTGGGCGTGGATTTCGGAACGTCGAACTCCGCCGCCGGGGTGGCACAGGACGGGCGCGTGCGCCTGATCGAGCTATCGCCCGGCCAGACCACGATCCCGACAACGTTCTTCTTTGAGTTCGACATGCGAGAAATCCTGATCGGCGACCCGGCCAACGCCGCGTTGCTGGAGGGCGCCGAGGGCCGGTTCATGCGGGCCCTGAAGCGGGTGCTGGGCACCTCGCTGATGCACGAAAAGCGTCGGCTCTTGAACGAACAGCTCACCTTCGTCGACATCATCGGCCGCTTCCTCCGCCACCTGAAGGACCGCGCTGAGGCAGATACGGGACAGGTCTTCGACCGCGCCGTCTCAGGCCGCCCGGTGGTCTTCCACGGCGCGGACGACCCGCGAGAGCGGCAGGCTGAAGACGACCTCCGCGCCTGCTATCACGCGGCGGGCTTTCAGGAGGTCGAATTCCTCCCCGAGCCCGAAGCCGCCGCCATTGCGAGCGGCGTTGTGTCGGGCGAGGTCGGGCTGATCGTCGACATCGGCGGCGGCACGTCGGACTTCTCGCTGTTCCGGGCCGGGAACGCGGGCGTCACCATCCTCGCCAACCACGGCGTCCGCATCGGCGGCACGGACTTCGACCGCGCGATCAGCATCGACCGCGTGATGCCCCTCCTCGGCCTTGGCACCGAGATCCGCAAGGCGATGGGCGCCGGTACCCTGCCCGCGCCCAAGTCGATTTTCCACAAACTGGCCACGTGGGAGGAAATCCCCTTCCTCTACACCACCCAGAACAAACGCATGGTCGCCGAGATGACCCGCCTCGCCGAAGACCCCGGGACGCTGTCCCGCCTCGGAGCGGTGCTGGAGCACGAACTTGGCCATGAACTCGCCTTCGCCGTAGAGCGTGGCAAAATCGAAGCAAACAGCGGGTCCGCAACGGCGCAAATCGGCCTGAATGTGGTGGAACAGGGTCTGTTTGCCGACCTGCCCGAGGATGCGGTGACGGCTTGCCTCGCAGCATTCGCCGAAGACCTTGACCAGGGGGCAATCGAAACTCTCGCCCGCGCGGGCCTCAGTGCCGAGCGGGTGGACCGGGTGATCTATGTTGGCGGCTCAAGCCTGATGACCATGGTCCCCGACACCATGAAAGCCCGCTTCCCGCAAGCCAACCACTCCTTCGCCGAGGTCTTCACAGCCGTCGCCGAAGGCCTCGCCATTGCAGCGGGTCGCTGAAGCCGCCACCCACCGCTCAGGTGTCCAACAGCTCTTCCGACGGGATGATCGGAAAGAATGCGCCCGAGGACCAAAGCCCGAACCACCGCTCGCCCTCGTGGTCGTGGTGCGCCCCAATATCGACAAGCCGATAAAAGCTCTTCCGATCAATCAGCGCCTCCAGATTGGCACGGACAAGAATATACGGCGACGGCTCCCCCGTCTCTGGTGCCCTCACAACCCGGATCGGATGATCCGGACCCGCGATCGCGCGGTCGCCCACGTTGGTTTCAAAAATCAGGGTCTGCGCCTCGCCCAACCCCGTGACGCTAAAGTCGATGGCCGCAAACGGCGCATCGTCCACCGTGATCCCCACCTTTTCGACCGGCGTGACCAGAAAATACGCGTCCCCGTCCCTCCGCAGGATCGTCGAAAACAGCCGCACCAACTCCGGTCGTGCTATCGGTGAGCCGAGGTAAAACCACCTCCCATCCCGGGCGATGCGAATGTCCAGATCCCCGCAAAATGGCGGGTTCCACAGATGCACCGGCGGCAAACCGCCCTTTGACGCAGCACGCGCGCTCTTTTCAAGGCCCTCGGCAGACGGGGCAGGCGGTTTTCCGGCACTCATTCGTGACTACACCTTTTTGCCATTTGTCCTTGGAAGGATAGTCGCGGATATTAAGTCTACCAGCATTCAGCAGGAGATGGGCATGCAAGATGAGCAGGATTTGGTCGCCGAGATCGAGGCGCTTGGGGCCAAGCTGGCGGACGCAAAAGCGAGTATCGAGCGGCGGTTCATCGGGCAGCCCCGTGTGGTTGACCTCGTGCTCTCTTCGATCCTTTGCGGCGGCCACGGCCTGCTGATCGGCCTTCCCGGGCTCGGCAAGACCCGGCTGGTGGACACGCTGTCGACCGTGCTTGGCCTCGATGGCGCCCGCGTGCAGTTCACGCCCGACCTCATGCCTGCCGATATCCTCGGATCCGAGGTGCTGGAAACCGGCGCCGATGGCTCGCGCGCCTTTAAATTCATTGAAGGCCCGGTGTTCTGCCAGCTTCTGATGGCAGACGAAATCAACCGCGCTTCCCCTCGCACGCAGTCCGCGCTTCTGCAGGCGATGCAGGAGAAGTCTGTGACCATTGCCGGACAACCGCACCCCTTGCCAGCGCCCTTCCACGTGCTCGCCACGCAGAACCCGATTGAGCAAGAGGGCACCTACCCCCTTCCCGAAGCACAGCTTGACCGCTTCCTCGTTCAGATCGACGTCCCCTATCCCGATCGCGAGGCCGAGCGGGACATCCTCGTCGCCACGACAGGTGTCAGCGAGGCGGAGTCGAGCGCCGTGTTTTCCCCGGACGAACTGATCGCCGCACAGTCGCTGATCCGCCGCATGCCGGTGGGCGAGGCGATCATGGAGACAATCCTTGATCTCGTCCGGGCTTGTCGCCCCGACGACGACTCCGCCCCCGATACAGTCAAAGAAAATGTCGGCTGGGGCCCCGGACCTCGCGCGGCGCAGTCGCTGATGCTGACCGTCCGGGCGCGTGCGTTGCTGGAGGGGCGTCTGGCACCTTCTGTCGATGACGTCGCCGACATGGCAACACCGGTTCTGACCCACCGCATGGCGCTGACCTTCGCCGCCCGCGCCCGGGGCGTCGCGCTGGGCGACGTGATCGCCGAGGTGGCCACCCGCGTGACCCGCGTCGAGGCTGCCGCGTGATCCACCCCGCCGACCTGCGCGCCCGGGCGGAAGACCTTGCTGGCCCGCTCCCCCCGCTTCTCGCGGCGGCAGAGCATCTGGCCGCGACGGTTCTTCTTGGGCGCCACGGTCGGCGCAGGCCAGGGATCGGCGATGAGTTCTGGCAGTACCGCCCGGCAACGCCCGGTGACGAGTCGCGGCAGGTGGACTGGCGCCGTTCGGCCCGATCCGACTCGCATTTCGTGCGCGAGAAGGAGTGGCAGGCGGCGCAAAGCGTCGTCCTCTGGGTCGATCCGTCCCAGTCGATGGACTTCGCGTCGACGGACAAGCTGCCGACCAAGTCGCTGACCGCGCGGACCCTCGCGCTGGCGGTCGCGATCCTTCTGGTCCGTGGCGGGGAACGTGTTGGCATGGCCGACCACTCTCTCCCGCCCCGGTCGGGCGAGCTTCAGCTTCTTCGCCTCGCCGATACGCTATCCTCGATGGAGGATCTGCGCGAGTATGGTGCCCCCGAAACGCGCGGGCTCCTGTCGCACTCGCGCGCGGTGTTCGTGTCCGATTTTCTGGGCGACATCACCCCGGTCACGACTGCGCTGACCAAAGCAGCGGATCGCGGTGTGCGGGGCGTATTGCTGCAAGTGCTCGACCCGGCGGAAGAGGCATTCCCCTACGACGGGCGCACGATCTTTGAATCGGTGGGCGGCACCATTCAGTTCGAGTCGCAGAAGGCGCGGGACCTCAAGGACCGGTACCTGGACCGTCTGGCGGAACGGAAGGCAGAGCTTCAGTCGCTTTCCCGCCTCACCGGTTGGCAGACCCACGTTCACCACACCGACCGCTCGGCGTCGTCGGCATTGTTGTGGCTGTTCACCGCGTTGGAGCTGCACTGATGCTGGTTCTCGGCCCCATAGGATTCACCGCGCCGTGGCTGCTGCTGGGCCTGATCGCCCTGCCGATCCTGTGGTTCCTCTTGCGCGCCGTGCCACCCGCGCCGATCCGGCGCCGGTTCCCGGGTGTTGCGCTGCTGCTGGGGCTGGAGGATGAAGAGAACGAGACGGATAAGACCCCGTGGTGGCTGCTGCTTCTGCGAATGCTGGCAATCGCGGCCGTCATTCTCGGCTTCGCGGGCCCAATTCTGAACCCGGACGTTGAGACCGATGGTGAAGACGGGCCGCTGCTCGTCATGGTCGACGGGACATGGGCCGACGCCCGTGACTGGTCCCAACGCATGGATCGCCTCGATGCGCTCTTGAAAGAGGCCAGCCGGGCCGGGCGCCCCGTGGGCCTCGTGACGCTCACCGACCTGCCTGCAGGCGACGTGCCGTTTCAGGCGGCGGATGCGTCCTTGCGCGGGTTGCCCAACCTGGAACCGAAGCCGTGGGTGCCCGAGGCCGAGACGCTGCTTGGTTGGTGGGACGCGCAGGATCTGCCGGGAAATGTGGAGCTGTTCTGGATGTCCGACGGCCTCGACTACCCATGGCGCGCCGACCTGCTGGACCGCGCCCGTGACGCCGGGACGCTCACCGTGTTCGAAAGCCCCCGCCCCGTCACCGTCCTCCGCCCCGCCGCGTTTGAAGACGGCAACCTCGTTCTCAGCGGCTCACGCGCCCGCGCAGGCAACCCGGCGGAGGCCACGGTCGCCGCCCACGGCCTCGACCCCGCAGGCACGCCCCGCGTCCTTGCGCGCGGTACCCTGACCTTCGAGGCCGAGGCCACCGATGCCGAAATCGAACTCGCGCTGCCCCCCGAACTGCGCAACCGCATCACCCGGTTCGAGGTTGAGGGCGTCCGCTCCGCCGGTGCTGTCTCCCTTGCCGATGACGCCCTGCGGCGCCGCGAAGTGGCGCTGGTGTCCGGGCGGGAAGATCGCGAAGGCCTGCAACTTCTGTCGCCCACCCACTACCTCGAACAGGCGCTCGTGCCGACGGCGGATCTGATCGAGGGCACCATCGAAGACATCGTCCTCGCCAACCCCGACGCCATCATCCTCGCCGACGTCGCCACCCTGTCACCCATCGAGGCGCAGGTCGTGCAGGACTGGGTCGCGCAAGGCGGCCTCCTCGTCCGCTTCGCCGGGCCACGGCTCGCCGCCAGCGACGTCTCGCGGGGCGAGGAAGACCCCCTGATGCCCGTTCGCCTCCGCGCCGGGGGCCGCGCCGTGGGTGGCGCGATGAGCTGGGGCGAACCCAAGGAGCTGCGCGCCTTCCCCGAAAGCTCCCCCTTCTTCGGCTTGCCCGTTCCGGGCGAAGTCCGCATTACCGCCCAAGTCATGGCGCAACCCGACCCGACCCTCGCCGACCGCACCATCGCGTCCCTCGCCGACGGAACCCCCCTCGTTACCCGCAAGCGCGTCGAAGAGGGGCAGGTCGTCCTCTTCCACACCACCGCGAATGCGGAATGGTCGAGCCTCCCCCTCTCGGGCCTCTTCGTCCAGATGCTCGAACGCCTCGCCGTCTCGACCCGTCCCACTTCACCGTCCCTTGAAGAAATGGCCGGCACCACATGGGCCCCGGACCAGGTCCTCACCGCGTTCGGAGAGGTCACCGACGCCGGCACCCTCCCCGGCGTCCCGGGTGAAGCGCTCGTCGACGCCGTCCCGGGCCCTGACCTGCAACCCGGCCTCTACGCAGGGGAAGACCGCCGCCTCGCCCTCAACGTGATCGGCCCGGAAACCGAGGTCACCGCCGTGACATGGCCCGGCGACATCACCGTCGAAGGCCTCTCGGTCGAAGAGGAAACCCCGCTCAAAGGATGGGCCCTGACCGCCGCCCTCGCGGCCCTGATGGCCGACATCATCGCCTCACTCTGGCTTGGCGGTCGCCTCTCCGGCCTCTTCCGCGGCGGCGCAGCCGCCGCGCTCGCCCTCAGCCTGCTGGCCGTGTCCGCCCCGGACCGCGCCGTGGCACAGGAGCAGGACGACAGCTTCGCCATCGCCTCCACCAGCGAGGTGGTCCTCGCCCACGTGATCACCGGCGACCCGCGCCTCGACGATGTTGCCGAAGCAGGCCTGCGCGGCCTCAGCCAGGTTCTCTACGCCCGCACCTCCATCGAACCGGTGGAGCCCATCGCCGTGAACCTCGAAACCGACGAGCTGTCGTTCTTCCCGATCCTCTACTGGCCCGTCTCCTCCGACCAGCCGATCCCCTCGCAAGAGGCCTACGTCAAGCTCAACACCTACCTCCGCTCTGGCGGCATGATCGTCTTCGACACCCGCGATGCAGACGTCTCCAGCTTTGGCAGCGGCAGCGGCGCCGGACGCCGCCTGCAAGAGATCGCGCTGCCCCTCGACATCCCCCCGCTGGAACCGATCCCCGAAGACCACGTCCTGACCCGCACATTCTACCTGCTGCAGGATTTCCCGGGCCGCCACACCAGCCGCTCTGTCTGGGTCGAGGCCGCGCCACCCGACGCCGAGCAGGTCGAAGGCATGCCCTTCCGCAACCTCAACGACAACGTCACCCCGGTGGTCATTGGCGGCAACGACTGGGCCTCTGCCTGGGCCGTCGACCCCCAGGGCCGCCCGATGTTCCCCGTGGGCCGGGGGTTCTCGGGCGAACGCCAGCGCGAGATCGCCTACCGCTTTGGCGTGAACCTGATCATGCACGTGCTGACCGGCAACTATAAATCCGATCAGGTCCACGTGCCCGCCCTCCTCGACCGATTGGGGCAGTAGATGGACGGCACGCTGATCTTTGACCCGCTGATCCCGCTCCCCGTCCTCTGGGCGGTGCTGGGCCTCGCGGCGCTGTTCCTCGTCTTCGCCACATGGCGCGGGCTCAAGGGCTGGTGGCTGCGCATCGGCGCGGCGGCGGTCCTGCTGCTCGCCATCGCCAACCCCTCGCTCCAGACCGAAGAGAGGGAGCGGCTGACCGACATCGTCCTCGCCGTCGTCGACGAAAGCGCGTCCCAGAATATCTCCGACCGCGCCGACCAGAACGCTGCCGCGCTGGAGCGGATCGAGGCCGAAGTCGCCGCCCTCGGCGACACGGAGCTTCGCATCGCCCGCGTTGCGGATTCCGAGGGCGACCAGGGCACCCTCCTGATGACCGCGCTGGCCGAAATGATGGCCGAAGAGCCGCGCGCCCGCCTCGCCGGGGCTATCCTGATCACCGACGGGCAGGTCCACGACATGAACCGCGCGCCAGACTTTCCGGCGCCCGTCCACGTGCTGCTCACCGGGCGCTCGGGCGACTGGGACCGGCGGCTGATCGTCCGCAACGCCCCGGCCTTCGCGATCCTGGGGGAGCCGGTGGAACTCACCCTGCGGATTGAGGATCAGGGCGCCGTCCCGGCGGACATCAACGGTGCCATGGCCGATATCGAAATCGCCGTCGACGGCGGCGAACCGCAGGTTTTCAACGTGCCGGTGGGCGAAGACCTCACCTTGCCCGTCACGCTGCCCCATGGCGGCATGAACGTCCTGCAATTCACCGTGCCGCCGGAAGAGACTGAACTGACCAACCGCAACAACTCTGCCGTCGTTCAGATCAATGGCGTCCGCGACCGCCTTCGCGTGCTGCTCGTCTCCGGCGCCCCGCACCCGGGCGAACGCACGTGGCGCAACCTCCTGAAGTCCGACTCTTCGGTGGACCTCGTCCACTTCACCATCCTCCGCCCGCCCGAAAAGCAGGACGGTGTTCCGGTGAATGAGCTGTCCCTGATCGCCTTCCCAACGCGCGAGCTGTTCCTGGAGAAGATCGACGAATTCGACCTGATCATCTTCGACCGCTACCAGCGGCGCGGGATCCTGCCGGGTATCTACCTCGACAACGTGCGCACCTATGTCGAAAACGGCGGCGCCGTGCTGGTCGCCGCGGGGCCGGACTTTGCCACCGCCAACTCGATCTTCCGCTCGCCTCTGGGTGAGATCATCCCGGGCGCGCCCACAAGCCGGGTGCTCGAACAGGGCTTCACGCCCGAAATCACCGAGCTTGGCGAACGGCACCCGGTCACGGAAGGGCTAGCCGCGCATTCGCCGCTCGCCGGATTGCCTGAGGACGACGCCCCTTGGGGCCGCTGGATGCGGCTGATCGATGTGACAGAGGTTTCCGGGACGACTGTGATGGCAGGGATGGACGACCGCCCGCTTCTGATCCTTGACCGCGTGGGCGAGGGGCGCGTGGCGCTTATGGCATCGGATCACGCATGGCTCTGGTCGCGTGGCTACGAAGGCGGCGGGCCTCAGTTGGAACTCCTGCGCCGCCTCGCGCACTGGATGATGAAAGAACCGGAGCTGGAGGAAGAGGCGCTCACCGTGACCGCCGCAGGCCAGACGATGACCATCATTCGCCGCACCCTGGGGGAGACGGCGGAGAGCGTGGAGATCACCGGGCCCGACGGGTCCACCGTATCGGTGGAGCTGACCGAAGAACGCCCGGGCATGTTCACCGCGATCCATGAGGGGCTCGAGATCGGGCTCTACCGGCTTACCGACGGCGACAAAGAGGCCGTCATCGCGCTCGGTCCTGCCGCGCCGAAGGAGTTCGAAGAGACCATTGCGAGCGCCGAGGTGCTGGACCCCCTCGTGAATGCCCGGCGCGGGGGCGTGCTCTCCATCGAAGACGGCACGCCCGACCTCCGCCGCGTGCGAGAGGGGCGCCCGGCCTCCGGTCGCGGCTGGCTGGGGATCGTCCCGCGCGAAGCCTATCTGACCGCCGAAGTCGCCGTCCGCCCGTTCCTGCCAAGCTGGCTATTCCTGCTGGTCGCGGCATTCCTGGCCGTGGCCGCGTGGCTTTGGGAAGGACGCAGGTCGAAGGTTTCGGCGTAGCGGGCGGTGGGCAGATTGCCCACCCTACACCTTCTGCGAGCGACGGTTCTGCTGGCCGGTTGGGTGGGCAATATGCCCACCGATCACGGCGAAACAGGGTCTATTGCATCGGAATTTCCAGTTTCTCGCCCGCCCAACCGCGCGTGTTGGTACTCGCCTCG
>JBCCXY010000122.1:0-11621 GCA_039190895.1 Pseudomonadota bacterium | reverse complement strand
GGGGGGCTGGCCCCCCGGTCCCGCACTCTCAATCCAAAAAAAGATTTAGTTACAGCGCGTTACGATCGGTCCCCATGGGGACCCCCAAAGATCATACTCATCCGCCTCTTCCACCCGCGCCGTAACGATGTCTCCCGGCACGAGATTTTCGAACCCCTCGTCGAGGAAAAGCGTCCCATCAATCTCTGGCGCATCCGCCACGGTCCGGCACGTCGCCGCCTCCTCATCCACGGCATCCACGATTGCCCGCACCTCGGTCCCAACATTCCCCGCCAGCTTCGCCGCCGAGATCCGCTGCGCCGTCTCCATGAACCGCTGCCACCGCTCTTCCTTCACGGCGTCGGGCACGTGATCCGGCAGATCATTCGCCCGCGCGCCCTCGACATTCTCGTACTGAAAGCACCCCACCCGGTCGAGCTGCGCCTCTTCCAGCCAGTCAAGCAACGTCTGAAACTCCGCCTCCGTCTCCCCCGGATAGCCCACGATGAAGGTGGAGCGGATCGCAATCTCCGGACAAATCCCCCGCCACTCGGCGATCCGATCCAACGTCTTCTCCGCATGCGCCGGCCGCGCCATCCGCCGCAGCGTATCGGGGTGGGCGTGCTGGAACGGGACGTCGAGATACGGCAGCACCAACCCCTCGGCCATCAACGGGACAACCTCACGCACGTGAGGGTAGGGGTACACGTAATGAAGCCGTACCCACGCCCCCAGCGACCCCAGATCCCGCGCGAGCGTTGTGATCGGCTGCTCTTCTAAAGCTGCCTGTTCGACGCGATGAGGGGCACCGCGTTCGGTGCCGTAGGCCGAGGTATCCTGGCTGATCACCAGCAGTTCCCGCACTCCGGCGGTCACTAACCGCTCCGCCTCGCGCATCACGGCGGCATGCGGTCGCGAGACAAGGCGCCCGCGCATGTCGGGGATGATGCAGAACTTGCACTTGTGATTGCAGCCCTCGGAGATCTTTAGATACGCATAGTGCCGCGGCGTGAGCCGCACCCCGCTTGCTGGCAACAAGTCCACGAACGGGTCCGGGTCCGGCGGCACCGTGTCATGCACCGCGTCGAGCACGGCCTCGTATTGCTGCGGTCCGGTCACGGCGAGCACCTTGGGGTGGGCACCGGTGATGTACTCCGGTTCCGCCCCGAGGCAGCCGGTGACGATCACCCGCCCGTTTTCGTGCAGCGCCTCGCCGATGGCCTCCAGGCTCTCGGCTTTCGCGCTGTCGAGGAACCCGCAGGTGTTGACGATCACCGCGTCGGCGCCCTGGTAGTCGGGTGAGATCCCATAGCCCTCGGCCCGGAGCCGCGTCAGGATGCGTTCGCTATCCACGAGTGCTTTTGGGCACCCGAGCGACACCATGCCGATCATCGGCTGCTTATCGGGACGAACGCTGGGTTGAGCATCAAAGCGCGCGGTGGCGCGGTCCGGGCGAAGGTCGGGTGGATTGTTCATCGCGCGAGGGATACAGCGCTGCCAAAGGGTTGCCAATCCGGATGAGCGCCTGCGGCGCACGTCTTTGTTTGGGGAATGAGGGGGCTGTCTGCCCCCTCAAACTCCCCCGAGAGTACTTTGGCCAAGATGAAGGCCAGGGCCGAGTGGAGTTTAGGATGAGAGTTTTCGCTTTGCTTTTGGCAGTTTGTTTGGCTGGGTGTGGTGGTGGGTCGGATGAGGCCGCGCCGACGCGAGACTTGCCGTTGCATCCGGGCGAGACGGCAGAGTTGCGGCCGTTGATCAACCAGTATGCGGATTTGTACGGGGTGCCTCGCACCCTCGTGCATCGGGTTATTCAGCGGGAGAGCGACTATCGCCCTGCGGCGCGGAATGGTCCGTATTACGGGCTCATGCAGATCCTGCCTGCGACGGCTGAGAATATGGGGTTTGTCGGCGCTCCGTCCGAGTTGTTGGATGCCGAGACCAATCTGAGATGGGCGGTTAAGTACCTGCGTGGCGCGTGGCTGTTGTCTTATGGGGACGAGGCGACGGCGGCGCAGTGGTACGCGCGCGGGTATTACTACGAAGCGCGGGATCGCTGCATGTTGGTCGAAACTGGTCTTCGCACGCGGGAGATCGCGCGGCACTGTCGAGCTTGATGTTTCACTGGGGCGGTGGGCAGATAGCCCACCCTACCGCTACCGGCGGCGGTCGCGGCGCGACGACATGGGCTGGAAGGCCACGCCGACATGCGCTTCGCAATATGGCTTGCCCGCCTGGACCGGGAGGCCGCAGAACCAGAAATCGTCGGTGGCCGGGTCGCCCACGGGCCATTTACAGGTCCGCTCGGTCAGTTCCATGAGCGAGATTTTCTTGGACTTCTTTTCGACCTCGCGGACGCTTGCCAGCGCCTCGGGCGAGATTTCGTTGGCTGAGGGCTGGGGCGGCAGGGGTTGACCGGCTGGGATAATCGCCTTGCGGGCGGGCGGCGGGGCCGGGCGTTCGGGCGCGGCTTCGGCGGGTTCGGCCACTTTCGCGGTTGCCTTGGCCGTTACCGGGCGCTCGGCCTTTTCCTTTTCCTTTGCAGGCTTGGCGGGTTGCGCGTTGGTGCGGTTTGACAGGCCGAGGCGATGCACCTTGCCAATCACCGCATTGCGCGTGACGCCGCCAAGCTCTTTGGCGATCTGGCTGGCGCTTTGCCCTTCGCTCCACATCTTTTTCAGAAGCTCAACCCGCTCATCCGTCCAGGACATATCCGTGCCTCTCAATACGAAGGCGACGCGTGTCTTTCGCGCCGCCTCTTTTTTCTCTCCCATCTAATTTAGCAAGGGTGGGGGTGTGGTTACAAGGCCAACGCTACAATTCCATCCACAGCGTGACCCCACGTTGGGGGCCCGCTCGCCGAACTCGCTTCGCGTCTAGCGTCGCTCGCTAGGCGCGTTTCTGCGCGTTGGATGCGAGGTGGCGGTCCCAGTCGAGGGCAGAGCGAACTATGCCGGACAGGTCGTCGTGCTTGGGCGTCCAGCCGAGGCGGGCCGTCAGGCGGCTTGTGTCGGCGATCAGGCTGATGGGGTCGCCCGCGCGCCGGGCGGTTTCGCGGACTAGGAAATCGGTTCCACTGACGTCTTTGACGGCGGCGATGACCTCTCGCACCGAGAGGCCGCGCCCGTAACCGCAGTTCATCACGCCGTTTTCCCCGCCGTCGCGCAGGTCGTGGAGGAGGAGGCGATGTGCCTCGACCAGGTCAGACACATGGATGTAATCGCGCAGGCAGGTCCCGTCGGGCGTGGCGTAATCGGTGCCGAAGATGTCTACGCCTGGGCGCAGGCCGAGGGCGGCCTGGCAGCAGACCTTGATCAGGTGTGTCGCCTCGTGGGCGCAATGGCCCGTGCGCCCCTGGGGATCGGCGCCCGCGACGTTGAAGTAGCGCAGGACGCCATAGCGGAGGCCGGTGGCCTGCGAGATGTCGGCGAGCATCATCTCGGTCATCAGCTTGCTCGACGCGTAGGGGTTGGTGGGCACGGTTGGCAGTGTCTCTGACAAGAGCCCGGTGCCCGCCATGCCGTAGACGGAGGCGGTGGACGAGAAGATGAAACGTTCGACCCCGGCCCGTGCAGCGGTGTCGATCAGACGGCGTGAAACATCCGTGTTGCCAGCGTAGTATAGCATCGGATCGCGGACGGATTCCGGCACGATAATGTAGCCCGCGAAGTGGATGATGTCGGTGATGTTGTAGTCACGGATCAATTGCGTCACGAGGTCGGTGTCGCCTGCGTCGCCCTGCACAAACACTGCGTCGGGTGGCACGAGCCACTGGTTGCCACGGACGAGACTGTCGAGGACCACCACATGCTCGCGCTGGTCGGTCAGCGCCCAGGCCATGTGGCTCCCGATGTATCCGGCGCCGCCGGTTACGAGGACGGTCATTTGGTTACCCCTGCTCGTCGCCCCCCACGGCAACACCTAGCGCGGCATGGTTCGGATGGCCATGGAGATCGCGTGGCAGGCGGCAGGTTGCCGAGTTGGGCGGGCTTAGTGAACCATCTGCGCTCCGGGTCATTGGACCCGAAGGTCGGGGATGGCGGTGACGAATTGAGTGCCTTGGGCGCGGAGGGGGCTGAGTTGAGCCATCACCTCGGCTGCGATGTTCCACGGGAGGATCAGGACGTAGTTGGGGCGTGCCTCAATCAGCGCCTTCGGCGTGACGATGGGGATGTGCGAACCGGGCAGAAGCTGGCCCTGTTTCGCAGGGGCGGCGTCGGCGACCATGGGCAGAAGGTCGGGTTTGACCCCGGCGTAATTCAGCAGGGTGTTGCCTTTGGCCGCAGCACCGTATCCGGCGACGGACTTGCCCCGCGCCTTGGCGTCCAGAAGGAAACGCAGCAACCCGTCTTTCACGGTGTCCGCGCACTGTTGGAAGGCGCGATACGGGGTCTCGGTTTCGAGGCCCGCCTTGCGTTCGGCATCGAAGGTCTCGGCGACCGCCGGTGTCGGCGAATGCGATGCTCCCTCGCGGCAGCCATAGATGCGGAGGCTGCCGACGTGGGTGGGCAGATGCTCAACGTCGAAGACACGCAGACCGGCGGCGGCGAAGATGCGAGTGACGGCGGAGAGGGAGAGGTATGAGAAGTGTTCGTGATAGACTGTGTCGAACTGAGAGTCGGATATCAGGTTGAGAAGGTGGGGAAATTCAAGGGAGATGACACCGTCGGGCTTCAGGGCGGCGGCAAGCCCCATAGTGAAATCGTTGATATCCGGGACGTGGGCGTAAACATTGTTTCCAACGATGAGGTCCGCCGCTTTGCCCTTTTCGGCGAGGCGGTGGGCGAGGGCTTCGCCGAAGAACTCGCGCAAGGTCGGGATGCCTAGGGCATCGGACGCATCTGCCGTGCTGTCAGTTGATTCAATGCCGAGGCATGGGATGCCCTTCGCGACGAAGTTCTTCAGCAGGTAGCCGTCGTTGGAGGCGACTTCGATCACGTGACTGTCGGCGGTCAACCCGAGCCGCACGGTTATCATCGCGGCATAGGCCTCGGCGTGGGCGAGCCAGCCTTTGGACGTCGATGAGAAGTAGGCATATTCGGGGCTGAACAGCTCTTCGGCGGCGGTGTAGTCCTCGGTCTGGACGAGCCAGCAGTTGGTGCAGGTCTTGATCCGTAGGGGGTACGTCACCTCGGGCGCCTGCAGTTGCTCGGGCGACAGGTAGGCGTTGGAGGGCGGTGCGTGGCCGAGGTCGAGGAACGTCAGCTCCAGCGGCGCTTTGCAATGGCGGCACTTCATAGCGGTTCCAGATCAGCAAGTCGCGGGAACTTCTGGTCGCGCGCAGAGACGTTCAGAGGCGGTAGCGGCCAGTCGATGCCGATTGCGGGGTCGGCGTAGTGGACGCCGCCTTCGAGGTCCGGGGCGTAGCTTTCGCTGTGGAAGTACAGAAGCTCCGCGTCGTCAGTGAGCGTTTGGAACCCGTGCGCGCAGCCCTCTGGGATGTAGAGCATTGAGCGATTGTCATCCGTCAGCTCCGCCGCGTGGTGATTACCGAGGTTCGGGCCGGGGCGCAGATCGACGAGGACGTCGAAAATCGCGCCTTTGAGACAGCGGACGACCTTTGCCTCGGCCTTGGGTGGTCGCTGGAAGTGGAGGCCACGCAGCGTCCCTCTGGCAGCGCTGTAGGACGTGTTTATCTGAGTGATATGGGTGGCGAGGCCGTGGGCCGCGAATTCTTCCTCGCAGAAGAGGCGGGCGAAGAAGCCACGGTCGTCGCCCTTGTGGTCAAGCTCGATCCGATAGGCGCCGGGGATATCCGAGTCGGGTTCGGGATTTGGCGGAGGACAGGGTCAGCCGGACCGCCTCATGTGGGGCCTCAGTAGTCTCGGCGACATGCCACGGGCCGGGCCAACGGGCCGTTGCGGCCTCGACCAGATCCTGAACCGGGCGTTCGGCGCTTTCGTCCGGGCCGAAGTTGAACGCTTCCCGCACGGGCTCACCCGCGTAGAGGGCTTGCGCAAGCGACAGATAGCCCGCCAGGGGGTCAAGTACGTGCTGCCAGGGGTCGAGGCCGGATTGCGGATTTCAGCGGACGCGCCAGCCATGCGGGCGCGCACGAAGTCGGGGACGATACGGTCTTTCGCCATGTCAGCACCGCCGATAACGTTGCCGGCGCGGGCCGATCCCGCCTTCTGGCGTGGCAAACGCGTGCTGCTGACCGGGCATACCAGGTTCAAGGGCAGTTGGCTGATGCTGTGGCTGAAGCAGATGGGGGCCTAGGTTGTCGGCTTCGCGCACCCGCCTGATAAATATCAGCCGTTGTTTCGGCAACTGGATCTTCACCGTCTGCCAGGACATGCGCACGGCGACGTGCGAACCGGCGAAGATCTCGGCCGCCGCCTTCGGGACGTTGACCCCGACATTGTCCTGAATCTGGCCGCGCAATCCCTGGTTTTGCCGGGTTATGGGAGGCCAGATGGCACCGTGAACCTGCTGACTGCGCTGTCGCTCTAACCAGAGATGCGCGGTCGCGGTTGTCACGACTGACAAGGTCTTCGCAAACCACAACGCTGGTCGACCCTTCGAAGAGGATGACCGGCTCGGCGGGCACGACCCCTACAGCGCCAGCAAGGCGGGCACTGAACTGGTGGTCGACAGCTTCCGGAAGTCGTTCTTTGACGGGGGCCATATCGCCCTTGCTTCGACCACCTTACCACACCCGCCAACGGGCGTTGCCGGAGGCCCAGAGCCCCTCCAGCACAGTCTTGTCCCGCATTGTGTCCATCGCAGCCCAGAACCCGGTATGACGGAACGCCGTCTAGCAGACAAAAAAGCCGCCGTTGACCCATTGACCGTCGCCCTTTGGCTTTTCGATGAACCCGTTCACGTGATCGCCCTCGGTATCCAGCGCGCCATAGCGGCCCGAGGGCTGGATCGCGGTGACCGTCGCCTCGGTCCGGGCCGCCTTGTGGTGGGCGATCAGCGCAGAGATGTCGACGTCGGAAACGCCATCGCCATAGGTCAGGCAGAACGTGTCGTCCAGATGATCCCGTGCGCGCCGGATGCGACCACCGGTCATAGTGGTTTCGCCGGTATCGACCAAGGTGACGCGCCAGGGTTCCGCGTTCTGGCGGTGCACGTGCATGCTGTTCTCGGCCAGATCGAAGGTCACGTCGGACATGTGCAGGAAGTAATTCGCGAAGTATTCCTTGATGATATAGCCCTTGTAGCCACAGCAGATCACGAAGTCCGAGATCCCATGTGACCCGTAGATCTTCATGATATGCCACAGGATCGGGCGGCCTCCGATCTCGATCATTGGCTTTGGGCAGGTATGGGATTCTTCGCTGATCCGGGTGCCGAAGCCCCCGGCGAGGATGACTGCTTTCACGTGTGGCCCCTCGTTTCTTCGCTGCGATTCTTAGAGGGTTGCTCGCAAGGAGGCCAGAGGGAGGCCGCGTCGCGCGTGCGGCTCTGCCCGTGGTGTTCAGCCGTCGGGGGGGATGAGGCCGAGGCCGCGCAGGTATACGCCGATGCCGGTCTCCAGCAGGTCTTCCGGCGGAAAGGGCGACTTGGTGCCGGGGGAGCCGCGGGCGAAGAGTTCGACGACGCCGTGGCTCATGGCCCAGATATGGGCTGAGAACATCTGAGGCGGAGGGCGTTTGTCGGCGGGGATGTGTTCGCTGAGTTCCGTCGCTGCACGTTCCAGCACGCCATAGGCGCGGGACGCAACGCGGGCGAGTTCGGGCGTGCGGTTGATCGAGAGGCCGCTTTCGAACATCGCGACGTAGTGGCCCGGATATTTTCGGGCGAAGGCCAGGTAAGCTCGGCCCGTGGCCTCGAACGCTGCGAGCGCGGTGGGTTTGCCATCGTTGAAGGCGAACTCCATGAGGTCGGCGAAGATCGCGTAGCCTTGTTCGGCGATCTCGGTGATCAGATCCTCGCGCCCTTTGAAGTGGCGATACACCGCCGCCGGTGTCACGCCCGCCTTCTTGGCGGCCTCTGAGAGAGTGAAACCGGTCGGTCCCTTCTCTTCGATCAGGGCGAGGGCGGCGTCGACGAGTGCTTCGCGCAGGTTGCCGTGATGGTAGCCGCGCTTAGGCATGCCAGAGGTCTGGGCCACCGGCGATTCTGGGATCGGGCGTGAGGTCGGCCTTCCAGCCTTTCCCGTCGTAGTCGATCCGCTGCAGCACCGTCCGGATTGCCGCAAGGCGGGCGCGCTTCTTGTCGTCGGTTCGGACGATGGTCCACGGCGCGTGGGAACTGTGGGTTTTGTCGAAGGTCTCGGCAATCGCGTCGGTGTAAGCGTCCCAGCGTCTGAGGCCCTCAACATCGATCCACGACAGCTTCCACTGCTTCAGCGGGTCGCGTTCGCGGGCAAGGAAGCGGCGCAGTTGCTCGGCGCGCGAGACATTGAGCCAGAGCTTCACCAGCGTGGTGCCGTCGTCGATCAGCATCTTTTCGAAGTCGTTGACCTGCTGGAAGAAATGCTTGCGCTCGTCGGGTTCGCAGAAGCCGAAAACGTGTTCCACCACGGCGCGATTGTACCAGGAGCGATCGAAGAGCACGATCTCTCCCTCTGTCGGGAGGGTCGAGACGTAGCGCTGGAAGTACCACTGTCCGGCCTCGCGGTCCGAGGGCTTGGACAGAGCGACAGTGCGGGCGATGCGAGGATTAAGGTTTTCGCGGAAGCGTTTGATCGTGCCGCCTTTTCCGGCGGCGTCGCGGCCTTCGAAGACGATGGCGAGGCGCTTGCCTGTCGCCTTCACGTCGGACTGCAGGCGAACGAGTTCGTGCTGGAGGGCGTCGATTTCGTCTTCGTAGGCGTCCTTGTCCATCCGGTCATCGTATGGATAGTCCGCTTCGAGGATGTCCTTTTTACCTGCATCTTCAATGGCTTTGCGGACGTCCTTGGGCGCGTCATTCTGAAAGTAGTCGCTGATGCTGCCGTCGAAGGGCAGGGGGAGTGTATCGTCTGACATGGAACGAGAGGTAAGGATTGCGCGGTGTTCGCGCAATCCGGTACGGATGTGGGTGCGCGGGGTGTGACTTCAGCGGCCGGGGCGGTGGGGCGGATTGCCCACCTACCGGAGCTTCAGCCCGGCACGCTCTGCGGCGCGGTTAATGGCGGCGACAGCGGCGTCGGGGTCAACGTGGTGGGGCATGTGGCCGACCCCGTCCAGCACCGTCAGATTGGCCGAGGCGATGCGGTCGGCGAAGGGGCCGGAGTGGACCCGCAGCGGGACCGAGAGGTCGGCGGTGCCGTGCAGGATCTCAATGGGGAGGGTCAGTTCGTCATAGCGGGCCGACATCTGGACGATGTGGGGGTAGAGCGCGTTCACCTGCCTGATATTGGTGCGAAAGATATCGGGACGCACGGACATAGAGACGCCGATATGTGTGTCGTAACCGTCGGGCATTGATTGCGGCGCAAAGGTGCCGGAAATGCCGCTTTCGATGCGGGCGTTCGGGGTCCATGCAGCGATCAGGACGGGCAGGACGGCGCCGCTGAGCGCGGTGTCATGGACGCGGTAGATCGGATAAAGCTTGCCGGGCCAGGGGTTTGCCACACCGGCGAACGACACCAGCGCAGCGGGGTCGTGATCCAGCGCCCAGGCATAGGCAATCGCCCCACCGAAGGAGTGACCCACGACAATGGGCCGCTCCACCCCAAGTTGCCGCGCGGCGGCGGCGAGGTGGGCGGCCTGGGCCTGCGGACTCTCCGCCTCCAGGCTGAACACGCTGTCCATCCCGTGCAGGCGGTCGCTGTAGCCAAGGCCGGGCCGGTCGAAGGCGATAACGCGGAAGTCGCGGGCGAGGCGAGCGATCAGGTCGAACGAGAAGTCGCGCGTGCTGCCGCCCGCGCCGTGCAGCAGGATCAAGGGCGGGCCTTCGCCGGCTTCCACATAGTGGACGCGGCGGCCCTGGACCTCGACGAATGCGCCCTCGGGCGGATAGGCGGCCTCCGCGCTGTTCGCGCGGGAGGTGGCGACGGCGTAGGACAGGAGCAGCCCAAGGACGAGGACCGCCAGAAGGGCCAGGCTAGCCGCTGCCAATCTCGTTAATCTCATAGGGGGTCGACTGGTAAATCTCGTTGATCCAATTGCCGTACAGTAAGTGCGCGTGGCTGCGCCAGCGGTTCAGCGGGTCGCGCGCGGGGTCGTCGTCAGGATAGTAGTTCGCGGGCACGTTGATGGGAGTCCCGGCAGCAATATCGCGGTCATATTCCTGCTTGAGCGTGTCGCTGTCGTATTCGAAGTGATTGAAAATGAACAAGGATCGGGTTGCGGGATCCTCGACGAGGCATGGACCTACGTCGGGGGAGCCAAGGAGCGTGACAAGGCCGCCCGCCGCGTCGATCTCATCCTGGCGCATCTCGGTCCAGCGGCTGACCGGGATTACGCAATCGTCCGAGAACCCGCGCAGGAAGTGCGAGGCGGGGGCGAGGTTCGTGTGCCGGAAGCAGCCGAAGGCCTTCGCGTCGAGCATGTGTTTCTGGATGCCATAGCGGTGGTACATCATCGCCATTCCGCCCCAGCAGACTCCGAAGGTGGAGTGCACATTGGTCATCGTCCAATCCATCACCTCGCGAAGCTCATCCCAGTATGTGACCTCTCCGAAGGGCAGGTGTTCGATGGGGGCGCCGGTGATGATCAGGCCGTCGAACTTCTCGTCCTTCACGTCCTCAAAGGGTCTGTAGAACTCGGCCATGTGGGCAGCGGCGGTGTTGCGGGTCTGATGTTCCGTCATGCGGATCAGGTGGAAGTCAATCTGCAGGGGTGTGGCGCCGATCAGCCGGGCGAACTGGTTCTCGGTCTGGATCTTCTTTGGCATCAGGTTGAGGAGGCCGATCTTGAGGGGCCGGATGTCCTGCCGCGCGGCGCGCGTGTCGGACATGACCATGACGCCCTCGTCCGTGAGGACAGAGTAGGCGGGCAGGGTCTCGGGCAGGGTGATCGGCATGTCGGCCTCCTTCGGGAGTGCCGACATAGTCCGGGTGGCGGCGGGTCTCAAGCGTCGGGCGATGCCGACGCTGTGATGGCTGTGGTTACCTCACACGTTCGAGGATGGAGCAGTAGTTGGCGACGGCCGCGCCGCCCATGTTGAAGACAGCGCCGATGTCGGCTTTGGCGGCCTGCATGCCTTCGGGTACTTCCCCGGCGAGTTGCATGGCGGACATGACATGCATGGATACGCCTGTGGCGCCGATGGGGTGGCCTTTGGATTTCAGGCCTCCGGACAGGTTTACCGGCAGGCGGCCGTCGCGGGTGGACGTGCCGTCGCGGATGACGTCGGCGCCGCGACCGGGGGCGGCGAGGCCCATGGCCTCGTATTCGATGAGTTCAGCGATTGTGAAGCAGTCATGGGTTTCCACGAAGTCGAGGTCGTCGAGCGTGAGGCCTGCCGCCTCCAGCGACCCGGCCCAGGCGCGTTTCGCGCCGCCGAATTCCGTCGGGTCGCGGCGGGACATGGCGAGGACGTCGTTGGCGTGGGTGCGGGCACGGAAGGCGATGGATTTGTTGAGGGATTCGGCGACGGCTTCGGACGCGACGACGATGGCGGCGGCGCCGTCGGAGATCAGGGAACAGTCGGTGCGGCGGAGCGGAGGGGCGACGTAGGGGTTCTTGTCGGGCTCATGGCTCGGTCGCGCGATTTAAACGCAATGACCATCGGGGATGAAAGCGCTTCCACCCTAGGGATCCCTG
>JBCCXY010000121.1:0-11681 GCA_039190895.1 Pseudomonadota bacterium | reverse complement strand
GGGGAGAGCATGTTCTCGCGGAAAACGGATGCGTCGAAAGTGGCGCTCGCGTATCTGGTGGATCGCCTGCGGGAGGGGGGCTTCACGCTGTTCGATGTGCAGTTCCTGACGCCGCATCTGGCAACGCTGGGTGCGATTGAGATCCCGCGGAGGGATTATCGCGGGCGTTTGTCGGACGCGTTGATTTTGAATGGGAATTTCCGGGGCGTGGGGCCGGTGCCCGAGGCTCAGCTGTTGTTGCAGCGGATGACCCAGACGTCGTAGCGCGGGTGGTCGAGCGCTGAGAGGGCGGGGCTGGAGGAGACCATCCACCCCTCGAACGCGGGCGCGTCGAGGCCTTCGGCTGTCACGGTCAAGAACGCGTAGGCATCGCCCGAGGGGTTGTCCGCCGGGTAGCGGCATTCGCCCATTTCGACGGTCAGGCGCCCAAGTTCGGCTGTTTCGCCTTGGGCGAGGGTCATGTCGATGACTTCCCCCGAGATTTTGTCGAGGCCGCGTAGGACCGCGCCCGGAGCGGTGGAGACGCGGACGATGGGGGCCTGACGGGGGCGGGTGAGGATTTCAGATTGGATCGGGTTGATGTCGAGCGGTTCTACGACGATGCCGCCTTCGATGACGTCCTGTTCGATCTCTTCGGAGAGATCGGGGAGGGGGGTGACGGTATCGTCGGTCACTCCGAATGTTTGTGCGGCGGCAGGTGTCGTCAGGAGGAGGAGGAGCGCGAGGGTCTTCATTCATCGCCACCGGACACGAATTTCAGGAGGAGCGAGATGATGGAGACGGAGCTTTCGGTGTCGAGGATTTCGTCCCCCGCCGCGTAGGTGAATTCGGAACCTCCCGGAAGGACCTCTATGAAAGTGCCGCCGAGGAGGCCTTCGGTTGCGACGGAAACCGCTGTGTCGTCAGGGAGTTCCAAGCCGTTGTTCACGGCGAATGTGGCCTCGGCGCGAAAGGTCTCGGGGTCGAGCGACAACGCGGTCACGGTGCCGACCTTGACCCCGGCGAGGCGGAGGTCGGTGCCCACCCCCACCCCTTCAGCGGAGCGGAAGCTGGCGCTGAGCGGGTAGGTTCCGTCGCCGGTGATCCCGCTGCTGAATTGGCTGGCGTAGATCAGGAACCCTGCGGCTGCCGCGACGACGAGGCCGCCGGTGACGATTTCTGCGGTTTGGCTTGCCACTTACTCCGGGCTCCAGGCGTCGTAGTCCTTGCGCGGCTCCGGCTCTGTCCGGCGGATGGAGCCGGGCGGGGCGTAGGCCATGGCGGTGCCGGTCAGGTTCTCGACATGGGGCTTTTCCCAGTCTTTGTGCTTGAGCGGGGCCTTGGTGGGCGGCTCGTCCCATGTGCGGTGGAGCCAGCCGTGCCATTCTGGCGAGACGCGGCTTGCCTCTGCCTCGCCGTTGTAGACGACCCAGCGGCGGGCGCCGTCGCGGGTTTCGTAGAAGACGTTGCCCTGCTCGTCCTCGCCGATTTTGACCCCCTTGCGGGCGGTGAAGATCTGGGTGCCGATGGTCTGTCCGTTCCACCAGGTTACGGCGCGCAAGAGCGTTTGAATGAGGGCCATGTGGCGCTCCGATCCGTTGAAATGCCTCCGCGCGCAGTGTGCCTGACGGGGTGTGGAACGTCCAGCGGGGGTTGTGGAGGGTTTGAGCGATGCGCGCAGGGGGCGGTGGGCAGATTGCCCACCCTACCGGGGTTTGCCAGCGTGGTCCCGCGCGACCCTGGAGATGCGCCAGCGGAAAAGCGCGCGTTGAGCCTCTGCTGATAGGCGGGCACCGAGGCCGCGACGCTTTTTCAGCGTGCTGCCGCCGAGGGTGGCGGAGATGTCGGAGACGCCGGATGGCCAGGCGGAGAGGATGTCGGCGCGGTGGATCCAGGTCATCTGGATCAGGACGTCTACGGGGCGGTCGAAGGTTTCGGTGGCGGCGAGGAGGTTGCGAGCGGCTTCGGCGCCGACGAGTTGGGCCTGCATGCCGAGCGCCACTTCGGTGGGGCGGCGTATGAGGGGGGCGAGGGCTTCGCCGGTGCTTTCGCGCTTTTTCTGGGGGAGGCGGACGTAGGCGCCGTTTTGGGCGAAGGGAAGGGCGGCGGTGAAGGCTGGGTTGAAGGCGGCGGGGTCGAAGGCGACGTCGTCTTCGATGATGAGGGCCGCATCGAGCCCTTCGTCGAGGATCGCCTGCCACGCGCTGCGGTGGCTGAGGAAGACGGCGATTTCGGTCTCGCTGAGCGGGAAGGGATAGCGGGGTACAAGGGGCGCGTCGGGCGTGTAGGGCGACAGGTCGGCGGTTGCGGCGTCGACGGCGTCGAGGACGCGGGTGGGCACTGGGGCGGTCTCGATGATGCGGGCGACCTGTCGGGCGCGTTCGGCGGCGCGGGCGAGGTGGATGACGAAGCCCCGGACCTCCATCAATCCAACGCCGGTGCGTGTTTTAGGATGACGGGGACGACGAGTTCTTCTTCGTCGGTGAGGTGACGGTCGAGGAAGCGATCGAAGCTTGTGAGCGTTGTGTGCAGGGCCCCGGCGGGGGCGTCAGGTTCGGACCAGCGCTGGAGGTACGCGTTGGTCGCTGTTCCCAGAGCGTCGATATGGGTGTCGAGCGCGTGGTGGTCGGCGTCGAGGATCGTGAAACCCGGTTCAACTTGCGCGTCCAAGCCCATGAGTTGTGGGAAGTAATGCGCATCCTCGATGTGGTGGTGCATCTTGAGTTCGTTCAGCAGGAAGCGGCTGTATTGGGCGACCTCTTTAGCATGGCGTTGGGGGTCGATGGTGACCTCAAGGCGGGCGGCGGCACCGGCGGTCAGGCGTTTGATCACCTCACGGAACATGATGTGGCGGTCGAGCCAGAAGCGGGTGAGGTCTGTGAAGTTCGGGTGTGCCTCCCAGCCCTCGCGGGGGTACTCCGTGACGAGGACGCGGAGGGCGTCGGGGAGGCCGTTGCGGGTCTCCAGCGCCGTCATGCGTCCGCCGGGAGGCGTTTGCCGAGGATGTGGTCGGACGCTTTCTCGCCGACCATGATCGAGGGCGCGTTGAGGTTGCCGTAGGTGATGCGCGGGAAGATGGAGCTGTCGGCGACGCGGAGGCCTTCGACGCCGATGACGCAGCAGTCGGGATCGACTACGGCAAGCGGGTCGTCGGGCTGGCCTATGCGACAGGTGCCGCAGGGGTGGTAGGCGCTTTCAGCGTGCTCTCGGATCGCGGCGTCGATGTCGTCGTCGGTGTCGAGTTTCTCAATCGTTCCGCCGTAGTAGCGGGCGAGGGCGGGCTGTTCGAAGATCGTTTTCACCATGCGGATCGCGCGGCGGAAGTCGTGCCAGTCTTCGTCGTGGCTCATGTAGTTGAACTGGATAACGGGGTCGTCCGTTGTGTTCGGCGAGCGGAGGGTCACGCGGCCCCGGCTGGGGGAGCGCATGGGGCCGGTGTGGGCCTGGAACCCGTGGCCTTCGGCAGCGGCTTGGCCATCATAGCGGACGGCGATGGGCAGGAAGTGCATCTGGACGTCCGGGTAGGGGACGTCCGGCGACGAGCGGAGGAAGGCGCCTGCCTCGAACTGGTTCGACGCTCCCAGGCCGGTTTTGATGAGCATCCATTCGGTGCCGACAAGCGCCTTTCCGAGCATGTTCCAGTGGCCGTAGAGCGACACCGGCTCTTTGCAGATGGCTTGGACGTAGATCTCCAGATGGTCTTGCAGGTTGCCACCGACCCCGGGCCGGTCGGCGCGGACCGGGATGCCGAGCGCTTGCAGGTCGGCGCCGGGGCCGATGCCGGACTGGAGGAGGAGCTTGGGGCTGTTAATGGCGCCGGCGGCGAGGATCACCTCCCGTGTGGCCGTGAGAGTCTGGTCGCCGACACGGACGCCGGCGGCGCGGTTTCCTTCGAAAACAATGGCTTCGGCGAGGCCGTTCACTTTCCTCACGTTGGGCCAGATCAGTGCGGGCTTGAGATATGCGTTGGCGGTCGACCAGCGGCGGCCGTTGTAGATCGTAGCTTCGAAGGCGCACATGCCTTCCTGGTCGGAGCCGTTGTAGTCGCCGGTTCGGGGGTAGCCTGCCTCTTCCCCCGCCGCGAGGAAGGCGTTGAACAGGGGGTTCGTGCGGGGGCCGCGCGAGATGTGCAGGGGGCCGTCGGTGCCGCGGACAGACGCGTCGCCGGAGTCCCACCCGCCGTGCCATGTCTCCATCCGGCGGAAGTAGGGGGCGACGTCGGCGTAGCCCCATCCGGTGGCGCCTGCCGAGACCCAGTCGGCGTAGTCGCCCGGGTGGCCGCGAACGTAGACCATGCCGTTGATCGATGAGGACCCGCCGATGACCTTGCCGCGCGGGCAGGCAAGGGTTCGGTTGCCGAGGTGGGGCTCGGGTTCGGTGCGGTAGCCCCAGTCGTAGCGGGGCATGTTCATGGGGAAGCTGAGGGCGCCCGGCATCTGGATGAACGGGCCGATATCGGTGCCGCCTGCTTCGATGACGATGACGGAGGCGCCGGATTCCGCGAGCCGGTAGGTCAGGACGCTTCCGGCGGAGCCGGAGCCGACGATGATGTAGTCGGCGTCCATTCAGGCCTCGGGGTGCGCCAGGGCGGCGTAGCTGACCATGACGTGTTCCGCGTAGGCAGGTCGGTTGGTGAGGCGGTCGTAATACGCCTCGATTAGCGGCGGCGGATTGCGGGGGATGTCGATGGTGAAATAGCGGTAGAGGCTGTGCCCTGCCACGATATCGGCGAGGGTCAGGTTGGGGCCGAGGATCCACTGGGCCTTGATCGTGTAGGGGGCCAGTGTGTTGAGCGAAGCTTCGAACTGGGCGATGGCGCGGACGAGCGCGGCTTCGTCGCGGTCGCCGGCGGCGGTTCGGACGCGGCTCCAGAAGATCGGGCCGGTGAAGGCGACGGCGAGGGCGTGTTTGGCCCATTCGGCCCACATATCGACTTTTGCACGGTCCGCCGGGTCGGAGGGCCAGAAGGGGCCGCCGTCGCCGTAGGCCGAGGCCAGGTAGCGCAGGATGGCGCAGCTTTCCCAGACGACGGTTTCGCCGTCGATCAGGGTGGGCACGCGGCGGTGGGGGTTCAGCGATCCGTATTCGAGCGTATCGAGGCCGCCGAAGCGGTGGCCGTAGTCCTCGCGGGTCGGCGACAGGCCGAGTTCCGCCGCGCCCCACATCACGGCCTGAACGTTGGAGGAGTCCGCGCGCCCGAGGACACGGAGGTCAGAAGGCGGCATCGACGCCTCCCATGCCGACGTAGATGGTTTTGCGTTGGGTGTAGTGTTCCAAAGCGGCGGCGGCGTTTTCGCGGCCGAGGCCGCTGGCTTTGGCGCCGCCGAAGGGCATTCCGGCGGGGGTGAGGTTGTAGGTATTGATCCAGACTGTTCCCGCTTCGAAGGCCTGCGCGACGCGGTGGGCGCGGGCGAGGTCGCGGGTGAAGACCCCGGCCGCGAGGCCGAAAGGGGTGGCGTTGGCGCGCTGCATGACTTCGGCTTCGGTGTCGAAATCGAGGACGGCCATGACGGGGCCGAAGACCTCTTCCCGGGCGAGTTCCATGGTGTCGGTGACCTCGGCGAAGACGGTGGGTTCGACGAACCACCCGGGGCGGTCGGCGCGTTGTCCTCCGGCGACTAGGCGGGCGCCGTCGGTGATGGCGCGTTCGACGTAGCCGAGGACTTTTTGAAGCTGCAGTTCGCTGACGAGGGGGCCGAAGTTGACGGCTTCGTCCAGCGGGTCGCCCATGGTGACACCGCTGAGGCGCTCGGTCAGGCGGGCGAGGAACGGTTCGCGAATGGAGCGTTCGACGAAGACGCGGGTGCCGTTGGAGCAAACCTGGCCGGAGGAATAGAAGTTGCCGTTGATCGCGCCAGAGACGGCGGCGTCGAGATCGGCGTCGGCGAAGACGACGAGGGGAGATTTGCCGCCGAGTTCCATGGTGACGGCCTTCATCCCGTCGGCGGCGGCGCTGTAGACCTTGCGGCCCGTGGGGACGGAGCCGGTCAGGGACACCTTGGCCACGCGAGGGTCGGTGACGAGGGCGGCGCCGACGTCACCCCGGCCTTGGACGACGTTGAAGACACCCGGTGGCAGGCCCGCTTCGGTGAGGATCGCGGCCAGTTGGAGGGCGGAGAGGGGTGTCTCCTCGGATGGTTTGAAGACCATCGTGTTGCCGGTGGCGAGCGCGGGGGCGGCTTTCCAGCAGGCGATTTGCATGGGGTAGTTCCAGGCGCCGATGCCGACGCAGACGCCGAGGGGCGCGCGGACGGTGTAGGCCCAGTCTTCACCTAGCGGGATGTGGTCGCCGCGGATGTCTTCGGCGAGGGCGGCGAAGTGTTCGAGCGCGTCGGCCCCGCTGGCGGCGTCGGCGACGAGGGTTTCCTGCAGGGGTTTGCCGGTGTCTTTCGTTTCGAGAACGGAGAGGTCGTGGTTTCGGGCGCGGATGATATCGGCGGCGCGGCGTAGGATGCGGGCGCGTTCTACCCCAGGCATGGCGGCCCAGGCGGGTTGCGCTTTTTGCGCTGCGGTGAGGGCCGCGTCGACGAGGGCCGGGGTGGCGGCGTGGAGGGTGGCGATGGTTTCGCCGGTGGCGGGGTAGAGGCAGTCGAGCGCGTCCCCGGCGGGGTCGTCGGCCCAGTCTCCGGCGATTTGGTGGCTTTTGGGCGGTTGTGGATCGATCATGATGTCGCTGTGGCCCGGATTGCGGCGGTCGTCAATCGGTGGTGGCGGGCGGGGTCTTGGCTTGGATGCGCAGGACATGCTCGCGCCAGGTGATGAAGCAGACGGAGACAAAGATGACGAGGCCGCCGAGGATGACCCACGGGTCAAGCGGTTCGCTGAAGACAACGGCGCCGAGGATCGTGGCCCAGAGGAGTTGCAGGAAGGTGGCTGGCTGACTGACGGTGAGGGGCGCGGCGGCGAAGGACATGGTCATGGCGTAGTGGCCGGAGGTGGCGAAGACGGCGACGAGGAAGAGCCAGCCGATCTCGGTCCAGGTTGGTGGAACCCAGACGGCGAGCGCCAGTGGGAAAAGGACAATGGTGACGGTGATCGACATGGCGGCGACGATGGCGCCCGGGCTGGCATCGTCGGTGAGGCGCTTGGCGATCAGGTAAGACGCCCCGAGCATGAGCGCTGCGACGATCATACTGAGGTGGCCGGGGGAGAGCTCGCGAAACCCGGGGCGGAGGATGATGAGGGCGCCGATGAACGCGAAGGTGATGGCGGCGATGCGGCGGACGGCGAGGCGTTCGCCGAAGAACAGAGCGGCGCCGATAGTGACGTAGATCGGGGTCATATAGTTCATCGCCGTGACCTCCGTGATTGTGATCTGGGTCATGGCATAGAACCAGCACATAACGCCCATGGCATGGGCAACCCCGCGCGCCGAGTAGAGCTTCAGCATCTGTCCGCTGGGCGGTTTGCGGATGAGTGTGAGCAAGCCCGGAAGGACGAAGACCAGCCCCATCAGGTAGCGCAGGAAGGACATCTGCGGCGCGGGCAGACGGTCTCCGATATGCTTTACCGTCGCCGTGGTGGCGACGAACATCAGGCCTGAGGCGACCATCCAGAGAATACCGACCAGCGGTCGGTTGGGGCTTGCGGACATTGGGTAGGGATGCGCCTTAGCCGGGATGGCTTCAAGGGGCGCCGATAAGGAGCTTGGCCGCGATCCCCCACATGACGAGGGCGACGAGGGCGTCGAGGACGCGCCATGCCATGGGTTTGGCGAAGACGGGGGCAAGTTGCTTGGCGCCGAAGCCGAGGGCGAAGAAGAAGACGAAGCTTGCGATGACAGCGCCAATTCCGAAGGCGAGCCGCTCGGTGTATTGCGCGGCGGTCGTGCCGAGGAGGATCACTGTATCGAGGTAGACGTGGGGGTTTAGCCACGTGAACGCGAGCGTGATTGCGACCGTGCGGCGCAGGCTGAGGGGCTTTGTGTCGGCAGCCTCCAGCGCTTCGGAGGACACAAAGGCGCGGCGGGCGCTGAGGATGCCGTAGGCGATGAGGAAGGCGGACCCGAGCAGGGTCATGGCGGGCTCGATCCACGGCGCAGTGGTGATGAGCCAGCTAAAGCCGGCGACGCCGATGGTGATCAGGATCGCGTCCGACACTGCGCATGTCAGAACCACGGCCAAGACGTGGTTTTGTCGAAGGCCCTGCCGGAGGACGAATGCGTTCTGGGCCCCAATCGCGAGGATGAAGCTGAGGCCGAGAGAAAATCCGGCGAGGGCAGCAATAAACGCCGGAGACATTCAGCCGATCCGGTCCCGCGCAATTTCGGAGCGAGTTTTCGTCAAATTGAGCGCCTCCGGCGCATTACATCATTTGAATGGCGCGTGTTGCGGTCGTCAGTCTTCGACCGGGCCGCCGTTTTCTTTCCAATCCGGGAAGCCGCCTGCATTGGCGACGTTTTCGTAACCCATGTCTTTAAGTGTTTTGCCGGTGAGCGCGGCTTGTCCTCCCTTGCCGCAGATCAAAACGATGTCGGCGGACTTGGTCAACGCCTCGTTGTGAAACGGTGTGTCCGGGTCTGCGGCGAATTCGATGAAACCACGCGGGATGCGGAGGGCGCCCTTGATTGTGCCGGTCTGAGCGATGTCGGCGGAATCGCGCACGTCGATAAACA
The DNA here is from genome assembly GCA_039190895.1 of Pseudomonadota bacterium. GTDB lineage: Bacteria > Pseudomonadota > Alphaproteobacteria > Rhodobacterales > Rhodobacteraceae > Ovoidimarina. The sequence continues at coordinate 3,088 of JBCCXY010000121.1, read as the reverse complement.
CAGTGTTTCCAGAGGCATGCTTTGCGTTGGCGTCGTCGAATGAGATCGCCGGGACGACGGCGTTCGCTTCGCCAAGGTAGTCTTTCGCGGTTTTGGACATCGGTTCCTCCCTGGTTTTGGCGCGCCTTACTGCCAGCGGACTGATCGTCTGTCCAGTCGGCTGACATTGCGGGAGCCATTCCGGTAGTGGGTGGCCGGTATGCTGACGAATACCGTGCCTTTTCCAGTCGTCGTGTTAAATGCCCGCGGATGCGAAAATGGAGATGAGCCTTTGACAAGGATCCTTGCGGCCCTCGCCAACCCAACGTCATTCACGTCGTCTTCCGGCGGTGGCATGAACGGAGAGCGGTTGCGGATTGAGATTTTGGCGGGGCTTACGGTTGCCCTTGCGCTGGTGCCGGAGGCGGTGGCGTTTGCCTTTGTGGCGGGGGTGCATCCGCTTGTCGGGCTATATGCAGCGTTTATTGTTGGGCTGATTACCGCTCTTTTCGGTGGTCGGCCGGGCATGATCTCGGGCGCGACGGGGGCTTTGGCCGTGGTGATGGTCTCGCTCGTGGCGGTACACGGGGTGGAGTATCTTTTTGCGACGGTCGTGCTGATGGGGCTGATCCAGATCGCGGCGGGGATCTTCAAGCTAGGGAAGTTCATCCGGCTGGTGCCGCATCCGGTGATGCTGGGGTTTGTGAACGGGCTGGCTATCGTGATTTTCCTGGCCCAGCTCAGTCAGTTTCAGGTGCCGGGTACGGCGGAATCCACGGGCCATGGGATGGCGCATGGGGAGTGGCTGTCGGGCTGGCCACTAACGCTGATGCTGACGCTGGTGGCTGTGACGATGGCGATTATTTGGGTGACGCCTCGGATCACGTCGGCGATTCCTGCGCCGCTGGCGGGCATCGGGATTGTGGCGCTCATCGTGATTGCGTTTGGGATCGATGTGCCGCGTGTTGGCGATCTTGCGTCGATTGAGGGCGGGTTGCCCAGCTTTCATCTGCCCGTCGTTCCGCTGACGATGGAGACGTTCTGGATCATCCTTCCCTATGCGCTGATCCTTGCCGCCATTGGGTTGATCGAGAGCCTGCTGACCCTGAACCTTGTGGGTGAGATCACCGGGCAGCGCGGGGGTGCCAGCCAGGAGTGCATTGCGCAGGGGGCGGGCAATACGGTGACCGGGTTTTTCGGTGGCATGGGCGGCTGTGCGATGATTGGGCAGTCGATGATCAACGTTAAGTCGGGCGGTCGGACGCGGCTGTCTGGTATCTCTGCGGCGCTGTTTTTGCTGCTGTTCATCGTCGTGGCGGCGCCGTTGATCGAGCAGATTCCGCTCGCCGCGCTGGTGGGCGTGATGTTCATGGTCGTGATCGGGACGTTCGCGTGGAACAGCTTCAAGATCATGCGGAAGGTGCCGCTGACGGATGCGATTGTGATCGTGCTCGTAACCGGGGTGACGGTGGCTTATGACCTTGCGATTGCGGTGGTCGTAGGCGTGATTGTCTCGGCGCTGGCTTACGCGTGGAACAATGCGACGCGCATTCGGGCGACGACGTATGAGACCCCCGAGGGCGCGCGCGTCTACCAGGTGCAGGGGCCGCTGTTCTTTGGGTCGGCTTCGGGGTTTGCGGAGTTGTTCGATGTCGACAGTGACCCGTCGCGGGTTGTGGTGGACTTCAAGGACAGCCGCGTGGTGGACCAGTCGGCGCTGACATCGATTGAGGCGTTGGCGGAAAAGTATGAGGCGGCGGGCAAGTCGGTTCAGCTTCGGCATCTGAGCCGGGATTGTCATCAGTTGCTGCAAAAGGCGGGGCAGTTGATGGTCGATAGCGATGACGACCCTGATTACGCGGTTGCGACGAATTATTCGGTGCGGACCGGGGTGTTGGGCGCCGGGCACTGAGCGGACATGGGCGGTTGGCAGATTGCCCACCCTCTCATCTTTAGAATGGGGTTTAGAATGGGGGTTCACAGAACGAGCGTTGTCGCTTAAACGACCGCTCTGCGCTGCGCGAGTCGTGGCGCGATCGTCCGAGACGGTGGGTGAACTCCGGTTCATAAATCCTGCCCGAGACGGGAACACAGCAGAATTCTTCGGCACGCGCAGCGTGCGAAGGGTGATCTTGCCTAGGACCCGTAAGGACCCGACTGTCGGGGACCTTCCCCCGGCGGAACTTGAGCCGGAGGGGTCCGCCCCTCCATGACTTGGAGCAAACTGTGGATAGAGCCCAGAAAGAGAAAGTGGTCGAGGAACTCGGCCAGATCTTCGAAAGCTCTGGTGTCGTCGTTGTCGCACGCTACGAGGGCATGACGGTTGCAGAGATGCAGGACCTCCGCGCGCGCATGCGCGAGGGCGGTGGGTCCGTTCGTGTTGCCAAGAACAGGCTCGCCAAGATCGCCCTTGAGGGGAAGCCGAACGCTTCGCTCGCCTCTCTCCTCGATGGCATGACCGTTCTCGCCTATTCCGAGGATCCGACGGCTGCGGCCCGGATCGTCGACAAGTTCACCAAGGACAACAAGAAGTTGGAAGTCCTGGGTGGCGCAATGGGCGAGACGGCGCTGGACCCGGCCGGTGTGAAAGCCGTCGCCGATATGCCGTCGCGGGAGGAGCTTATCGCCTCCATCGTCGGCTGTATCGCGGCGCCCGCTTCGAACATCGCCGGTGCCGTTGGCGCGCCTGCTTCGAACATCGCGAGCATCCTGTCGACTATCGAGGAGCGCGCGGACGCCGCGTGATCTTTGGTCATGTCCCCGTGTCGTGAAATTCACGCACCGGAACCCATGTTAAGGAACTGAACAATGGCTGATCTGAAGAAACTTGCTGAAGAGATCGTGGGCCTCACGCTTCTCGAAGCACAGGAACTGAAAACCATCCTCAAGGACGAATACGGCATCGAGCCCGCCGCTGGCGGCGCTGTGATGATGGCCGGTCCGGCTGGTGGCGACGCTGGTGGCGCCGCTGAAGAGGAGAAGGACGAATTCGACGTGATCCTGAAGAGCGCTGGCGCTCAGAAGATCAACGTGATCAAGGAAGTCCGCGCGATCACCGGTCTTGGCCTGAAAGAGGCCAAGGAGCTTGTTGAAGCCGGCGGCAAGGCCG
>JBCCXY010000120.1:0-12020 GCA_039190895.1 Pseudomonadota bacterium | reverse complement strand
TCGGCGACCGCCTCAAGGATCTCGGCGACGGTTCCCTTCAGCGGCTCCGAAAACAGCACATAGATCGTAAAGTCGTCGGCCAGCCGCTTGTCGCTGTATCGCTGCGAGTCCTGAGTCATGTCGCCGGACGCTGCAGCATCATCATGACTTCGAAGATCTTCACAAAGGTGTCCTGCGGCAGACCCAAACGCTGGCCCATGGCGATCAGCATCGTCTTCTCCGACTCGTCCAGCCGCCCATCGGCCAGCGAGGTCCGGATGGCAAAGCACATCGCCGTCTCAACCATGTTCGGCGACAACGCATCCTTCACGTCCGTGAACAGCGCCTCGGCGCCCTTTGTCTTCAGAACCGCAACCGCCTCTTCCGCAAGCTTATGCGTCCGCTCGGCGCCCACGGCGTGAAAGATCGGGCTGAACGCGCACATGTTCAGGATCTGATGGATCTCCGCGTCATCAATCTGCCCGTCCGCAGCCGCCACCATCAGCGGCATCGACAAGACGGCCTTCGCCGTCGCCTCCGCCGTGTCCACCCCATTCGTCGCTTTGCGGAGGTTCGAGAAAAGTCCCATAGATCGTCCTAGCCTTGCACAGAAATTCCGCCGCCCGGACACGCCCCGGCAGCTCGGCGGCAGTTGGCGTAAGCTCCGAGGCCGAATTGTGGCCACCACCCGCCAATTTCAGGGCGTTGCCCGGCCACCATCCCTTGTCTGCCTGAGGTCGCGAGGTCATATACCCGGCAACAGAGACCCAAACCCGGAGACCCCGCCTCATGTCGACCTTCGAAGACCGCCAGAATGCATTCGAAAACAAGTACGCCCACGACGCCGAAATGCAGTTCAAGGCCGAAGCCCGCGCGAACAAGCTCCTGGGCCATTGGGCCGCGGGCCTCCTCGGCAAGACCGGAGATGACCTCGCGGCCTACGCCACCGAAGTCGTAAAATCCGACTTTGAAGAACCCGGCGACGACGACGTAATCCGCAAGGTCAAAGGTGACCTCGGCGACAAGGCGACCGAAGACGAAATCCGCGCCAAGCGTCAGGAATGCCTCGCCGAAGCCAAGGCTCAACTCGCCGATTAAGGCGGGGGTGCGTCCAACGCACCCTCTTTCCAAGGGTCAGTTGCGGCCAACGCGCTGTTCAAGGTACAGCCGTATGGCTGGTACAAGACGTTCGGCACCGACAAGACTCAGATGATCATCGTCAAAGTAGTACGACTGATCAGGAGTGCCGATCAGGCAAATCTCGCTATCGCAAAGCTGGCCAGTAAAATCGAGCATTGGGGCGTCGTATTCTCTAAACAGACCTCGGACATACGCTTGCAAGCCGTCATGACGCGCACGCGAAACGGATGACTTTCGCAACGACGCATCGACCCGCTCATCTACCATATGCGCCCTTCGATAAGCATGCATTGGCTCCATCATCTGCTGAGGAACCTGTTCAATGAATGTCAGACCAATTCCTGCATCACGATACGCCTGAATTGTGGTCGCCAAACCCTCCTCAAAAGCAGCGCGGCTTTCAGCCTGAGTTCTCGGCCCTTGCGGTGAAAGGGCGATGTGACTGACCCCGGTCCCCTCATAATCACCGTCCGTATAATAGGTCCATCGGGCAACCAGCATCACGTGATCGACCGCCAACTCCTTCGCGTATTCGAGCAACCGCACGTTCGCGGCGTGACAGTTCCTTACATTTTGATCTGATCGCAATGCGTGAATGCCCAACAGCGGTGCACACCCGCTCGCCCCGGCAAACTCACCCGACAGGTCTGCCTGAGTGGCAGCAGCATCGATTGCGTCGAGAAGGCTTAGAGCATGACTATCGCCGAAAACGATAAACTCCGGCGCTGCATCGACGCCCAGCACGCAGCTCCAGTCGTCAATCTCGTGCAAACCGGGCTTGTCAAAGCACTCTGCTTCGCGACTTGTCCGGGTCATTGACGCCTCGACACTCGCCGGAATACTCAAACGGCTCGGAAATCCATCGTTGGCAACAACGACCACACCGAACCCGCATAAGACCGCCCCTGTGACCATGCCGCCCCGAAACACGACAGCTCGCGATGTCAGAGTTCGGTTGCGAAACGGCGATTCGACAAAACGCCAGCTCGTGTACGCAAGCACGACGGTCACGATGACGAGAGCGAAGATCAGCAGATCAGGCGGTTCTCCGAACGTGCGATACTGGGCAAATGCGAAGAGCGGTTGATGCCAAAGGTACGCGCTGTACGAGATCAGGCCCACACCAACCATCACCGGCAGCGACAGGATGCGGTGAGCAATCGTCACAGACTGCGCCGGAAGCAACACAAGGATGGTGCCGACCGTTGGCAGCAAAGCCGAAAGCCCCGGAAACGGTGTCGCCTCGTCAAAGGCGATCACGGAAAGACAGATCATCAGCAGACCGAGCTGCCCAAGCGCTTCCTCAATGCCACGAGAAAACCGGACCCATCCAAAGTGCACAGCGAGGGCTGCCAACGCACCCAACAGAAGTTCCCATATCCGGGTTGGCAAAAGATAGTAAGTGGCTGAGGGGGCATTGACGACGCCCCATTGCGCGAGAGCCAGGCTCATCAATAGGATGGCGATCAGAACTCCTAGGACGACGCTCCGACCGAACCGCCAGACCACCAGAAGCAGCAGCGGGAAAAACAGATAGAACTGCTCTTCGACTGAAAGGCTCCACGTGTGCAAAAGCGGCTTCAGTTCCGCTGCTGTGTCGAAGTATCCGCTCTCGCGCCAGAATAGGATGTTCGACCAGAACGTCGCGGTTGAGATTACGCTTTCGGCAAAGTCCAGTAGGTCTTGCGGCGCAAACCAGGTCAACGCGAACGGAACACAGGCGAGGACGACCACAAAAAGCGCCGGCAGAATGCGCCGGGCGCGCCGCTCATAGAACTCGATTAGGCTGAATCGATCTTGTGAGATGTCCTCTACAAGAATTCCCGTAATTAGGTACCCACTGATGACAAAGAACACGTCCACACCGACGAACCCGCCACTGAAACCCGTGAAGCCTCCGTGAAACAGAATAACCGGCACCACGGCCAGCGCGCGCAATCCATCTATCTCGGGACGGTATTTGATGGACCGTGGCCTCCAGTTTGGACATACCGGACGCCGTAAAGGTTCTATGCGAAAAGGGAATAGGCCCGTGCATACCTTGAACGTTAGCGCAGCCAATTAGCCTCACCCCAACCTGCGGCAGCTGGATTTCTATCCCCAGCGACGCCAATATCGGTTCAGAGCCCCTGCGCATCGGATCATCCAGCGATCCAGATCGGCCAGCACTTCCGCCTCGTACAACGCCTTCGCAATGTCGCTCGCACCCAGTCGGGCCTCTTCGACTGTCGTCTGAATCGGGCGCGGGCGCGGGCGCCAGAAGATCGTCTGAAGCAACCCGAAGTAAATGTTTCCAGGCGCATCCTCGGACGGAAACGACTTCGGGACGCATACACATTATCAGTTAAAAATTCGCAGGCACGGTTGGGCCTCCAAACGCCCGTCAAACACCCTGTGGAGATGCCGGGTCGTCCTCCTCAAACGTGCAATCGCCGGTGCCCCCGATGCCGCCTTCACGAGGGCACTCGTTGAACGCTTGGGGCGAGCATGCGGTAAGCGCGCACAGGAACGCTGCTGCAATGAGCTTACGAACCATCTGGCAGGTCCTCCTGACCCATTTTTTTGAAAAAGTAACCTCCGGCGCGAAAGCGATGGGGGCCATCTTCACGCTCGGGAAAGGCTCGGGCCATCGTGTCCAACTCGCGCAGGGTTTGCCCCATCCGTTCGCGAAAATGGGCGTTAAGCTGCTCTATCGCGTCCCGCGACAGACCCGTGTAGTGGACCCCCATGTCGTAATTGTTGTCATCGTCGACGACGTTCGACACAGCCGCGTCCAAATGATCACCCACGTTGTCCGCCAGATAGGCCAACTGATCGTCAGAGCCGGACAGAGGGCGGTACGTTCTGGCCTTCAGCACAACCGCGTTCCCATCCTCCTCCACCGCACCGTTCTCCAGAAGTATGTTCAGGAACGTCCGTGGGTGCACATCCTGACGGACGGTCCTGGCGAGCGTCTCGAAACTCGCACCCGGGCCATTGATCGGTATCCCGTCCGGCGCATAGGCCGGATCGTCCCACCACAACGCCAGGATTTCAGCCAACGGCTGCCGGTCGTCTCGTGAGGGGGGGTCCTCACCGCGCAGCGCAGCCACGTCACGACGTTGAAGCCCGGTCATTATGCTGACCTTGCTGTCCGTCGCCGACCCACCGCTGATCGCAAGCGCCGCTTCCACATAGGCCCGCTTCAGGCGCCGCTCGACCGTCTTGAACAGCCACCCCTTGCGAATAGCGAGGCGGGCCAAAGGGCGAAGGATCGGATCAAGCCACTGCATATGTGCAATTTGCACATTTCTCTTGACGGCGCAATCGTTTCCTGGAATGTGCAATTTACACATTTTACTTTGCTGGAAGGAGAACCCCAATGAAACGCCTGATCGCCCTAACCCTCGCCGTAGCCCTGTCCGCCTGCGCACCCGTCAATTTCGTCGGCGACGCGCCCGCGATCGAGGTCACATCCGAAACGCCAGACCGATTCGAACTCCCGGCCCGCTTCGCCTTCGCCCGCACGGTAAACGGCACCGTCGCCGCAGCAGGCGCCAGGGAAGCCAAACTATGGGCAGACCTCGCGGACCAATCGCAAAGCCTCGGAACCTTCACCCCTTTGGTCAGCGGCGAAACGCAGCGGTATCGCACCCGCAATCACTGGCGCCAAATCGACGAACGCCGCGACGTCCTGATCGATGCCGCCCGCGCCCAGCGCTACACCTACCTGATCCTCGTCGCCATGAACTCGTCCACCGGAACCGCTGACATCTCGCTGCTCCACGTCGCCTCAGGCGGAGTCATGGCCACCGCGCAAGCCACAAGCCCCGAAGGCGGGCGGAGCGGGTTCTGGGGCAACGGCCTCAACAACCCCAAACGCCTCGAACGGCAAACCCTGCGGATCGCCCGCGCCGCACGACCCGTCCTCGCAGAGATGCTTCAGGGTGTCGCCCAACGAAGCACGCGCCCCCAACATGAACCCGCCTCATAATCTACATGACCATGTTGAGATTGCCCTCAACTCGCGACCATGCGAGGCACGCACCGTCCGCACCGGAGGCCACCATGTCCGACGCTCTGTCCACGATGCTCGCCACCCGCGACTGGATCCTCGCCGACGGCGCCACCGGCACGAACCTCTTCAACGCAGGCCTGTCTTCGGGCGACGCCCCCGAGTTCTGGAACGTCGACCACCCCGACCGCATCCACGCGCTCTACAAGGGCGCCGTCGACGCCGGATCCGACCTGTTCCTCACCAACACCTTCGGCGGCAACGCCTCCCGCCTCAAGCTCCACGACGGCCAATCCCGGGTCCGCGAACTCAACCGCGCGGGCGCCGAGATCGGCCGCGAGGTCGCCGACGCCGCCGGACGCCCCGTTGTCGTCGCCGGGTCCATGGGCCCAACGGGGGAGATCATGGTCCCCATGGGCACCCTCACCCACGAGACCGCCGTCGAGATGTTCCACGAACAGGCCGAGGGCCTGAAAGAGGGCGGCGCCGACGTCCTCTGGGTCGAAACCATCTCGGCCCCCGAAGAATACAAAGCCGCCGCCGAGGCCGCCCTGCTCGCAGGCATGCCCTGGGTCGGCACGATGAGCTTTGACACCGCCGGGCGCACCATGATGGGCATGACGTCGGCAGATATGGCGACCATGGTCGAAACCCTCGACCACCCGCCGCTGGCCTTCGGCGCCAACTGCGGCGTCGGCGCGTCCGACCTGCTCCGCACCGTCCTCGGCTTCGCGGCGCAGGGGACGGAACGCCCGATCACCGCCAAGGGCAACGCAGGCATCCCGAAGTATGTCGACGGCCACATCCACTATGACGGCACGCCCGATTTGATGGCCGACTACGCCACCCTCGCCCGCGACTGCGGCGCCCCGGATCATCGGCGGCTGCTGCGGCACCACGCCCGAACACCTCGCCAAAATGCGCGCCGCCCTCGAAACCCACACGCCCAGCGCCCGCCCCACCCTCGACGCCATCGCCGAGGCCCTGGGCGGCTTCTCGTCGGCCTCCGACGGCACGGGCGACACCTCCGACGCCCCCCAACGCGAACGCCGAGGCCGCCGTCGCCGCAGCGCGTAAGCAAGTCAAATAACTTGCTTTACAAAATTGCAAGCTTTATAGCTTGCATATGCACATCGCCGTCCTGACCGGAGACCTCATCGGCTCCACCGAACTCAGCGCCGACCAAATCTCCACCGCCTTTACGGCAATCGAGGCAGCCGCCCCGATTTCCCGCAACCGCGGGGACGGCTGGCAACTCCTGCTCACTCAGCCCGCAACGGCCCTCCGCACCGCTCTACGCATCCGTGCCGCCCTTCGACGCCACGACCTCACCACCCGCATCGCCATCGCGTCCGGCGTCTCCACGGCCCCCATTCCCAAAGACCTCAACGAAGCCACCGGCCCGGTCTTCGTCGCCTCCGGCCGCGCCCTGGACGCTATGTCCAAAGGCACCACACTCGCCCACGCGGCGGGGGGCGCCCTCGCCGCCACCACCCGCCTCGCCGACCACATCAGCACCGGCTGGACCCAACCCCAAGCCGCCGCCATGCACCTCGCCCTGTCGCCCGACGCGCCCACCCGCGCCGAAATCGGCGCAGCGCTGGGCAAATCACGGCAAGCGGTTGACCAGGCCCTCGCCGCCGCCGGATACCCGGCCCTGTCTGATGCCTTGAGGCTGATCGAGCATGAGTGACCTCTTCCAAGACCCGGCAAAACTGGCAGCCGCGATCGCAATCGTGGTCACCGGCTGGACTGTGACCGCCCTGATCGGCGGGCGCTTCGTCGCGTGGATCGTGCGACCCTATCAGGACGCCGCGCTTCCGCAGGGGCTCGCAGGCGGAGGGCACAAGATCGGCCTCCTCGAACGCACCCTGATCCTGCTCCTGATCCTCGCGGGCGAACCGGGCGGCGTCGGCTTCCTGATTGCCGCCAAATCCATCCTTCGCTTCGATGTCGCCAGCAAGGGTGCCGATGATCCGCAGACAACGCAAAAAATCAGCGAATACATCATCATCGGCACGCTGGCGTCCTTCACCTGGGCCTTTGCCACCGGCTTTCTCACCGCCGAAATTCTTGAGATCGCGCGCCAGTGGCCTTAAGTACCGCGGTATAGGAGTCCACCCATGTTTTCGATCCCGGGCAAACAAGCCATCAGCATCACCCCCCGCGCCGCCGCGCAAATCTCCAAACTGATGGAGAAACAGGGTCACAAGGGCCTCCGCGTCGGCGTCAAGAAGGGCGGCTGCGCGGGCATGGAATACACCATGGACTACGCGGATGAGATCGACCCGAATGACGAAGTCGTCGAACAGGACGGCGCCCGCGTGATGATCGCGCCCATGGCGCAGATGTTCCTGTTCGGGACCGAGATCGACTACGAGGTCTCGCTCCTGGAATCAGGCTTCAAGTTCAAGAACCCCAACGTCGAAGACGCCTGCGGCTGCGGCGAGTCGATCAAGTTCAAAGACGTCGAAGACCTCCGCGCCGAACGCGGCCTCTAGAGCGAAATCGGTTTAACCTGAAATAACTATTATCGCCTAACGCGTTGGAATCGCAGATTTGAGGCAGCGTTAGGCAATTCAGATTTACCGATTTCTGCTTTAGGCGCGTAGCCGCGATATCGTCGGGGCCTGGACCGGCGAAACCAACAGACATGCAATGTAGTTTATCGTGCCATCCCGCACTAGCTCAAAACGATGCGCTTGTGGCAACCAATCGCCGGGCCGAGGGAGGGCCCGTCGATAGCGCGGCGGCCTAAAGGCCCTTATTCCGCGCAAGGAAAAGCTCGGCGGTCACACCACGTACAGGGCCATCACGCCCCGCCTTCCGAAGAAAGCCGACGCCCCGCGACTCGACCACGAACAGCAAGCCAAAGGCGAAGACTGACCTTGGCCACGCGCCCCCAAATGTCCCGCTGCCGCGCTGCCTTTGCCTCGCGCACCAAACGGTCAAACGCCTCCCGTTCTGCCCGAAACGACGTCTCCGGCTGCTCCGGTATCTCCAACGGTCTGATAATCGGCTGCATGGGCAATCTCCTTTCGCCCAAGACAGCTAGCAACCGCCCCGCCACCACAGCACCCACCATCGCTGCAACTCGACTTGCACGCCACAAGGGTAGGCCGGGCTTCAGCCCGGCGATATCCGACCCCCAAAGCCCCAGCGAGGCGCGCACGCAAGAGCGCGACGAGCACCACCACCCTTGCACCACCCCCCACAACCACCCAACATCTCCACCATGACCACAACCGACTGGGACGACCTCGCCCTCTTCGCCGCCGTCGCCCGCGAAGGCAGCCTTGCCCGCGCGGCCACCGCAACTGGCCTCACCAGCGCCACCCTCGGGCGCCGCATGAAAGCGCTCGAAGACCGCCTGAACCGTCGCCTGTTCCAGCACGGCCAGGCGGGCTACACCCTCACGCAAGACGGGATCGCCCTCTCCGAGAAAGTCCACCGGATGGAGGTTGCTGCCGCCGAGATCACCGACTGGAACGAAGACGCGCATAAGTCCGGCAAGGTCCGCCTCTCTGCCGGCTATTGGACGTCTCTCTACCTCGCCGAAAACCTGACCTCCTACTGGTCTCCCAGCGCCGATTGGGCACCCGAGTTCGTCTACTGCGACGCTTTCATGGACATCGCCCGCCGCGAGATCGACATCGGCATCCGCAACACGCGCCCCACCCAGCCCTGGCTCGCCGGTCAGAAGACCGGCACCGTCCAGCATGCGATCTACGGACGCGACAAGGAAGTCACCGGCTGGATCGGCCCCGGCCCTGACACCCGGATCACCCCCTCCACCCGGTGGGTCGATGAAACCCACGGCGACCGCGTCGTCGCCAAAATCAACGCCCCGCACCTGAGCCTCGCCCTCGCCCGCCAGGGCGTCGGACGTGTCGTCATGCCCATGTTCATCGGCGAAACCCGCGACGGCGTCATCCGCCTCAGCGACCCGATCCCCGAGCTCGAAAGCGAAGAATGGCTCGTCAGCCATCACGACGGCCGCAACGCCCCCCACACCCGCGCCGCACTCGACGCGCTCGCCCAATTCCTCAAAACGCGCGCTCCCTGACACGCCGCCCCGGTCTTCACCTGGCGGGAAAATACTCCCGCCGGAGGCACAAAATCTCTTCTGACCAAGGCCTGCCACCATCAATCGTTACCATAGCGAACGGTCCTGCCGCCAAAGGTCTGTCGATAAATACATAACAATATCAGATATTTAAAAACGGTCCCCACGGGGACCCCTCTTGACCCCACCAATATCCGCGATATCACCGCGTCGACGTTAACTCGAAGGGGCACCCATGAAAAAGCTCGCCGCCGGAAACTGGAAAATGAACGGCCTCGCCGCCCACATGGCCGAGATCGACGCCCTCGCCGCCGCCCACCCGGCCCCCGCTTCCGAGGTCCTGATCTGCCCCCCGGCAACCCTACTGTCCCGCCTCTCCGACCGCGTCTCGGGCACTCCCATCGCCACCGGCGGCCAGGACTGCCACCCCGCTGAAAGCGGCGCCCACACCGGCGACACCTCCGCCGCCATGCTCGCCGACGCGGGCGCCTCCTACGTCATCCTCGGCCACTCCGAACGCCGTGCCGACCACGGCGAGACCGACGCGCTGATCCACAGCAAAACCACCGCCTCCCTCGCCGCGGGCCTCACCCCCATCGTCTGCCTCGGGGAAACTCTCGCCGAGCGCGAAGCAGGCAAGACCCTCAGCATCGTCGGCACCCAACTCCGCGGCTCCGTCCCCCCCGACGCTTCCGCCCTCGTCATCGCCTACGAACCCGTCTGGGCCATCGGCACCGGCAAGGTCCCGACCCTCGACCAGATCGGCGAGGTCCACGCCTTCCTCCGCGACACCCTCGCGGCGCACCTGACAGCCCTCGACGCCACCGACATCCGGATCCTCTACGGTGGGTCCGTGAAGCCCACCAACGCCGCCGAGATCTTCGGGGTCCCCAACGTAGACGGCGCCCTGGTCGGAGGCGCCTCCCTGGCGGCTGCCGACTTCGGCGGTATCATCGCGGCCCTCGACGCCGCCACGTATGGCTGACATCCCGGCGCCCTCCATGGCGCGCCGAAAGGGGGCGGGTTGGCTCTCGGGCCTCCTGAAGGGGGGCGCGTTCCTCGCCGCAGCGGCCTGCATCCTCCCGATGGTTGCCGTGGTCATCGCCGCGAGCGCCGGGGGCACAAACTCCATCGCCCATCTCTGGGCAACGGTCCTGCCCCGCTACATCGCCACAACGCTGACCCTTGTGGCGCTGGTCGCAGTCGGTACCGCCATCATCGGCTCGGGGGCGGCATGGCTGGTCACGATGACCCGCTTTCCAGGCGTCCGGATGTTCGAAGTCATCCTCGCCCTCCCTCTCGCCTTCCCCGCCTACGTCTTGGCCTACGCCTACACCGATGTCCTCGACCACCCCGGGATCGTTCAGACCACCCTGCGCGACGTGACCGGGTGGGGGCCTCGGGATTACTGGTTTCCCGAGGTCCGGTCCCTCCCCGGGGCGGCGGCGATGCTGACGCTTGTCCTGTACCCCTACGTCTACCTCCTCGCGCGGGCGGCCTTCCTTCAGCAATCCGCAACCGCCTACCTTGCAGCCCGAGCCCTTGGCCAGTCCGCATGGGGCGCGTTCTGGAGGGTTAGCCTGCCGATTGCTCGCCCAGCGATCGCGGCTGGTGTGTTGCTCGCAGTGATGGAGACGATCGCCGACTATGGAACTGTTGCCTATTTCGGCGTGCAGACCTTCGCGACGGGGATCTACATGTCCTGGTTCGCTTTCGCCGACCGGGCTGCAGCGGCGCAGCTGGCGATGGTTCTTCTGGGTTTTGCCCTCCTCCTGCTGATGCTTGAGCGGATCAGCCGTGGGGCGGCGCGGCATCACGCGGCGGGGCGGCGGTTTGAGAGGATGCCGCCTGTTCACCTCACCGGCTGGCGACGTTGGGGGGCGGTGGCATTGTGTGCGGCTCCGGTCCTGTTTGGGGTCTTCATTCCGGTGATTGTCCTGTTTGAGATGGGGCTGGGGTCGGAGCAGAATGTGTTCAGTAGGCGATACCTCGACTTCATCCGGAACTCGATCACGATGGGATCGGCGGCAGCGGTGGTGACTGTGGGGGCGGCGGTGTTGATCGGGTTCAACCAGCGCCTCAACCCGAGCCGTGCAGCGGCGACGGCGGGGCATGTCAGCCGGATCGGGTACGCGGTACCGGGGGGCGTGATCGCGGTGGGGCTGCTGGTGCCGTTTGCGGCCTTCGACAACGCCCTGGATGGGTTCATGCGGGAGACGTTCGGCGTCTCGACGGGGCTGCTGGTGACTGGTTCGATCTGGTTGCTCGTGGTGGCCTATATGATCCGGTTCATGGCCGCTGCTTTGGGGACGTACGAGAGTGGGGTCGCGAACATCCCGAGCAACGTGGATGCGGTGGCGCGGACGCTGGGGCAGAGCCCGGGGGGGATGCTGCGGCGGGTTCATTTGCCGATCCTTCGGCCATCGGTTCTGACGGCGGCTTTGATCGTGTTCGTGGATACGATGAAAGAGCTTCCGGCGACGATGATCATGCGGCCCTTCGGGTTCAATACGCTGGCGGTGCAGGCGCATCGGTTGGCGTCGGATGAGCGGCTTTCGGGGGCGGCGGTGCCGTCGCTTTTGATCGTCGCGGTGGGGATTTTGCCGGTAATTCTGGTGTGTCGCGGGCTTGGGCGGAGTCGGGATTGAGGGGCGGTCCCACAGTGGGACCGTCTGTAACATATTGAATTAGTGATATTTTTCAAATAAGGGTGTGAGACGGTGCGCTTGTGGGTGCTCGTCGAGCCCTTGCGTGCTCGCCTCGCTGGTGTTGGCGCGGTGTATCCCGCCCTACCCGTTTGGGCTGGCGTAAAGGTGGGCGGTGGGCAGATTGCCCACCCTA
>JBCCXY010000119.1:0-12043 GCA_039190895.1 Pseudomonadota bacterium | reverse complement strand
CTGGTGAAAATGTCGATCCTCGTGAATGACGAGCCGGTGGACGCCCTGTCCATGATGGTCCACCGCGACCGCGCCGAAAGCCGGGGCCGCGCGATGTGCGAAAAGCTGAAAGAGCTCATCCCCCGCCACATGTTCAAAATCCCCATCCAGGCGGCCATCGGCGGGAAGGTGATCGCCCGCGAGACCCTATCCGCCCTGCGCAAGGACGTGACGGCGAAGTGCTACGGCGGCGACGCGACGCGGAAGAAGAAGCTGCTGGAGAAGCAGAAGGCGGGGAAGAAACGCATGCGCCAGTTCGGGAAGGTAGAGATCCCGCAGGAGGCGTTTATTAATGCGTTGAAGATGGATGGATAAGCTATTCCGTCGGTTCGCATATTGCAGGCGTTGAAACCAGACCTTTGATCGCTCCGGTTGCATTTGAAACGATACTGCATTGTCCATCCAGAGAGACTATGGAGGCAAATGAACCAACAAGACCGATCACCCCAACAAGGTAGCCGGCTACCGCAAACCAGCGTGTTCGCCTTATCCTGACCTCGGCCATACGTTCTGCGTAATCGAGAAGATCAAACTTCGACAACAAATAAGGGATATGCTCCTTTTCAAGTTGTTCGTATAACTCCTTACGATCTGCGCGAGTCTCTCGTGACTGAGTGACGATTTGGTTCGCTTTATCCAAACGCTCCAAGAACTCGTCTAGATCCTTGAAGTCTCTGCGTAGTTTTCGACGCGGTACATGCTCCAAGAGATCGAGCATCTTCTGGTACAGCACCAAACAAATTCCATCGGTGATGTCGTGGTCTGCATTCATCAAGTATTGCTCGGCCACGGTCAACTTCTCGTCTATCTTGTCGGTATCTCCTTGAGAGTTCTCATCGAGACTAAGCTCCCAAACATCCATAACAACGCGGCCAGCATATCGTAGTTCGTTTACCGCGGCGTGGACAACGTCGCGACGGGTTTGCTCGGCCGATTTCAAGCGGCCCTCGATGTGGTTCCAATGTGCGGTAATTGACTGGATCCGTTCCGAACGGCTTCTTGGCAAATGACCCCCTCGACGAACACGGCAATACCGTCACAGGTACGACTAAGGGATGGTCAGAATTTACCCCAACCCCTCCAATTTCCGCACCCGAGCCGCCAGAGCCTCCGCCCGGGCCCGCGCGGCTCCGGCGGCGCGCCCCTTCGCCTCTTCGACGCCCTTGGCGATCTCGCGGACGGCGTCGATTTCGGGGCCTTTGACGCCCGAGGCGGTGGCGAGGGCGAGGACGGCTTCGGTCAGTTTGCCGAGTTGTTTGCCGTAGCTGGCGACGGAGGTGACGACCTCGTGCTCGACCTCCGGGATGCCTTCGATCTCATAGCTGAACGTGGGTGAGATGCCTTGGACGACGTCGCCGGACAGCGGGTATTCGTAGGTCGGGGAATAGATGAACGGGAACATAAATCTCTCCATGAAATGCGCGCCCCCGCACACTACCGCCCCCAACGTCCGCCACAAAGGTAGGGTGGGGTTTCACCCCACCACTCCGCCCAAACGACTCACCCCACGCCGGGAAAACCAGCACCAAAGACCAAAATATCCCCACACTTCCCTTCGCACCCGCAGAAACCCACCCGCCGATTTCCGCCTATCCACATCCGGGGTTATCCACGATCCAACCCCTGAATTCGCAACAAGAATCCAAATTATCCACAACATAATTTCCCAACAAATTCAGAGATTTATCCCCAAGAAATTTTCACGCTGCAGCGCTTTTTTGTTGCCGCCTGACAGCGCCTTTGTCACGTTAGGTTTACCGCAAGGGGACGCAAGGAACCGGGCGGTGCGCAACGGTCCCTCGGGTGCGGCGCGGTTCAGATCAAGACATGAGCTTGGGCTGGAACGCAAAACACTGGAGGGTTGGCAGAAGCAAGGGGCCTTCGGGTGTCATGTGGAGCCAGCATCTTCGGGTCGATGTGTGTCACGGGTGTCTTCGGGCATTCAGTGGCGACATCGGGAAGGCTTCGGTCTTGACGATGTGCATGGGCAAGGGGCGCAAGTTTTGATCCCATGCAGCGCTGAAGGGGCTTCGGCCTTTGAGGTGCAGCGGCAGAGGGTTTTCGGATCCGAAGCTGAAGTGGCGACGGGCCTACGGGGTCGGATGCCGCTGCGTGGCGACGGGCCTTCGGGCAGGGGCTGCGTGTTGGAAAGGGCCTTCGGGCGCGGACCTTCGAAGTCAGGGTCGGCAACGGCCATGGCCAACTGGGCCGCAGCATCTTCGGGTGCGGCAGTTCAGGAAGGCGTCAGGGACGTGTCCTTCGGGGCACATGCGTAGACCGCGTCTAAGCACCTGGCGCCTTTTCCTGTGCCGGATCGGCACATGGCCCCCCGTCCCCCAAGCGTATCAAGCACCAAACGCAAGCGGGGCTCGCCTGCTGTCCGCACCGAGCCCCGCATCAAGGATTGCATACCGCGTCTTCATGCACCTGTACGGCGACAGATACACCCCGCGCCGCGCAAGTCAACAGATTACCAAGATATGGACACAGTTTTCGAGCCGCCCCCAATATCCGCGCAACACATCAACGGATGGTGGGCAGATTGCCCACTCTACCGCTCAGCATCGATCCGCGCGTACAGGTCCTCCGCATCCGCAATGATCGCCCCCAGCCCCACGGGCCGCTCCCGCCCGTCTTTCGTCTCGGGCGCGCGCAGCCGATCCAGCAACCCGATCCCGGCCAGCACCGCAATATCGACGCCATTCTCGCTCACGATCACGCAGTCATCCGGCCGGATGTCCAGCGTGCCGCCCAGCGCCGTGCGCAACTCGGTAAGTGTGATGCGATCGTTCATCCCGCGCCTCCTGTCGATCTTGCGACGCAAACGCTAGGCCCCAGCCGTTAACGCACCCCAACCCCACCGCGCGCCGCTAGCCAAGAAACACTCGGACCGAGGCCTCGAACTCCTTCGGCTTCTCCGCATGCAACCAATGCCCCGCGCCCGAAATTTTGGCGAACCGCGCCTTGGGGAACAGCTCACGAATACGCTCCCGGTGCTCCGGCAGAACATAGTCACTCTCCGCCCCCGACAGGAATAACGTCGGTTCCTCAAAGCGCCCCTCGACATCCGGAAACCCGATGATCCGATCCATCTCCGCCGCCAGCACGTCCAAGTTCAGCCGCCACGCCCGCGCCTTAACGTCGAGAGATTGCAGCAAAAACGCCCGGATCGCCGCCTCAGGCACAGCGTCGGTAAGCAAAGCATCCGCATCCCCCCGCGCCTCCACCCGCGACAGATCCACCGCCCGCATCGCATTGATCAGCGGCGTCTGCGTGTGCGTGTACACCACCGGCGCGATGTCCCCGACGATCAGCCGCTCCACCCGCTCCGGGTGCTGCAAAGCGAGCATCATCGCTGCCTTGCCGCCCATCGAGTGCCCGATCACATGCCCCCGCCCGCCAAGCGCCTCCAGATCCGCCGCCATATCCTCATAACTGTTCGTCTCGGCCCGCGGGCTTTCCCCGTGGTTCCGCATATCCACCGTCGTCACGGCGAAATCAGACGACAGCCGCTTGGCAATCGCCCCCCAGTTCCGCGCCGACCCGAACAGGCCGTGCGCGATCAGAACCGGCGGACCGTCGCCCTGACGGATGGCGTTCAGAGCGACGGCGGTCATCTATTGATAGATCGGAAAGCGGTCACACAGCGCCTGAACCTCGGCCTTCACGGCGGCCTCGACGTCGCCGTTGCCGTCCTCGCCATTCGCCGCCAGTCCGTCCACGACGCGCACGATCCAGTCCGCGATCTGCTGGAACTCCGGCTCGCCAAAGCCCCGCGTGGTCCCCGCCGGGGTCCCCAGACGCAGGCCCGAAGTCACCATCGGCTTCTCGGTATCGAAAGGAATGCCGTTCTTGTTGCAGGTGATGTGCGCCCGTCCCAAAGCGGCCTCGGCGGCGTTGCCCTTCACGCCCTTCGGACGCAGGTCGACCAGCATCAGGTGGCTGTCGGTCCCACCCGTCACAATGTCCAGCCCGCCCTTGATCAACTGATCGCTCAGCGCCTGGGCGTTGGCGATGACCTGCTGCTGGTACGCCTTGAACTCGGGCCGCAGCGCCTCGCCAAAGGCGACCGCCTTCGCGGCGATCACATGCATCAGCGGCCCACCCTGAATGCCCGGGAAAATCGCCGAATTCACCTTCTTCGCGATATCCGCATCGTTCGTCAGGATCATCCCGCCACGCGGCCCGCGCAGCGTCTTGTGCGTCGTCGTCGTCGCCACATGCACATGCGGGAAGGGCGAGGGATACACGCCCGCCGCGATCAGCCCCGCGTAGTGCGCCACGTCAGCCAGCAACAGCGCGCCCACGCTATCGGCAATCTCACGGAACTTCGCAAAGTCCAACTGTCGCGGAATGGCAGAGCCGCCCGCGATGATCATCTTCGGCTGATGCTCTTTCGACAGCGCGGCGATCTGGTCGTAATCCACGTCCAGCGTATCCTCGCGCACGCCGTATTGCACCGCGTTGAACCACTTGCCCGATTGGTTGGGCCGCGCGCCGTGGGTCAGGTGACCGCCCGCATCCAGCGACATCCCCAGGATCGTGTCGCCCGGCTGCAGCAGCGCCGTGAACACGCCCTGGTTCGCCTGCGACCCGCTGTTGGGCTGGACGTTGGCAAACTCACACCCGAACAACTGCTTCGCCCGGTCGCGGGCCAGATCCTCGGCCACGTCAACATACTGGCACCCGCCGTAATAGCGGCGGCCCGGGTAGCCCTCGGCATACTTGTTGGTCAGGACCGAGCCCTGCGCCTCCAGCACAGCCCGCGAGACGATGTTCTCGGACGCGATCAGTTCGATCTCGTCACGCTGGCGGCCAAGCTCTTGCTCGACGGCGCCGAACAGTTCGGGGTCGCGGTCCTTGAGGCTTTCGTCAAAAAAGCCCGAGCTACGGTGAGGCGCGTTCATGGCGGTACTCCGATGCTGAATGATGGCGCTGTCCTACAGCGAACCGCGCGGCCACGGAAGGGGGCGACGTGTCGGGGACGGCTTGTTTTTCCGCCGCGCCCGGCCAATGCTCGCCCCGAATACGCGCGCGGAGAGGGACCATGCCGCAAATCAAGACCATCGCCTTCCGCGCGAGCGAGACCGACGTGGCGCAAGAAGCGCTCGCCAAGCTGACCGCCCTGTATGGCAATGCCGCGCTGGAGGAGGCGGACGCGATTGTCGCGCTCGGTGGCGACGGGTTCATGTTGCAGACCTTGCACGGGACGATGGCGCTGGACGTGCCCGTGTATGGGATGAACTGCGGGACCATCGGATTTTTGATGAACGAATATGTCGAGGACGGCCTGTTGGAGCGTCTCGGCGAGGCCGAAGAGGCCGTCACCAACCCGCTGTCCATGCGCGCCGAGGCGGCGGATGGCACACTTTACGAGGCGATTGCGATCAACGAGGTCTCGCTTCTCCGCACTGGCCCGCAGGCCGCGAAGCTGCGGATCACGGTGGACGGCAAGCTTCGGTTGGATGAGCTGGTGTGCGATGGTGCGCTGTTGTGCACGCCGGCCGGTTCAACGGCTTACAACTACTCTGCCCACGGGCCGATCCTGCCGATTGGCTCTGGCGTGCTGGCGCTAACCGCCGTGGCCGCCTTCCGGCCCCGCCGCTGGCGCGGGGCGATCCTGCCCCGCTCCGCTAAGGTACGTTTCGACGTGCTGGAACCGCAGAAGCGCCCGGTCATGGCCGACGCCGACGGCCGCTCCGTCCGCAACGCGCTGTCGGTTGAGATCGCAAGCGATCCAAGCGTTGAGCACCGCATCCTCTTTGACCCGGGGCATGGCCTGGAAGAGCGTCTGATTCAGGAACAATTCGTCTGATCCAGTCGGATTGTTTCAGATCAAGCGCCAAGCTGCGCCATCGACGGGCCCAGGACCGGCGATCCCGACTTTGGCGCAATGTGCTTTATCGCGCCGTCCCGCACTCGCTCAAAGCGATGCGCAGATGGCGACCAATTGCCGGGCCAGAGGTGGGCCCGTCGATGGCGCGGCGGCCTGCGGCCTTGATTCCGCGCGACGAAAAGTTCCGACGTTGGGTCTGCTTAGCCAGTGTGGGCGGTGGGCAGATTGCCCACCCTACCGGCCCGGATAACCGATGCCCTTCAGGGCGCCCGTGATCTCATCCAGGATGACCGGGTCATCTATCGTCGCGGGCATCTTGTAGTCCCGCCCGTCCGCAATGCTCGTCATCGTCCCCCGCAGGATCTTGCCCGACCGCGTCTTCGGCAACCGATCCACGATTACGGCCTGCTTGAACGCCGCCACCGGCCCGATCTGATCGCGCACAAGCTGGACGACTTCGGGGACGACCTCGTCCTCCGCCCGATCCACCCCGCTCGACAGGCACAGGAAGCCCACCGGCACCTGCCCCTTCAGCTCATCCGCCACCCCGATCACCGCGCATTCAGCCACGTCGGGGTGAGAGGCCAGCACCTCTTCCATCGCCCCCGTCGACAACCGGTGCCCGGCCACGTTGATGACGTCATCCGTCCGCGCCATGATGTAGAGGTACCCGTCTTCGTCCACATACCCCGCATCGCCGGTCTCGTAGTAACCGGGGAAGGCATCCAGATAGCTCTTCCGATACCGCGCTTCCGCGTTCCACAGCGTGGGCAGCGTGCCCGGCGGCAACGGCAGCTTTACCGCAATCGCGCCGAGTTGGCCGGCAGGCACCGGATGCCCGTCATCCCCCAGGATCTGCACGTCATACCCGGGCATCGCAACCGACGGTGACCCGACCTTGACCGGCAACGCCTCGATCCCCATCGGGTTAGAGGCGATGGCATAGCCCGTCTCGGTCTGCCACCAATGGTCGATCACCGGCACGCCCAGCTTGTCCTCGGCCCAGTGGATCGTGTCGGGGTCTGCCCGCTCCCCCGCGAGGTACAGCGCCTTGAGCCCCGACAGATCGTGTTGCGCCATGAATTCTGCCTTGGGGTCCACCCGCTTGATTGCGCGGAACGCGGTCGGCGCGGTGAACAGGACCTTCACGTCATGCTCCGCGATGACTCGCCAGAACACGCCAGCGTCCGGCGTGCCGACCGGCTTGCCCTCAAACACCACCGTCGTGCAGCCATGGATCAGCGGCGCGTAACAGATATAGCTGTGCCCCACGACCCACCCGACATCCGACGCGGCCCAATACACGTCCCCCGGACCCACGTCATAGACATTCGGCATCGTCCAGTTCAGCGCCACCAGATGCCCCGCCGTTGGGCGCACGACACCCTTCGGCTGCCCCGTCGTGCCCGAGGTATACAGGATATACGCCGGGTGATTGCCTGCGACCGGCACACACTCCACCGGGGCCGCGCCGTCGACAAAAGTGGCCCAGTCGTGATCCCGCCCGGGCTTTAACTCGGCCACAGCCTGCTCGCGCTGCAACACGACACAGAACTCCGGCGAGTGATCCGCCAGCGCAATCGCCTCATCCAGCAGCGGCTTGTACGGCACCACACGCCCCGGCTCGATCCCGCAGGACCCGGCCAGGATCGCCTTCGGCTGCGCATCATCAATCCGCACCGCCAGCTCATTCGCTGCAAAGCCGCCGAAGACGACCGAATGGATCGCCCCGATCCGCGCGCAGGACAGCATCGCGATCAGCGCCTCGGGCACCATCGGCATATAGACGATCACCCGATCCCCCAGGCCAACGCCTTGCCCCGCCAACGCCCCCGCGAGGGCGGCGACCTGATCCTTCAACTCGGCATAGGTGATCTTGCGGATCACCCCGGTAATCGGGCTGTCATAGATGATCGCCACCTGATCACCGCGCCCGGCCTCCACATGCCGGTCCACCGCGTTCCAGCAAGTGTTCACGGTGCCATCGACAAACCACTCATACAGCGGCGCGTTGTTGTCAAAGAGAGCCTTCGACGGCGGCGTCACCCAGTCAATGGTCCGCGCTGCCTCCATCCAGAATGCCTCTGGATCGGCCTTCCAGCCCTCGTAAACGTCTTTGTATCCCATGGTCGCCTCCCCGGCGGTCATTTTGCAGGGCGACGACCGACTCGCAAGAGGCGCCGCTCATCGAGCCCTTGCAGGCTCGCCTCGCTAGGGCGTCTTCGTCGCGTACAAGCTGCACACCCGGTCGGGGTTAAGGGCGGTGCATTCAGCAAGCGCCCCCTGTTTTGCGACGTCTAACGTAGGCTGATCACCTATTCTGCCCCCACCGCCTCCGTTTCCGTAACATACAGGGTCGGTGCGTTGAGCAAACTCGCGAAATGCTTAGGGCATTGGGCCGTTCAGTTCGATCTCGCTGACAACCTGAACCTGACCCGGAACGCCACGTTGTGGCTGTTCACACGCGACCAGCAAGAAAGGGGATAGAGCTCCAACAATCCAGTATCTCATCGGTGATCCTTTGTTGAAATTGTCCGCTACGCAGACTTACCCGTAGTGTGCCACCGGAGTCCCCGCCAGCGCCGAAATGTTCAAAAGCCCCCGCGCCGTGATCGACGGCGTCACGATATGCGCGCGGTTACCCATCCCCATCAGGATCGGCCCCACCTCCAGCCCGCCCGCCTTCATTTTCAGAATGTTCCGCACACCTGACGCCGCATCGCTGTTCGCGAAAATCAGCACATTCGCCGGCCCGGTCAGCCGCCCATTCGGGAAAATCCGCTCCCGCAACTCCATGTCCAAAGCGGCATCCGCGTGCATCTCGCCCTCATACAGGAAATCCCTCGGCTCGCCGTCCAGGATCGCCAGCGCCCCCCGCACCCGCCGCCCCGAATCCGTATCTAGGTTCCCAAACTGCGAGTGCGAGCACAGTGCGATCTGCGGCTCCACCCCGAAGCGCCGCACATGACGGGCCGAGGCGATGGCCGTCTCTGCAATCTGCTCCGGCGTTGGCTGCGGATGGACCTGCGTGTCGGCGATAAACAGCGGCCCGTCGGGCAGGATCATCAGGCTCAGCGCCGCCGTCGGGTGCAGCTCTTCCGTCCCCAGCAACTGATCAACATACTGCAGATGCCACAGGTACTGCCCGAACGTCCCACAGATCAGACTGTCGGCTTCGTCCCGATGCACCATCACCGCGCCAATTGCCGTGGTGTTCGTTCGCATGATTGCCCTCGCGATGTCCGGCGTCACTCCACGCCGCGCCATCAGCTCGTGATATGTCGTCCAGTAATCGCGATAACGCGGGTCGTTCTCGGGGTTCACCAGCTCATAATCCCGATCTCGTTGGATCGGCAGGCCCAACCGTTCCGCCCGTTGATCCACCACCTCGGGGCGGCCAATCAGGATCGGCTTGTCCACCGTCTCTTCCATGATCGCATGGGCGGTGCGCAGCACGCGCTCATCTTCGCCCTCGGCGAACACAATCCGGCGAGAGCTGGTCGACGCCGCCTCAAACACCGGCCGCATGATCAGAGCAGAGCGGAAAACCGACCCGTCCAGCCCCTGCTTGTACGCCTTCAGATCGGCGACCGGGCGCGTGGCAACCCCCGTCTCCATCGCCGCGCCGACCACGGCAGACGCGACCACCCCCATCAGACGCGGATCGAACGGCTTGGGGATCAGGTAGTCCGCCCCAAACGTCAGCTTTTCCCCGCTATACGCCGCCGCCGCCTCGGCACTCGTCGTGGCGCGGGCGAGCTTGGCAATCCCGTCGATGCAGGCCAGCTCCATCTCGTCATTGATCGTCGTGGCGCCTGCATCCAGCGCCCCGCGAAAGATGAACGGGAAACACAGCACGTTGTTGACCTGATTGGGAAAATCCGACCGCCCCGTGGCGATGATCGCATCGGGTGCCACCGCGCGCGCGTCATCCGGCATGATCTCAGGCGTCGGGTTGGCCAGCGCAAAGACGATCGGCTGCTTCGTCATCTTCGCCACCATCTCGGGCTTCAGGACGTTCGGCCCGGACAGCCCAAGGAACATGTCCGCCCCGTCGATCACATCGTCCAGACTGCGCGGCCCCCCGGGTTGCGCATAGGCCGCCTTCTGCGGCGTCATCTCGTCCTCGCGCCCCGCGTGTACCAGCCCCGCGATGTCCACGAGCCACACATTCTCGCGCCGCACCCCCAGCTTCAGCAGCATATCAAGGCACGCAATCCCCGCCGCTCCGCCGCCGGTGGAGACGATCTTGATGTCCTCGAACCTCTTCCCCGCCACATGCAGCGCATTCGTTGCCGCCGCGCCGACGACTATCGCCGTGCCGTGTTGGTCGTCGTGGAAGACGGGGATGTTCATCCGCTCGCGACAGCGCTGCTCGACGATGAAGCAATCGGGCGCCTTGATGTCCTCCAGATTGATCGCGCCAAACGTCGGCTCCAGCGCGCAGACGATATCGGCGAGCTTCTCGGGGTCACTCTCATCCACCTCGATGTCGAAGCAGTCGATATTGGCGAACTTCTTGAAAAGAACGGCCTTCCCCTCCATCACCGGCTTCGACGCCAGTGCCCCGATATTCCCCAGCCCCAGCACCGCCGACCCATTGGAGACGACCGCCACAAGGTTTCCCCGCGCCGTATAATCCCGCGCCGTCGCCGGATCGGCGTGGATCTCCTTCGACGCCTCTGCCACCCCGGGGCTGTAGGCCCGCGCGAGGTCCCGCCCGTTCGCGAGCGGCTTGGTTGCCGCGATCTCCAGCTTCCCGGGCTTCGGGTTGCGGTGGTAATCAAGGGCCGCCTGGCGGGCTGCGTCGGTTGGGCTATCGCTCATCGCAAGGGTCTCCTCCATGATAGTTTAGTATTAAACTATCCCCGTTATGCCAGTCAGAGCCTTGCAACCCCACGGCCTTCGCCGCACCATGCGCCGCCATCGCCCAAGGATCAATCGCTCCAGTGACCCAAACCCGTGCCGAAGTCGTTCTGCCGACGAAAAACCTGTCCGACGACATCCCCTTCTGGACCAAAACCCTGGGTTTCAGGATGGAGACGATCTTTCCCGCCGACGACCCCACCACCGCCGTCTTCTCGGGCCATGGCTTGCGCCTACGCCTGGACGCGACCGCCACCGGAGACCCCGGCACCGTCTGCCTGCTGACCGACACACCCGGCGACTGGCCCACGACTGCCCCCAACGGCACCCGCATCGAAACCGCCCCGCTCACGCCGCTGCTGGTGATCCCCGAAACCGACCACGCCTTCACCGTCCGACGCCTCGCCGATGAAGCGCCCTGGGTCATCGGCCGCGCCGGCATGCAATACCGCGACCTGATCCCCTCCCGCCTCGGCGGGTCGATCATCGCGAGCCACATCCGCATCCCAGACGGCGGCCCGGTGCCGGACATGGTCCATTACCACACCGTCGGCTTCCAACTGATCTACTGCCTCGCCGGATGGGTCGACCTCGTCTACGAAGACCAGGGCCCGCCCTTCCGCCTGCATGCTGGAAACTGCGTGATCCAGCCGCCCGAGATACGCCACCGCGTCCTCTTCGCCTCTGACAATATCGAGGTGCTGGAGATCGGAGTCCCCGCCGTCCACCTCACCACCATCGACCACGACATGACCCTCCCCAACGCCCGCGTCGACCGCGCCCGCGAGTTCCAGGGCCAACGCTTCGTCCACCACAAAGCGTCAGAGGCGACATGGGCGCCCCACCGCCTCCCAGGCTTCACCAGCCGCGACACCACCATCGCGGCCAATACAAACAGCACCGCCGGAGTCCACGTCATCCGAAAAGGGCAGGGCGCCCCGCAATGGACGACCCACGGCGGCGACATCCTGTTCACCTTTGTCCAGTCCGGCACGCTGACACTGGAGGGCGACGGCCAAACCACGGACCTGACGGCAGGAGACGCCTTCACCATCCCCCCGGGCCTCCAAACCCGCTACGCCGATCCATCCGACGACCTGGAACTCATCGAAGTCGCCCTCCCCGCCGAAGTCCCGACAACCATAGCCTAACGGTCGAGCTGCTCTCGGCGCGAAATCAAGGCCGGAGGCCGCCGCGCCATCGACGGGCCCTCCCCAGGCCCGGCGATACATCACCACCTGCGCTTCGCGCGGATCGACGGCGACACGACAACCATTAAGCGCTCTGAGCAAAGGACTGGAT
>JBCCXY010000118.1:0-12276 GCA_039190895.1 Pseudomonadota bacterium | reverse complement strand
GGCCAGCCCCCCAGACCCCCCGGAGTATTTTCCCCAAGATGAAGGGCAGGGGCGCTTGATGGTGAGGTGGCGAGCGGTCTATCACGCGCGCACCGGACTAGGAGGGGCTATGCCTGCGGACGAAATTGCGTTGGTCGCCGATATCGGTGGTACGAACACGCGCGTGGGGTTGGCCCGGGGGCCGAAGCTGTTGCCTGAGACGATCCGGCGGTTTCGGAATGCGGAGTTCGCGGATTTCGAAGCGGTTGTCGCGGCGTATCGCGAGGCGGAGGGCGACCCGGCGTGTGCGGCGGCGTGTGTAGCCATCGCGGGCCCGGTGCGGGACGGGGCGGGGACGCTGACCAATCTGAACTGGACAGTGGACGGTGCGAGTGTGGCCAGGGTCGAAAGGACGGCAGTTCTGAACGATTTGCAGGCGCAGGGGCATGCGCTGGGGCGGATCGCGCCGGAGAACCTGAGGGAAGTGATTGGCGGGGTGCCCGGGACCGAGCAGTCGGCGCGGCTGGTGATCGGTGTTGGCACCGGGTTTAACACGGCACCTGTGTATCCCACGCCCGGGGGTGGCCGCGTGGTGCCGCCCGCCGAAGCGGGGCACGCGACGCTGCCGGCGCGGATCGAGGCCGATTTGCGGCTGCTGACGTTTGTTTCGCAGAACCATGGGTATCCGGACATTGAAGAGGCATTGTCCGGGCGGGGGCTGGAAAACATCTATGCCTGGATCGCAAGTGAGGCGGGCAAAGATGCCCGTTTGCCGAGTGCCGAGATCATCGCCGGGGCCGAGGCGGGTGAGGCGTTGTCGCGCAGGACGCTGGAGGTTTTTGTGCGGTTGCTCGCGAGGGTTGCCGGGGATCTTGCGCTGAACGCGATGCCGTTTGGCGGGGTGTATGTCTCCGGTGGGATGGGGCGGGCGATGGCCCCGTGGTTCGATCAATTCGGCTTTGCGGATGAGTTCCGCGCGAAAGGGCGGTTCTCGGGTTTGATGGATCAATTTCCGGTGTTCGTGATCGAAGACGACTATGCCGCGCTGATCGGGTGCGCGGCGTTCCTTGACCGCAGCTAGGTCGCGAGGGCCCGCTGCATATCCCCGTCCAAGCCGGGTTCCAACACGGAATCCGGAAGGGCCACCATCACGTAGTTCTCGACTACGCCGCTGTCGCCGAAGATCGGGTGGAGCGAGACCGCGTTTGTCCGCCGCGGCGACACGGTGGCCGACAGGGCGAAGGGCCGGGCGGAGATCGGGGTGCCCGGTTCAAAGGGGTTGTCCCCGATGAAGATGTCGTCCCAGCGGCGGCCGACATCGGTCTCATTCTGTCCCGTCCAGTCCCGAAACGGGGCATTGGCGGATTGCAGGCGCCCGTCGGTCGAGAACTCGGCCGAGGGAACCAGCGTTTCCAGTGCGCTTTGCAGGCCCTCGTGGCGCCGTTGGTCGGTGACGTCGCGCCAGCGGATCAGGTAGCCGAAGGTGACCTCTTCCTCGCTGGCGACGGCCATGCATTCCACCCGGAATCGGGCCGCGCCGAGGTGAAGCTCTTCAGTGTAAGTCGGTTGGTCGCGCAACGCTTCTTGCATGCGGAAGGCGCCGGGAAAGATCAGGTCAAGCGGACGGCCTACCATGACATCCGGGCCGAACTTGGGGGAGTGCCGCTCTAGCGCGACTTCGTGGTCGCGCATGAACCGGTGCATGGCATCGTTGACATAGAGAACGGTCAGATCCGACGCCATCAGCATCAGCGCCGCATGCTCGCGGTCGAAGCAGGCGCCCTTGAAGGCAAGCTCCCTCTCGGAGTTCGCTGCATGCAGCAGTGAGGCGCGGAGTTCATCCAGTTGGCGCGCCAGACCGCCAAGTTCATCGGCGCGACGGCGGTCGTGGATTTCGGCGCGGTAGTTTCGCTGCGCCACGCAGTTCATTGACCGCGACAGGCGGGACAGCGGCACGGTAATCGTCCGTGCGAGCAAAAGGCCAATGGCGACGACGAAGATCAGGGCGATGCCGCCTTGTTGTAGAAAGCTGGCATCAAACCGGGCGAGTGGGGCCAGAACATCGGCGTCGGATCTGGACGCAACGATGGTGAAGCGTTGGCCAAGATGCGTGACGACAGTGTGGGCCGAGACAAATCCTTCCGGCATGAGCGGATGCGGTCCGGCCCCTGCAAAGATGCGCACGGTGCCCGAGTTCATGAGGTCGGCCCGGTCGGCAAGAACGCCCTCTATCAGCAACGGGTCTGCGCTTGCCGCAATGGTTGCATCAATTGCCGGAGCGTGACCAACGAACGTGAAGGGGGAGCGGGTGCCGTCCACCTCACCCGCCGTCACGCGAAGGTCCATGCCTGGAACGTCGTCGGGGATCACGCGGAAATCCTCGAACAGGCGGTTCTCGGTAAGCGCCTGGCGCATCGTTTCGGTGGCAGCCTGAGTGTCGCCTGACCCTGCAGATCCCTCTTCGATCACTGACGCGAAGCGACGGGTCAGTGCGTCGAGGCCATTTGCCAGATCCTGGCTGCGTCCGTCCGCGACGTTCTGCAGGCCCGCTGCAGCGCTTTGCTGCATCAGGGCTTCAGTATTGGAGCGGGCAATCCACGCCGCAAGCAACAGCGAGGCCGCCCCGATGGAGGCAATCAGCAGCGGTAGCTTGATGCTGATCTTCATGGCAACGTCCCGTGCCGGTGGCGCACCCCACAATCACCTGTGCGTTTGTCCAACTTCTGCCCAAAGCGTAAAAACAGGGTTTACGTGGGAGCTCTGTTGGCGACGTGGGCGGCGGGTTTTCAGCGTCCAAATGTGACGGGCACGTCGAACACACTGATGCCACTGCCGATACCGCGCGGGGCACGGGGGAGGCGGCCGGCCCGGCGCACAGCGTCAATCGCCGCAGAATCGAGGCGCGGATCGCCCGTCAGCTGGACGAGGAACGCTTGCAGCACCTGTCCCTCGGGCGTCACGCGCAGCCGCAGGACCGCCGTTGCGTCGGGCCAGGTGCCATTGGGTGTGCGCAGGCGGGACTGGACGCGGGATTGAATGCGCGATGCCCACCGGTCCAGCAGCGCGGGGTCCACCTGCGTTTCAGCCGGCGGCAATGGAGCGGCCGTTGGCTCTGCCGCGGGGGCAGGTGCTGTTTGCGGTGCTGCTGTCACGGTGTCAGTCTGATTGACCGTCGCGGGAGACGGACGCCGGGGTGGCGTTGCGCGGGCCCGGCGGGGGAGCGGGGCGTCGGGTGCTACCGGTTCTTCAGGTGCTGCGCCCGGTACTGCCAGCGGCGCGAGTCGGGGCCGCGCGGGCCCAGAGGGCAAGGCGGGCGTGGCAAAGGCCTCGGTCACGGGCGAGGCGGCGGGTTCCAGGTCTGGCAGGTCCGGTGCTGCGGGGGCGATCCCGGACACCTGCGTGGTTACCCGCCCTGGCGCAGAGGGCAGGGTCGGCGGGCTGCTGGTGTGCAGCTGGGCCTCTGCGATCTGGCCTATCGGGGCTGTCCGGGTTGGGAGGCTGTCGGCACCCGCAGTGAAAGCGGGTTCTTCCACAGCGTCGGGCGGCGCAAGGACCTCGGCCTCGGCCTTAGCTTGCGGCGTCGCCTCCCACTGGGACAGCAGATCATCGACGGCGGGCAGGGCGGCGATGGTGACTTCTTGGCGGTCGTGTTGCTGATCGGGCAGGGGGTCGAGCTGCATCCAGGACAGGTCGATGCTCGAAATCAGCGCGACATGCGCTGCAATCGCGAGCCCGCCGAATACAAGTCCTTCGGGAAGGCTCATTGCGCCACGGTGACGAGACGCGTTTCGGTCACGCCAACCTCTCGCAGGGCTGCGAGCACGCGTGCCAACTCAGTGGCTGGAAGCGTTGCGTCAACGCGCAGATCAAGTGCCACGCCAGACCGGGCTGCGGCAATCAGCGCCGCGCGACCTGTGGCCTCTTGAAATGCAAGGCCACCGTCGGCCCCGACGAACAACGCCGCCCGCCCGGTCTTGGCCCCCGGCCCGACAGCCGAAGGCAGGCGGAGGTCGACGGGCGGTGGGGTCGCGATCACGGCGGTCATGAGGAAGAAGATCAGCAACAGAAAGGCTACGTTGATCATCGGCACAATTGCCTCGCGCGGGCGTGTATCGCGGGATTCGAGCGGGAACTTCATTCGCGCGCCTCGACGATGGCGACGCTGGTGAAGCCGGCGCGTTCCAACAGCGTTACGACATCCACAAGGCGCTGCACCGAGGCCCCGTCAGAGGGCCGAATGACGACGGTGTCGGCGCCGGTTTCGGTCAGGCGCACAAGCTCCAGCAGCAGCGGGCGCGGCTCCAATACGACGCCGTTCAGCAGGGTCTCGGATGGGGTGACGTCGATCAGGCGCGGCGGGCCCTCATACGTCGCGGCCTCGCTGGAGGCGAGCGAGACGGGCACCAGATGCTCCACCCCGAAGCGGCTAACGAGCATGAAGAAGATCAGAAGCAGGAACACCACGTCGATCATCGGAGTCAGGCTGACCCGTCGTCGCGACCGTGGGGAGGCGAAGCAGAACATCGGCCCTACCTTTGTGGGCCCCGGGTGAAGACAACGGTGGCGACGTCTTCCATCTCGGCCTGGGCGCGCTCGACGACCGCTTCAAACCAGGCCCCGGCGAGCGAGGCGGGGATGGCGACGGCCATTCCCGCAGCGGTGGTCAGAAGCGCGACCCAGATGCCACCGGCGAGGTCGCCCGGGTCGGCCTGCGCGCCCGCGGCCTGCAGGCTTTGAAACGCGGCGATCATGCCGATAACGGTGCCAAGAAGGCCGAGAAGCGGGGCCACCTGCTGGATCAGATCCAACGCCCGCAGGCCCGAACGCGCCTCACGCAGCTCTGCCAGTGCGAGCCGCGTTACCTCTTCGCGGGCGGCGTATTCGCCAAGTTGCCCGTCCCGGCGCAGGGCCATGGCGACCCGCGCCACCCGCGCCCTTAGGCCGCGTGCGCCACGCAACAATGCCTCGGCGCCCTCAAGATCGCCTGCGATCCATGCCGCAACAGCAGGACCGGTGTCGGTGCCACCCCAGACGCCCATCCAGAAGTATCGCCAGAGCTTCCATAGGATGATGGCGACGGTGACAACGGATAGAGAGAAGATCGCCCACAGCACCGGGCCGCCCCGAAAGAACAGCTCTGTCGCTGTGCCGTCAAAAAGCTCCATCGTCCCCACCGCTTGCGTTCTTGCCGACGCGCAATGTACCCCAGTCCGCCCGAGCCGCAATGCGTCCGGGGCTTCTTCTGGCGGGAAAGTAAGCCCCCCGGAGGGTCGATCCCAATTTGTGTGTCTTTGCTGCAGCCGCGACAGCCCTTGCGCTTGTACGTTTCGCTTTTTTTGGGCGTGATGCATTTGCTGAAGAGGTTGGCTTGTTGAGCCGTTGCACAGAGTGCGTGTTTCTAGTTGGGCGACGATTGGGCCTCGGTCCGTCTTCGCTGCAAGCAGCTACGCCGCGACAGCCTTCGCGCTGGACCGTTTCGCTGATTGGGGTGTAACGCTTCAATTAGAGGGGCTGGCTTTCTGAGCCGTAGCGCAAAGCGCGAAGGCTGGTGGGCGATGAGAGACTCGAACTCCCGACATCTTCGGTGTAAACGAAGCGCTCTACCAACTGAGCTAATCGCCCTCCGCCGCGCTACCTAGTGGGTCGAATTGCTTCGCGCAACCGTCAAAGCCGTTTCTTTGCGAATGCGCGTCCTGAGGCGGTCTTGAGGTAACTTTCGGAGGCGTTTGCCTGATCCGGATCGTTGAAGGCGATGTATGTCTTCAACGACCATGGGCGGTATTTCGCGGTGTGAGTCACAGAGCCGGAGTTGTGCTTGACCACGCGGTTGCGGAGGTCGTCGGTGACACCGGTGTAGTACCGGTCTGGATCGGCTTCGCTTTGGAGAATGTAGACGTAGCGCATGGTGATGCCGGTCCGTCTTTGCCGCTAAAGCGGCTACGCCGCGACTTGGCGCGGTGCCGTTTCGCGTGTTGTGTGTTGCGCGTCTGCCCGGCCTGCCGAGCCGCAGTGAGCGACTAAGCCTCGATCCGTCTTCGCTGCAAGCAGCTACGCCGCGACAGCCTTCGCGCTGCAACCTCGATCCGGTTGAGGCGTCGCGCGTCGTTCCTACAGGCTGGCTTGCCGAGCCGTAGCGCAAAGCGCGAAGGCTGGTGGGCGATGAGAGATTTGAACTCTCACTTCCGCTTCCTTTTAACGCTCTGATTTGTTTAACTAACTGGCAACAAACGAGAACACGCTGCCCGGACTGGTACACGAGGGTAGCACACAATGGTGGGGTCTTACAGGTTGCCGAAACCAATGAAGAAGGCGGGTAGCGACGTCTGGCGATATCGCGTGAGGGTCCCTGCGGACATCCTGGAGAGGGTGAGGGGCGCGAAGATTAGCCTGGAAGTGGGCGGCGTGACGAAGGCAGTTCGGGTCCAGAAGGAAGTGGGCTGCTCTCTTGGGACCCGCGACCCAGACGAGGCTGCCCGCCGGAACCGACACGTGGACAATCAGGTGAAACGATACTGGGACGCTGTTAGGGACGGCCCGCAGCGCCTGTCGAATAAGAAGTGCTATGCCCTCGCCGGGGAGGTTTTCGCGGACTGGGTCGAAGTGTTGGACGAGGACCCCGGCAGCCCCGAGATGTGGCAGCACGTGCTTACTGTCAATGCGGCGGTCAAGGCGCCGAGCCCGTACGAGAGCCTGACGGTTGGAAGCCCCTCAGAGACTGCCCTAGCCAAGCGGAGGGCGCTTCTCAAGCGGCTTGAGGAGAGGTTTGGCGGTTTCGCGGACGTTGCCCTTAGACGGCGCGGCCTTCTGATCGACGCTGAATCACGCGGGAGGCTACTTGATGCGGTTGCGGCAGCGATGGACCACGCTGCGGGTGTGAACCTTCGGAAGGCGGAGGGTGACTACGCAGAAGATGGGTCGGCAGATCGCTATCCGACATTTGAAGAAGGCAGGCCGAAAGCTACAGGACCGACGCTGCTTGAGGTTGTGGAGAAGGAGTGGGGCGACCGGGCCAGCGGGAGGACAAAGAAGCCGATGCCGGACAGCACACTGCGGAAGTACACGCGGGTGGCGCGGGAGTTCTCGGAGTTCCGCGAGAGCGGGTCGGTCGGGACCATCACAGCGATGGAGGCAGACACGTGGGTGCGGGACATGGTGGACGAGGGCCACCTGAGCAACAACACGATTGCGCAGCGACTCGCCAACCTCAAAGTGATCGTAGGATGGGCGAGGGACCACAGCCTGGGCAACGAATTCGTTCCGCTGGTTCAATCCCTTCAGGCGGTGAAGCCACCCCAAAAGAACGACGATGTGCCAGAAGGTGAGCGAACGTTCAAGCTGGACGAGGCGCGGCGGGTCCTTCGGGCGGCGCGGGGGGAGACTAAACCAGAGCGGCGGTGGTTGCCGTGGTTGTGCGCTTACTCGGGGGCGCGGATCAGCGAGGTTGCGCAGCTTGAGACCGATGACTTCCGCACGACTGAGGGGGTGGATTTCTACATCCTACGCACGGGGGGTGGAAGGACACTTAAGTCGGTGGGCACCCAGCGCCGGGTCCCGCTCCACAGCGACCTGATCGCAGAGGGGCTACTGGAATTCGTTGCTGAGCAGAGGAGGGCGGGCGGCGGGCGGATGTTCCCTAGACGCTCGCAGGGGAACGTTTGCGAATGGATCAGGAAAGGTGTGGGTATCACGCGGGAGGAACTACAGCCGAACCACGGGTGGCGGCACCTCTTCTAGGACTTGGCAAGCAAGATGCAGGACGCGGCGAAAGAGTACCTGACCGGGCGGCGGACAGGGAAGTCAGCAGAAGAATACGGGAGGTCGGAAGCACGTGTACCCGGCCTTAAGGACCAACTGGAGCTGCTCCCGAGTTACCTCAACAAGGACGAGCCTTGAGAGTCGCTGAGGGGCCGCCACAGGCCAGCCAGAGGCGCATTAACCGCCACCATTGCAAGGGGGCCAGCACGGCTCCCTGAGGCTTCCCTAGTGGCTCTCCCTCGCGGTTCCTGCTGTGAGTGTGCGGGGGAGGGGAATCCGGGACGGGTTGGTTCCCCGGAGGCTCCCTGCCGGGCGCTCACCTGGGCGGCCCTGCGCTGCCCCTACACGACCACCTGAGGGCTCCCCTGCCTCAGCATGAGGATGCGGGCGGAGGGGTCGGTCCCCTTGCGGTCCCAAGGGGGTGCCCAGAGAGCGCTCCGCAGGGGTCCCTGGGGGTTATCACTCTAGGGGGCCTATCATGATAGGGGCCGCAGCCCTTTACCCAAACACAAGGAACGCCCGGAATGGCAAGTAAAACCAGACCCATACCCGAACCACGAGTCCGCTCAGTCGCGTTGAATAAGATCAAAGCTGACCCAGACACATTTCAGCCCCGCTCAGGCGGGATCGACCCAACGCACGCCGCAGGACTGCTACGTGTACTGGAAGCAGGCGGGACCCTTGATCCCATGGACGTAATGGACAATGGCGACGGGACTTTCACCGTCCTGGACGGACACCACCGCCGTGCCGCCTACATTGAATACGGCAGGCAACCGAAGGTTCCAGTCCGCGCGTATCGTTGCACCGTGCTGGAGGGGGAGAGGATCGCAGGGCGGCAAAACAGCAAACTGCACCTCAACATGGACGACGACGACAAGAACGAGTGGTCGTGGCGGCGGGTCTGCAAGTACGAAGACGGAAACCACCAAGGCGGCCTGTCCTTGAACGAGATCGCGAGCGAGTGCGGCAACGGCACGGCGACCGTCAGCCGCCAACGCAGCATGAAACGAGCCATGCTTGCTGCCGGGGAGGAGATTTTGTGTCCAACCATGGGGAAGCCGCGTCTGACTTGGCGTGAAGCCCTGCGCTGGAAGAAGAAGCAGGACGCCCATGGCGGTGCTTGGTCCGACGAAAAGCGGGAGGAGATGCGCGAGGCACGGAAGGCGAAGCTGAAAAAGGCGATTGCGCCCGCAATCTACCACGCATGCCACCGGGAACGCGACCCCGAAGCAACCATGGAAACAATCCAGGAACTCATGGGACACGGCCCTTTCAAGATTGGCAATGAGTGGCTGGACTTCAAAGAGGTGAACCCGCTTACTGGTGCGGTCGAAGACGGTGACGACGAGAGCGACTGGCAGCAGTACAACACCGCGAGCGACGAGTGTCCCTCCTTCTAACAGGGCCCCGCCTCGCCATGCGCGACGCCTGTGTCTCCCCTTTAACCCCGCCCAGGTTCTCGGATGGGACCCAAGCCATTTCACCCCACATTTCTGAGGCGGTGAACGAGGGTTGCTGCAGCGGCGGTTTCCCCCCATGCCTTCTACGGGGCACCCCTAGGTCCCGATTTGGGAGGGGTGGAGGGGGCAAGCGTCGGGCTAACCCCGTGCCGGGCGGTCCCCTTAGGCTTGCTCACGCCCTCCTTGGGGGTAGCCTACGGCCAGCCGCGCGGCCTGCTCTGGCCGAGGTGAGCCTGAAGGTAGACAGCGATCCTGCCGCACTCTATCGCAAGTTCGTTGTCGCCTGCCTTCCACCCAGCAAAGGTTCCGGTGACCTGGGGAAGGTACCAGCGGGTGTCTCGGTTGCGGATGATGAGAAGTGTACCGATCCCCGGCAACATGAAGTCTAGGATGGGCATGGCTAAGCCTCCTTGCGTCTACCAATGCGCAAGGGGTTCGCTGCGATGCCGAGTGGAATAGCAGGCCCTTGCTCTGATGGGTAGCGGGCGGGGAGTCGGCGGTCAAGCCCAGCGCAGGAGGAGGCCTGTGTCTCGTTGGGGCATACCCCAGCGGTACAGGTAGGCGGGACACCTTTTGTGTCCTTATAGGGTTGCATATCCGGAAATGGGACAGTAGGCGGAGAGGGTCTAGATGCTAAAGGAACACTCTCATGGCGGTGTACGGATATGCGCGGGTCTCATCGAACGATCAGGACCTCACCCTTCAGCGGGAGACTTTGAAGGCGGCAGGGTGCACTGTCATCCGAGAAGAAAAGGCCAGCGGCACCAGCAGGAAAGGGCGGGAGGAATTGAATACGCTGATGCAGTTCCTACGCGAAGGCGACGTGCTCGTAGTCACGCGGCTCGACCGGCTGGCGAGGTCAATGGAGGACCTTTGTTCTCTAGCGCGGGAGATCAAAGAGCGCGGCGCGATCCTGCGGGCCACCGCACAGCAGGTGGATACCGGATCGGCGGCGGGAAAGGCTTTCTTCCAGATGCTCGGGGTCTTCGCGGAGTTCGAGACTAACTTGCGGCGCGAGCGCCAGATGGATGGCATAGCTAAAGCTAAGGAAGCGGGTGTGTACACGGGCCGGAAGGCAACAATCGATGAAAGCAAGGTTAGGAAGTTACGCGATGAGGGACTAGGAGCGACTGCCATAGCAAGGAAGCTTGGTATAGCGCGGACATCCGTTTATCGGGTGCTTGGTGGGGCCGCCAAGCCGCATGTT
Source organism: Pseudomonadota bacterium (assembly GCA_039190895.1). Lineage (GTDB taxonomy): Bacteria > Pseudomonadota > Alphaproteobacteria > Rhodobacterales > Rhodobacteraceae > Ovoidimarina. The sequence continues at coordinate 1,872 of JBCCXY010000118.1, read as the reverse complement.
TAAATGCGAGGAGCAACGGGTGTCTGAGGTGCATGATCTGCACAAATTCATGTCGCAAATCACGCATGAGATGTCTGAAGAGTATCAACGCATACATGCTCGCGCGTCCGACGATCCAGGAACAGCAGGGGACGAGGGCGAAGAGAACTGGGCGAACCTGCTACGCGACTGGTTGCCATCAAACTATCACGTGGCAACCAAGGGGCGATTGATAGGTCCAAAGGGCGAACTCTCCCCTCAAGTAGATGTTGTCGTGCTTAAGCCATCCTACCCAAAGAAGCTGCTTGAGAAGAGGGTTTGGCTCGCGGGCGGGGTAGCGGCGGCCTTCGAGTGCAAGACGACCCTAAAGGCCACACACGTCGAAAAAAGTGTAGCGCGTGCCCGGCAGTTCAAGAGGCTATATGCGCCCGGTGTGGGGACACCGTTTGACGAAATGGTTTCACCCCTTCTCTACGGCTTGTTGGCGCACTCACACTCTTGGCAGGGCGACAACTCTCAGCCGCTTGAAAACGTTAACGCGGCCTACAACCGGGCTGTCGCGGCAGTAGAGCACCCCCGAGAACTCCTCGATACTATCTGCATTTCGGACGTGGCGACGTGGCACACATTCGTTGGGCCGTGCTATAAAGCTGAGTGGGCAACTGAATCCGAGAACTTAGAAAAAGCGTTCGACGGCAAGTGGGGCCCAATGTCCGCACTTACAGTAGGTGCGTTTGGGTCGCAGGGCCAATCCAACGAATACACTCCGATAGGTGCCCTTATCGCCTTCACCCTAAACGCCTTGCCAAAAGGGACGCAGCCATCAGAGACCTTGCAAGCTATTATCTTCAAACAAACCTGACTGGCGTGGGTTCCGGCCGATTACACTTCTGGCGGAAAGATGTCCTTTCCTGCGCACTTCAGAAAGAGATTGAGCGCGGACGACTTGTGAACGGAGGGCTATGGGAAAGCTGGTCCATGGGGGGGTGGTAAGCCGAGGCTTTCCTCCGGAACGCGTTGGTGGTACACAACCCACGCAGCGCCGTCCAAAACGGCCAGTAAAAACAGGGTGTTATGGTGGGCGATGAGAGATTTGAACTCCCGACATCTTCGATGTGAACGAAGCGCTCTACCACTGAGCTAATCGCCCGCCAGAGGCGTCTGTTACCGTTGGGTGTTGGGCAAATCAAGGGGCGCGGCGCCAATGAGGCGCCGCGTCGATCAGATTTTAGTGCGCGGTGGCGCCCTGGCCTTCGGCCGCGGCTGCGGCAGCGCGGGCAGCGGCGGCGGCTTCTTCGGCGGCCTCGTCCCACTCGATGGCTTCAGGCGTCTCGATGAGGGCGTGCTTCAGGACTTCGCTCACGTGGGCGACCGGGATGATATTCAGCCCGTCCTTCACGTTGTCCGGGATTTCCGGGAGGTCCTTGGCGTTCTCCTCGGGGATCAGCACCGTCTTTACTCCACCACGCAGGGCCGCGAGCAGCTTTTCCTTAAGGCCGCCAATCGCCAGCACGTTGCCGCGCAGGGTGACCTCGCCTGTCATCGCGATATCCTTTTTGACTGGGATGCCGGTCAGGACCGAGACGATGGACGTCACCATACCGACACCCGCAGACGGCCCGTCCTTGGGCGTTGCGCCTTCGGGGACGTGGACGTGGATGTCGAGCGTGTCGAACTTCGGCGGCTTCACCCCGATCTCGGGCGCGATGGAGCGGACGAAGGACGCGGCGGCGTCAATCGATTCTTTCATCACGTCGCCCAGCTTGCCGGTGGTCTTCATCCGCCCTTTACCGGGCAGTTTCAGAGCCTCAATAGACAGCAGGTCACCACCCACGGACGTCCAGGCAAGGCCCGTCACGACGCCGATCTGGTCTTCCTTCTCGGCCAGGCCAT
>JBCCXY010000117.1:0-12384 GCA_039190895.1 Pseudomonadota bacterium | reverse complement strand
TTGAAGAAGTCGGGGCTTAGGGCTTGGTCGACCACGCCCGACAACGCGAGGGAGCCGATGGCGACAGTGACTTCGGCGGTGCCTTTTTGCTCGCCCTGGGCGTTTTCGTCGAAAGTGATGGCGGCGGTCCAGTCTTCGAAGCCGCCGGAAGCGGGGTTGCCGAGTTGGAGAACTTCGATGGCGAGGGTGCCGTCTTCGACGGTCCAGTCGCTGGCGACCTCGGCGAGGGCGGCGACGTCGCGCTCTTCCTCGCCAACGAGGGCCAGCGCGCTGCCTGCGGCGATGGTCGCGGCCCAGAGGACCGAGGCGTAGAGGAGGGGGGAGCGGGCGTGGTGGCCCTCGATTGGGCCGGCGGGGCGGCCGACGCTCATCCGGGCGAGGACGCCGTCTTTGTCGATGAACGCGTGTTTCAGCGCGCCTGCGATGTGGAGGAAGATCGCCGCGCCGAGCACCTTGGTGAAGAGCCAGTGCCAGGCACCGAAGAAATCGGCCACGGCGGGGTCTTGCGGCACGAAGGGCAGGGTTTGGCCGAAGGGCCAGAGGATCGGTGCGAAGCCGGACAGGGCCGCGTGGTGGAGCCAGCCGGACAGCGGGACGATCACAAGCGATACGTAGAGCACCCAGTGGACGGTTTCGGCCAGCACGGTTTCGCCTTTGCGGTCGGCGTGGACCGGGTTGGGCTTGGTTTGCGTCAGGGCCCAGAGGATGCGGGCGAGGGCGACGAAGAACGCGGCGACGCCGACGGTTTTGTGGATCGAAAAGGCAAGCGCCTTGCGCGTGATCTCGGCATCCGAGCCTTCGGGCATGTTGTAGGCGATCAGGCCGAGCGGCATCGCGGTGAGGATCAAGAGCGCGGTCAGCCAGTGAAAGACACGGGTGACGGAGCCGTAGGAGTCGGAGGTGTTGGCGAGGGCCATGGGGGTTCCCTGTATAGCTGGGTGGCAACCTAGTGCGTTCCCCGGGTTCGGTGAAGGGTATGGCTTTCGCGATCTGCGCACAGGCGGTGAGCGCTGGGTGGCCAGCCCCCCAGACCCCCCGGGATATTTGCAAAAAGAAGAAGGATTGGGTCTGCTTGCTGCCACGAGGGGGAGGGGGTAGAGGCGAGGTAACAAGAATGGGAGGGTCGTATGCGGGCGTTTGTGTTTCCGGGGCAGGGAGCCCAGGTGATAGGGATGGGGAAGGACCTGGCAGATGCCTATCCCGAGGCAAAGGCTGTCTTTGATGAGGTGGATGAGGCGCTGGGCGAGGCGCTGTCGGCGGTTATCTGGGACGGCGACATTGACACGCTCACTCTGACGGAAAATGCGCAACCCGCGCTGATGGCCACGTCGATCGCTGCGATGCGGGCGTTGGCGGCGGAGGGGGTCGAAGTGACCTCGGCTGCCTATGTGGCGGGACATTCGCTTGGGGAGTATTCGGCGCTGTGTGCGGCGGGGGCGCTTGGGTTGGCGGATACGGCGAGGCTGTTGCGCGTGAGGGGGCGGGCGATGCAAAGTGCGGTGCCCGTCGGCGAGGGAGCGATGGCGGCGATCCTGGGGCTGGATTGTGAGGCGGTAGCGAAGGTTGCCGAGGCCGCAGCCCAGCGAGAGGTGTGTCAGGTCGCTAATGAGAATGACCCGATGCAAAACGTCGTGTCGGGGAACACGGCGGCGGTCGAGCGGGCGGTCGAGTTGGCCAAGGAGGCGGGGGCGAAGCGGGCGTTGCTGCTGCCTGTGTCCGCGCCGTTTCACTGTGCGCTGATGACACCGGCGGCGGCAGAGATGGCACAGGCGCTGAGCGAGGTGGACATCGCAGAGCCGAAGGTCCCCGTTGTGGCAAATGTGTTGGCGACGGGGGCAACGAACCCCTCGCTCATACGGTCGCTGTTGGTGGATCAGGTCTCGGGCCGTGTACGATGGCGGGCCTCGGTGGAATGGATGGTGGAGCATGGCGTCACGGAGTTCTGGGAAATCGGGGCCGGGAAGGCGCTGTCGGGGATGATCCGGCGGATCGCCAAGGATGCGACCACGCGGCAGGTGGGCGTCGCGGATGAGGTAAAGTCGGCGGTCGCGGCGTAACAGACTTTGGGCAGATTACCCGCCCTACGGAGGAACATTGATGTTTGATTTGACGGGGAAGGCGGCCCTTGTGACGGGCGCGTCTGGCGGCATTGGCGCCGAGATTGCGCGCTGTCTGCATGGCGCGGGCGCGACGGTCGGTGTGTCGGGGACGCGGGAAGATCCGCTGAAGGCCCTGGCGGGAGAACTCGGGGAGCGGGCGCATGTGCTGCCGTGCAACCTGTCGGACGCCGAGGCTGTCGAGGCATTGCCGAAGCAGGCAGTGGAGGCGATGGGATCGCTGGATATCCTTGTCAACAATGCCGGGATCACGCGGGACAACATCTTTATGCGGATGTCGGATGACGAGTGGCAGTCGGTCCTCGACGTGAATCTGACCGCGACGATGCGGCTGTGCCGTGGCGTGATGCGCGGCATGATGAAGGCGCGCTGGGGGCGGATCATCAATGTGACCTCAGTCGTGGGGACGACGGGGAACCCGGGGCAGACGAATTACGCGGCATCGAAGGCCGGCACGCTCGGGTTTTCGAAGTCGCTGGCCTATGAGGTTGCAAGCCGGGGGATCACAGTAAACTGCATCGCGCCCGGGTTTATCGAGACGGCGATGACGGAGAAGCTGACGGACGACCAGAAAGCGCAGATCCTGGGGCAAATCCCGGCTGGTCGTATCGGTGCGCCGGTTGAAATCGCGTCGGCGGCGCTTTATCTGGCGAGCACCGAGGCGGCCTATATCACCGGCACGACGCTGCATGTAAACGGCGGCATGGCGATGCTGTAACAGGCGGTTTCGGAGGGGGGCGATTTCGTTTGCGTTAGGCGAGGTCTGTGCTATAGGCGCCCCACATTTTCGCCCGGCCAGGGGCGTCTGGGCCTGTTCCCAGTCGCGATTGTGCCGCAATAACTAGGGCCTTTAGCGGGCCGGGACATAGGGCGATGCGCCCCGAGAAACGTGAGGATCGAACATGAGCGACGTTGAAGATCGCGTCAAAAAGATCGTGGTGGAGCACCTTGGTGTGGAAGAAGACAAGGTGGCGGAGAATGCCTCGTTCATCGACGACCTTGGCGCTGACAGCCTTGATACGGTTGAGCTTGTGATGGCGTTCGAAGAGGAATTCGGGATCGAAATCCCCGACGACGCAGCCGAGACGATCCAGACGTTCGGCGATGCTGTGAAATACATCAAGGAAGCCGCTTAAGCGCCTTCCATTGGATGATTGGATTGGGCGGTGCCTTGGCGGGCGCTGCCTTTTTCTATTTGGTGCGGTTGCTTTGCGGTCCTTTCGAGCCGCATCGCGAGTTGTGTTGGGGCGCCGGGCTAACGCCCGGTCGACGTTCGTGGTTTTGACTTGGGATCGGTGGGAGGTGTGGCCACCGGCCAATTGCGGTTGGCGGTGCCCGCGTGTATTGAGCGGCACGAGCAGACGAGAATAAGGGGGCGTGGCATGCGTCGGGTGGTTGTGACGGGCCTCGGGATGGTGTCTCCGCTGGCGTGCGGTGTCGAAGAGACGTGGGCGAAGTTGCTTGCCGGTGAGTCCGGTGCGGGGACCATTACGACCTTTGATGCGGGCCATCTGGCGACGACTTATGCCTGCGAAATTCCGCGGGGCGATGGCTCGGGCGGGACGTTCAACCCGGATGACTGGCTGGCGCCAAAGGAAGCCCGGAAGGTTGACGATTTCATCCTGTACGCGATGGCGGCGGCGGATATGGCGGTTCGCGATGCGGACTGGACACCCGAGGATGACGAAGGGCGGCTGCGGACCGGGGTTATGATCGGCTCGGGCATCGGGGGCCTGGCGAGCATTGCCGAGACGGCGTTGCTGATGAAGGAGCGAGGCCCGCGGAGGGTGTCGCCGTTCTTTATCCCGTCGGCGTTGATCAACCTTGCCTCGGGTCAGGTGTCGATCCGGTATGGGTTCAAGGGGCCGAACCATTCGGTGGTGACGGCCTGTTCGACGGGGGCGCATGCGATTGGCGATGCGGCGCGGATGATTTCGTACGGTGATGCGGATGTGATGATCGCGGGTGGAGCTGAAGCGCCGATTTGCGAGATCGGGATTGCCGGGTTTAACGCCTGCAAGGCGCTGTCGACCAAGCGCGGGAACGAGCCGGAGCGGGCGAGCCGCCCCTATGACTCGGACCGGGACGGGTTTGTAATGGGCGAGGGCTCGGGCGTGGTTGTTCTGGAAGAGCTGGAGCATGCTCAGGCACGGGGCGCCAAGATCTATGCCGAGGTGCTGGGCTATGGCATGTCGGGCGACGCGTATCACATCACCGCGCCGTCGGAGGATGGCGAGGGGGGCGAACGCTCGATGCGGGCGGCGCTGAAGTCGGCGGGGCTGGAGCCGTCGGCGATTGACTACATCAACGCGCATGGGACTTCGACGATGGCGGACACCATCGAGTTGGGCGCTGTGGAGCGGATGATGGGTGACGCCGCCTCGAAGGCGACGATGACGTCGACGAAATCATCGGTTGGCCACTTGCTTGGCGCGGCGGGCGCGGTGGAGGCGATCTTTTCGATCCTTGCGATCCGCGATCAGGTTGCCCCGCCGACGATCAACCTCGACAATCCGGACGTGACGCCGAAGCTGGATCTGGCGCCGAATGCCAAGCGGGAGCGGGAGATTAACGTGGCGCTGTCGAACTCGTTCGGGTTTGGCGGAACGAATGCATCCCTTGTCCTTGGAAAGGTGGCGGCATGATCTGGAAACACATTGTTTCCAATTTCCTGACAGTTCTGATCGTCCTAATGATTGCGGCAGCAGGCTTTGTCGCGTGGGGCACCAACCAGTACAGCGCCGAGGGGCCGCTGGAGAGTCCGATCTGCTTACGGGTGGAAAGCGGGTCGAATATGCGAGCCGTCTCGCTGGATCTTGAAGAGCAGGATGCGATTTCCAACGGGTCGATTTTTCGGGTCGGCGCGGATTATGCCGGGAAGACCAGCCAGTTGAAGGCTGGGAGCTTTTTGGTGCCCGAGGGATCCTCGATGGAAGAAATCGTGGATATTGTCACGCGGGGCGGTCGGTCGACCTGCGGGACGGAGGTTGTGTACCGCGTGGGTGTGAATTCGGAAGAGATCCAGGTGCGTGAGTTGGACCCAGCGACGAGCCAGTTTCAGACGATCGCGGAGTTCGATCCGACGCCGGACGAAGGGGAGGCCCCTGAGGCAGAGGCGCTTGCCATATATGAAGATGTGCGGGACGCGGGCGACACGAGATACCGCGTCGCGTTGGCAGAAGGCGTGACGAGCTGGCAGGTGATTGAGGCGCTGAAGTCGGCGGACTTCGTTGAGAGCGACTTGGAAGAGATCCCGGCGGAGGGGTCGCTGGCGCCGGACAGTTATGAGGTCGTGGCTGGTTCAGCGGTGAGTGATCTGGTCGAGCGGATGGCCGAGGCGCAGACGGAGCGGTTGCAGGTGGCGTGGGCCACGAGGGCGGATGATGTGCCGGTGGAGACGCCGGAAGAGGCGTTGATCCTGGCGTCGATCATCGAGAAAGAGACAGGCCTCGCGGATGAGCGGCGGCAGGTGTCGAGCGTGTTCGTGAACCGGCTGAAGCAGGGGATGCGGCTGCAGACGGACCCAACGGTGATCTATGGTGTGACGGAGGGGCGCGGCGTGTTGGGCCGCGGGATCCGGCAAAGCGAGCTGGATCGGGAGACGCCGTGGAACACGTATATTATTGACGGGCTGCCAGCGACACCGATTGCCAACCCGGGGCTGGCCAGCATTGAAGCGGCGCTGAACCCGGATGAAACGCCATATATTTTCTTCGTAGCGGACGGGACCGGCGGCCACGCCTTCGCCGAGACGCTGGCGGAGCACAACGCCAACGTGGCGAAGTGGCGCGAGATCGAGGCGGAGCGCAACCAGGCGAATTAAGCGCCTCGTGTGCCGAGGGGCCGGAATTTGATACAAATTCCGTGTCGGAAAATCCCATTTTCCGGTGCTTGGCGGGCGTTCGGTGGTCTAGCGGCACGTTAACTTTGTCTTGGAATGGTGCGTTTGCGGTCCGGCGTTGATGTCGAGGGCCCGGTTCAAGGCGTCCGCTCATGCAGTTCGATCCTCCACACTCCGCCGCTGAGGCGCAGACACCGGAAGAGGTGGTGCGGCTTGCCGAGGAGCATTTCAACTTCGCGATTTCGTGGATGCACGCGGTGCTGAAGAAGCTCAACGCGGGCGAGCCGGATGCGTTGAGGGATGCCGGGTATTCGTGGAAGGCGGTCAGCGATGCAACGCATCGTTTGGCTGCGATCCGGGATGATCTTTCGAAGCTGGAGCATAGGCATGGCGCGGGACCCGAGATCGACTTCGAGGCCGTCCGGGATCGGATCGGGGGCCTTCTGGATCGCCTCCGAGCCGCGAGAGACGCAAGAGAGGTTTCTGGAGAGCCTGACGCCTGAAGACGCAGAGGCGCTATTATATGCCTTTGATTTCTGGGCGATGCCGCATCAGGTGGCGCCGGAGGGGGACTGGCGCACCTGGGTGATCCTCGGGGGACGCGGGGCCGGGAAGACCCGGGCCGGGGCAGAGTGGGTCCGCGCCATGGTCGAGGGCGAGCGTTGGCACGAGCGGGGGCAGGCCCGGCGGGTGGCGCTGATCGGCGAGACGATCGATCAGGCGCGTGAAGTGATGGTCTTTGGGGATAGCGGCCTCCTTGAGTGTTCACCGCCGGATCGGAGGCCTGTTTGGGAGGCGGGTCGGGGTCGTTTGATCTGGCCGAACGGGGCGGTGGCGCAGGTGTTCTCGGCGTTTCAGCCCGAGGCACTGCGGGGCCCACAGTTCGATGCGTGCTGGGCGGATGAGCTGGCGAAGTGGCCAAAAGCGCAGGCAACGTGGGACATGCTGCAGTTTGGGTTGCGGCTTGGGGATGATCCGCGGGCGTGTGTGACGACGACTCCGCGGAATGTACCGGTTTTGAAGCGGTTGTTGGGGTTGCCGTCGACCGTCTCGACCCATGCGCCGACAGAGGCGAATGCGCAGCTCGCCAGATCGTTTCTGGAGGAGGTGCGGGCGCGGTATGGGGGGAGTTTTCTGGGGCGGCAGGAACTGGATGGCGTTCTGATAGACGATGTGCCGGGGGCATTATGGCCTGTGGCGACTGTTGAGGCTGCGCGGGTGGCGGAGGCGCCGGAGTTGTCGCGGATTGTTGTGGCCGTGGACCCGCCCGTTTCGGGGCACAAGGGGTCGGATGCGTGCGGGATCGTCGTGGCGGGTGTTGTAGCAGAGGGGCCGCCGCAAGCGTGGACGGCGTATGTGCTTGCCGATGTGACGGTGCAGGGGGTGTCGCCGGATGCGTGGGCGCAGGTGGCGGTCGACGCGTATCGGCGATTTGAGGCGGACCGGTTGGTGGCGGAGGTGAACCAGGGCGGAAACCTCGTGGAGGCCGTCATTCGTCAGAAGGACCCGTCGATCCCGTACAAGGCGGTGCGGGCGTCGCGCGGAAAGACCGCGAGGGCCGAGCCGGTGGCTGCGCTGTATGAGCAGGGGCGGGTGAAGCATCTACCCGGGTTGCAGGATCTGGAGGATCAGATGCGGGCGATGGGCCGCGTGGGGTTCGAAGGGCAAGGGAGCCCGGATCGGGTGGATGCGTTAGTTTGGGCGATCACAGAGTTGATGTGGGCCGGGACCGCGCCGCCTTCGGTGCGGGTTTTGGGGTAGGTAAGACCGGGACAGGGCTATGTTTCGGGCGAAGGGCGGTGGGAGGAGGGCGGCCCTCCGGGGGGAGTATTTCCCGCCAGAAGAAGCCACGCGGGTGGCGCTCAGTTCTGGGTCGTGGAGCGGCGTTTGAGGCCTGCCCAGGGGCGAAGGGTTCGGATGGCCAGACCAAGCGCGAGCGCGACCAACGCGCAAAGGGCGAGCTTTGATGTGATGCCCATGGTGCCATCGATCAGGATGGCGTGGATGATGGTGCCGATGGCGATGATGCTTACGAGGATGGTGTGGCCGATGCGCCAAAGCGTTGGGCGGATTTTGAGGCGTTTGCGGATGAGCGCCAGGGCGGCGGCGGAGAAGGCGGCCCACATGGCGATAACACCCCAGGCGGAGAAGGGTGTCGGGGACGTGAAGGTGAGGGCATCTATGACGTCGGGCGGGCTGGTGATCCAGAGGCCGCCGACATGGACGACGATTGCCGCGACAAGCAGGGCGCCGAGGATGCGATGGGTGCGACGTGTTTGCTGTGCGGAGAGGCCGGGCAGCACGCCCATGGCTAGGAGCGGTTGCAGCAAAAGGTTCGCGAGGGCGATTACGCCCGCGAAGCCCGCGATAATGTAGACCGGCTCTCGCCACTGCAGGAGCGGGCTGGTCGCGGCGATGGCGATGGGTACGAGCGTTGCGATGCCGAGGCCGGCCCAGATGGCGACGCTGCGGATCAACCGGGTGCTAGGCTGGCTGCAGCACGAAGTCGGCCGTGAGGCTCGTGTCGTTCGGGCTGGGCATTACGGGGCGGAGGAACACCGTTTCGAAGTCGCCGCTGTCATAGGCGAGGTGGCCGTGGGCCTGCCCGAACGCGGGCACGATTTGGGGCATTTCCAGACGGAAAACGCCGCTGGCGTCGGTGAGGGTGGCGCCGTGGCTGTGCCAGTCGCGCTCGTGCCCTTCGGTCGTGTGCGCCCAGATTTGAATGCGAATGCCTTCTAGGGGCGTACCGTCGCCTGCGCGGCGGACCGTGCCGGACATCCAGAAGCCGCCGCCGCCGATCTTGTCGACGATGGGTGCGTCGGGGCGGTAGTTGTTGGACCCGCCGCGCATGGTTGGCGTGGGCGCCAGGCCCTGAGCGCGGGCGGGTGTGATGAGACCCCCGGTTGCCGTAAGCGCCGTGGCGGCGCCTGTTGCGATGACGGTTCGGCGGGTGGGGTTGGTCATTGGGCGGCGCTCCCTTCGGATGACGTTGCGTAGACATGTAGGGACGCGTCGGGGCGACGCAAGCGGTGGGACACTTTGACGGGGGCGCATCGTGGAGGCACCGCCCGTTTGGGTGGCGGATGGTCGCCTAGAAGACGCTGTGGTCGCCGCGCTCGATGAGGTCGGCGTCGGCGAGGGCCTTGGCGTAGAAGTCGAAGAGGGTTTCGGTGCCTGTGGAGGGCGTCGCGTCGGGGTCGTAGCGGTCCTTTGCGGGGTCTAAGACCAGCATGGATTCGGTGGCGTAGTAGTGGGCGATGCGGGCGAATTCGGCTTTTTCGGTGAGGCGGAGGGTTTGGAGCGTTGCGGCGGTGACTTTCAGGAAACCGGGCGGGATGCTGCGGAATTTGGGCGGTTTGCCAAGGAGTTGGAACAGATGTTCGCCTTGCTGGCGGGGGGTGATGGGGTGGCCGGGGCCTCCTATGGGGAGGATGCGATTGTGGCGTGCCGGATCGGTGGCGCAGGTGAGGAGGTAGGCGGCGAGGTCGGTGTCGCTGATGGGTTTGCAGGCGGTGAGAGTGCCATCGCCGAAGGTGAGGTAGGGTTTGCCCGCTTTGACGCGGGCGATCTGGCCGGAGAGGGATTTGAAGTACGCGGTGGGGCGGACGATGGAGTAGGGGAGGCCGGACGATTGGAGGGCCTCTTCCGCCGCCAGTTTGGCGTGCTGGAAGGCGAGGCGGGGTTTTTGGACGCAGATAGCGGAGAGCAGGGTGAAGTGGCCTGCGTCTGAGGCCTTGGCGGCGTCGACGGCGTCGACGGTGGCTCGATGGTCGATGGCCCATGCCTCTTTCGGGCTGCCGTTGCGAGCGGCGAGGCAGCAGATGACGGCGTCGTATGGGTCTTCGGTAAAAGCCTTTTGGCCGAGGTCCTTGGCATCGCCGGTTATGACGGTAATGGCACCGTCTGGCAGGGCTTCGGGGGAGCGGGTGTAGGCCGTGACGGAGTGACCGGCGTCTAAGGCGGCCTTTGCGGTCGCCCGCCCGATGGTTCCGGTGGCGCCGAGGATTAGGGTTCTCACGAGGCGAACGCCCGGCTGGAGACTTGAATGGAGTTACCGCCGGGGTCCTTCGCGTTGGCGAATGTGTATCCGTCGGCCTTGTGTTCTTTGCTGAATTCCAGGCCATTGGCGGCAGCATCTTCACAGAACGCGGCGACGTTGGGGGTGTCGAAGACGAGTTTGACGAGGGGTTGGCCCTCCTTTTGTCGTGCCCCCGCCTGGTGCAGCATCATGGGGATGCCGGGGCCTCTCAGTTCGACGATGCGGTCCCCCTCTCGGTCGTGCCGGGTGTAGCCGAAGTGGCGGCAGTAGAACGCGGCCATTTCGTCGATTTTCTTCGTGTAGATGACCAATCGGCCAAGCGGTGGGAACATGTCGGAGCCTTTCGCAGCATTGCGTAGCATGCGCTTGATGTGGCTCGCAAATCTCCCTAAGGCTCGGCCGGATTTGGGAGGGATACGGCCATGGCAACCATCGTCAACAGTTGGAATGAGTGGGACTCGCTGCGGCACGTGATCGTGGGGCGGGCGGATGATTGCCATATCCCGCCGGAAGAGCCTGCGCTGGACGCGAAGGTGCCCGAGGACAGCGATATGCGTGGGCAGTGGGGGCGGCGGCCTCAGGAGACGATTGATCGAGCGAATGAGCTGCTCGACACGTTTGCATCGAAGTTGGAGGCGCGGGGGATCACGGTGGATCGGCCGACGCCGATTGACCATGCGCTGCCAGTGACGACCCCGGATTTTCATACGGAGAGCCAGTTTGGCTGTATGCCGCCGCGCGATGTGCTGTTGACGGTGGGGTCAGAGATCCTTGAGGCGACGATGTCGTATCGGTGCCGCTGGTTCGAGTATCTGAACTATCGGCCTCTGTTGCAGCGGTATTTCGATGAGGACCCGAATTTCCGCCACGAAACGGCGCCGAAGCCGCGGCTGTCGGATGCGGATTATCACCCGGATTACTTGAGCGACAAGATCGGGGTCGAGAAGCGGCTGCAATGGGCCGCGGAGAAGTTCTTTGTCACGACGGAGGAAGAGCCGTTGTTCGACGCCGCCGACGTGCTGCGGTTCGGCAAGGATCTGGTGGTGCAGCACGGGTTCACGACGAACCTGAAGGGGATCGAGTGGTTGCGGCGGCATTACCCGGATCACCGGGTGCATGCGGTGAACTTCCCGGGCGATCCCTATCCGATCCACATCGACGCGACGTTTACGCCGCTGCGGCCCGGGCTGATCCTGAACAACCCGCAGCGGCGGTTGCCGGAGGATCAGCGGAAGATGTTCCATGACAACGGGTGGGAGATCGTGGATGCGGCGCAACCCGCGCATAATGCGCCGCCGCCGTTGTGTTATTCGTCGGTGTGGCTGTCGATGAATGTGCTGGTGCTGGACCCGAAGACGGTTTGTGTCGAGAAATCAGAGGTCTATCAAGCGGAGCAGATGGACAAGCTGGGGATGGAGGTTGTCGAGGTGGAGCTGCGCGACGCGTATGCGTTTGGCGGCGGGCTGCATTGCTCGACGGCGGATGTGTACCGCGAGGGCGGGTGCGAGGACTATTTTCCGGGGGTGCCGGGGTGAACCCCGGCCTACCATAATTCCGGCGGCTTTGAGCCTTGATTCCGTGCTGCGACAAGTCTCTGTGGAGTGACTTTCGTCGGGCGAGCGGTGGGCAGATTGCCCACCCTACCGGTGATCCGAGGCGTCTGACCTAGAAGGCGCCGAGGATGAATTGCAGGCCGGTGCGGATCAGCCAGTCGACGAAGAAGAAGAAGATCGCCGTGATGACGGCCATCACGAAGACCATGATCGAAGTGATAAACACCTCGCGCCGCGTCGGCCAGGTGACCTTTGAGACTTCAGCACGGACCTGCTGAATGAACTGAAACGGGTTGGTCGTGGCCATGCTCTGTCGGTGCTCCTTCCAGATAAGCTGACATACTGGCGGGTTGCGCCGATTTCAAGGCGCGTGAGCGTCACATCCGCGCGGGGTCTCCCGCCTGTTGCAGAGAGCCGTTAGGATTACGCCATGCGTGACGATAGCTTCACGACGGACTTGCTGCTGCATGCGTATGCAAGCGGGATTTTCCCCATGTCGGAGAGCCGGGATGACCCGGAGCTCTTTTGGGTTGATCCCGAGCGGCGGGGCGTTGTGCCGTTGGACGGGTTTCATATTTCGCGGTCGCTGGCGCGGACGATCCGGAAGGGTGAGATGCGAGTAACGACGGACGCGGCATTTGACGCGGTCGTGGAGGGCTGCGCGGATCGTCCTGAGACCTGGATCAATGCGCCCATTCAGGCGCTTTATGCGGCGCTGCATGAGGAAGGCCGGGCGCATTCCATGGAAGTTTGGGCCGGGGAGCGGTTGGTCGGGGGCGTCTATGGCGTGGCGCTGGGGGCTGCGTTTTTCGGGGAGAGCATGTTCTCGCG
>JBCCXY010000116.1:0-12513 GCA_039190895.1 Pseudomonadota bacterium | reverse complement strand
GCACGATCCGCCGCCCCGTCGTCCCCTTCAGCTCCTTGATGACCAGCTTGGTCACCTCACTCCCAATGGTGCTGGTGCGCGACGGCTTCGACGTCGACCGCCCCACCCGCGACCCGGAATACCGCCGCGCCGCCTGGAATTCGCGGATCATCGCGTCGGCTTCCTCGGCCTTGCTCTCGGCGACCTCGGCCTCCTTGGCCGCCGCCTCGGCGCGGGCCGAAAGCATCTCGAAGGCGCTCTTCCGGTCCAACCGCTTCTTGTATTTCAACTCCAAGGGCGAAGCCTTCATCACCTCAGACCGCTCCGCCTTGGTGATCGGCCCAAGCTGAGACGACGGCGGCCGGATCAGCGTCCGCTCCACCACGCCCGGCGCGCCCTTCGCCTCAAGGAACGAGGTCACCGCCTCGCCGACACCCACCTCCTTGATCGCCTCCTCTGTCGAAAACCGCGGGTTCTCCCGATACGTCTCCGCCGCCAGCCGCAGCGCCTCCCGATCCCGCGCCGTGAACGCCCGCAACGCATGCTGCACCCGGTTGCCAAGCTGCCCAAGGATATCCTCCGGAATGTCATCCGGGTTTTGCGTCACGAAATAGACGCCCACCCCCTTCGATCGGATCAGCCGAGCCACCTGCTCCACCTTGTCGACCAGCGCCTTCGGCGCGTCATCAAACAGCAGATGCGCCTCGTCGAAGAAGAACACCAACCGCGGCTTGTCCGGGTCACCTACCTCCGGCAGTTCCTCGAACAGCTCCGACAATAGCCACAACAGCGACGTCGCATATAAGCGCGGCGAGCCCATCAGCTTGTCCGCCGCGAGCACGTTAATCCGCCCGCGCCCGTCCGCCTCGGTTGCCATGATGTCCGCCAACTCCAGCGCCGGCTCACCGAAGAACTTCGTCCCCCCCTGGTTCTCTAGCACCAGCAACGCCCGCTGGATCGCGCCCACCGAACTCGCCGACACGTTGCCATAGCGCAGCGACAGCTCTTTCCCGTTCTGCCCCACCCAGACGAGCAGTGCCTGCAGGTCCTTCAGATCCAACAGCGGCAGCCCCTGCTCATCCGCCACCCGGAACGCGATGTTCAGAACACCTTCCTGCGCCTCCGTCAGCTCCAACAGGCGGGCGAGCAACAATGGCCCCATCTCCGCCACTGTCGTCCGCACCGGATGGCCCTTCTCGCCGAACAGATCCCAGAACGTGACTGGAAAGCTCTCGTAAACGTAATCCGCAAAGCCAATGGTCCCGGCCCGCTTCATGAACGCGTCATGCAGCTTGAACCCCTCGCGCCCCGACTCCGCAAGACCCGACAGATCCCCCTTCACATCCGCCAGAAACACCGGGACGCCCTGAGCCGAGAAACTCTCCGCCAGGATCTGCAATGTCACCGTCTTGCCTGTGCCCGTTGCCCCGGCCACCAGCCCATGCCGGTTCGCATACTTCAACAAAAGCGTCTGCGGGGCGCCATAACCCTCGCCCCCGCCACCCACAAAAATCCGGTCGTTCGTCATCCCTTGGGTCCCTCACCCGCCCGCGTTTGGCGGCAAACATACCTTCTTAACTATTATGTGCCATCCTGTACTTGGTTGGTCGGGTTACTGTTTGGCCAACCAAACTCCCTGTTGGACTGGCCGTGTCGCTCCTCCCCCCTCGCGACACGGCCATTTTTATTGGCGAAATCACATTTTCGTTGCGAATTCATTGTCTTCGAAGGTGAACCGAACAGTTCCGTTTTCGCTGTTGACGGGTTGGATCAACTGTCTTAGCGTCTCGGCCAATGACTAAGTCGGCCCGTCCGGCAGGGAGAGAAAAACAGAAAAGGATCGGTTCCGCCGGTCCTTTTTTGTTGCTTGGGTCCGGGGGCGGCGCATGCTAAGCGCGAGCGTATCGAGCCAAAGCATAATGAGGACTTTCATGCAGCAGACATGGCCCGCCGCACTCGCAGTTTGCCTCGGCCTTGCCCTTGCAGCCCCGGCTGCCGCGCAAGATGCCGAGACCGAGGTACCGGATCCAAACCTGTCGACCCTCTCAACCGGTACGGCAGTCGATGCCGAGGGCAACCCACTGGGTGAATCCTACGTCACCGAAAGCCACGGCGACTGGCAGGTTCGGTGCATCCGCACCAATGCCGAAAACGACCCGTGCCAGCTTTACCAGCTTCTGGACGACGGCCAGGGCGGCTCCGTGGCCGAGGTGTCGATCTTCCCGCTCCCCGACGGTGGCAACGCCGTGGCGGGTGGCACGATCATCACGCCGCTTGAGACGTTCCTGCCTGAACAGATCACCATCACGATCGATGGCGGCGCAGGAAGGCGCTATCCCTACACGTTTTGCAGCCCGCGTGGGTGTATCGCCCGCATCGGCCTGACGGCCGATGATCTGGCCAACTACCGCCGCGGCGCCGCGGCCACGATCCGCCTCGTCCCGGCCAGGGCCGTGGATCAGGAGGTCATCCTGAACCTGTCGCTCAGCGGGTTCACCGCAGGCTTCGCCGCCGTCGAGCCAGAGTAAAACAAGCGGCGCTGCTCACACCGTGCGCAGCGCCAGCACCGCGTTGAGCCCCCCGAACGCAAACGCGTTCGACAGCACCACCGAAACCTCTGCCTCGCGCGCCTCATTCGGCACCACATCCAGCGCGCATTCCGGGTCGGGCTCTTCATAGCCAATCGTCGGCGCGATCACGCCCTCGCTCAGCGCCATCAGGCAGGCGAGCAATTCCACCGCCCCGGTCCCACCGATCAGATGCCCGTGCATCGACTTCGTCGACGACATCATCAGCCGGTCGGCATGCGCGCCGAACACATCGGCCACCGCGGCGCACTCCGTCTTGTCATTCGCCGCCGTCCCCGTGCCGTGCGCGTTGATGTACCCGACATCTTCGCGGTTCAGCCGCGCGTCCTTCAGCGCCCCCTGCATCGCCCGCGCCGCGCCCTGTTTGGACGGCATCACGATGTCCGAGGCATCGGACGTCATCGAGAACCCCACGACCTCCGCCAGGATCTCGGCCCCCCGCGCCTTCGCATGGCCCATCTCTTCGAAGACGAACACACCCGCGCCTTCGCCCTGCACCATGCCGTTGCGCGTGGCCGAGAACGGACGGCACGCGTCCTTCGACATCACGCGCAAGCCCTCCCAAGCCTTCACGCCGCCAAAGCACAGCATCGACTCCGACCCGCCGGTCACGATCACCCGCGCCGCGCCCGACCGGATCAGCCAAAACGCCTGCCCCATCGCGTGGTTCGAACTCGCGCACGCGGTCGCCACCGTGAAGGACGGGCCCTTCAGGTTCCACTGCATCGACACATGGCTCGCCGCCGAGTTGTTCATCAGCTTGGGGACGATGAACGGATGCACCCGGTTCTTCCCCTCTTCGTAGACGGCGCGATAGTTTTCGTCCTGCGTGTTCAGCCCGCCGCCGGACGTGCCCAGCACAACGCCGGCCTCCGCCGCCAGCGCGCCCGAAAACTCCAGCCCCGCCTGCTCAATCGCCTGCCGGGCGGCGAGCAGCGTGAATTGCGTAAACCGGTCATACAACGCCTGTTGCTGTCGGTTGAAATGGGAGTCCGCGTCGTACCCCTTGACCTGACCGCCAATCCGAATGGCCAACCGGTCGACGTCGCGAATGTCGAGGTCACCAATCCCGCACTCACCCGCCTGCATCGCCTTATAGGTCGCGGGCA
The DNA here is from genome assembly GCA_039190895.1 of Pseudomonadota bacterium. Taxonomy (GTDB): domain Bacteria; phylum Pseudomonadota; class Alphaproteobacteria; order Rhodobacterales; family Rhodobacteraceae; genus Ovoidimarina. The sequence continues at coordinate 8,837 of JBCCXY010000116.1, read as the reverse complement.
CGGAATGCCCCAGCGGGTTGATCGTCCCCGCCCCGGTGATGACAACCCGCATCACGCGGCCTGATCGGCCACCAGCCGTTCCACCGCCGCGACGATGGCCTTCACCGACGAAATGTCGAAATCAGAGTCATTGGGCTCATTCGCATTGAACGGCACCTGAATGTCGAACGCTTCTTCAATCGCAAAGATGGCCTCGACGAGGCCCATGCTGTCGATGCCAAGGTCATCGAGGCTCATCTCCAGCTTGACGTCAGACGGCTCCAGCACCGCCTGCTCGGCCAGAATGTTCAGAACCGTCGTTTGGACCTCTGCGGACATGGCTGCTCACCTTTTGTTGCCGCTCATTTAGTCGTTGGCGTCGTCCTTTGGAACCGCTTTCTTCAACGCCGCGACGTCGCGGAACAGGCGCGGAAGGCGGCGGATGTTCTTCCACGCCTCCACATGCGTCTCCATCTTGATGGCCGGACTGCCCAGAACGACCCGCCCGGCGGGGACATTCGTGAACATCTTGGTCGCACCACCCGCGACCACATCGTCACCGATAAAGATGTTGTCCGACACCCCGCATTGCCCGCCCAGCACAACCCGGCTGCCGATCTTCGCCGAGCCCGCGACACCCACCTGCCCGCACAGCAGGCTATCCTCGCCGACCTGCACATTGTGGCCAACGTGGACAAGGTTATCCACCTTAGTACCCCGCCCGACCCGCGTCGCTCGGATCGTCCCCCGGTCGATCGTAGCATTGGCGCCAACCTCCACGTCGTCGCCAATCTCCACCCCGCCGAGCGAATGGATCCGCGTCCAACTCTGCCCCTCGGCCCGGACATCCGCGCCAAGGCTCTCGCGCGCCTGCTCCACCGCCGATTGCTCGGGCGTGACAAATGAGAACCCGTCCGCTCCGATCACCGCACCGGGATGGGCGATGAAACGGTCGCCAATGATGACGTCCCGCATGATCTTCACACCGATATGGATCAACGCCCCCGCCCCGATCCGCGCCCCTGCGCCAATCACGGAATGCGCCCCGATCCGCGCGCCCGGACCAATCGAGGCCCCCGCGCCAATCACAACGAACGGCCCCACACAGGCCCCCTCGCCCAACGAGGCCGTCGCATCGATCACCGCCGTCTCATGGATGCCGTCCGCAACATCCGGCCGTGGATCGAACAGCGCCGTGACCCCTGACAACGCATACCGCGGGCGCGGCACGACAATCGCCGCGTCCAGCCCCATCGCCTGCCAATCCGCGCCGTCCCAGACAATGGCCGCCCTTGCGTCCCCGGCCTGCAACGCCTCGGCGTATTCCGGCTTCATTGCGAGTGCCAGGTCCTCCGCCCCCGCATCCCCCGGCTCCGCCGCGCCACGCACCCGGACGCCGCCGTCGCCAAAGGCTGTCGCCCCCAGCGCCGCCGCAATCTCTGCAATTGTGTAGGTTGTCATCAGCGCCTCCTATGGGCGCCGTTTGAACTTCTCATACCGCGCAATCAAGGCCGAACCCGCGGGCGGTGGGCAAATTGCCCACCCTACTCTTCGAAGAACCGGCACTCGCAGCAGGTGTAGGGTGGGCAATATGCCCACCGCTCCTTTCTAGGCCAACGTCACCCCAGCCGCCGACAACGCCGTCCAGATCCGCTCGTCGCGGCCATAGATGTCGCGGCGATACTGCATCCGCTCCTTCGGGACACTGAACGCGGTGCGGTAATCGATATGCACCGGGAACGGCTCATCCAGCATGACCTTGGTCTGCTGACCCGAACTCAGGATGTTCTGGAAATACGGCTGCGGGTCCGCCATCTGCCGCTGCAGCAGCACATAGGCAAAGTCATGCGGCCGATAGAGCCGGATGCACCCGGACGAGTAATCCCGCACCTCCCGCTCGAACAAATGCCGGTCGGGCGTGTCGTGCAGGTAAATCGCATAGGGGTTCGGGAACATGAACTTTACCGTCCCCAACGCATTCCTCGGCCCCGGGGCCTGACGCACCGTATACGGGAAGTTCTTGTGGTTATACGACCAGAAATCCACGTACTGACGCGGCACCACACGGCCACGCCGGTCGATGATCTGAAGGTAACCCTTTGCGTGCGGGTTCTGCCGCCAGACGGGCAGGTAATCGCGCCCCAGGATCGTGCGCGGCACGGTCCAGTCGGGGTTGATCTCCATATGCTCCATCTTGTCCGAGAACTCGGGCGTCCGCTTGTCGATCAGCGACTGACCGACCACAGACTTGGTCTGGAACGTCACCTTGCCGTCATCCAACAGCTTGGTGCGGAAGTCCGTCAGATTCACGTAAACATGCCGCTTGCCGCGCCCGCCTTCGAAGTTCAGCCAGCGCTCCCGCTCCATCGCGACAAGGATCTGGCTCAGTCGCTCGCGGGCCGAACGGTTGATCTCCTGCAGGGTCGAGACACCCGCAACGCCATCCGGCGTCAGCCCATGATCCGATTGAAACGCGCCGACGGCGCGCATCATGCGATCCCCGTATTCGGCACTGGCCGTGCGGCGCATGTACCCCATCCGGATAAGACGGTTGCGCAGGTCGACGATGGCACCACCGCTGTCGCCCCGTTCCAGCTTGCGCTCGGGAACCTCGGGGCCCCAACCGCCGCGGCGCACAACCTCTTCCAGGCGCAGCTTTTCCTTCAGAAGCGCGCGATACTCACCCGTCTGTGGCGTGAGCCCGTCCACCGCGCCTGTCGGCGACGATGTCCCCAACTCTCGCAACAACGCGGTGCGATCGCGATACGGCACCTCTCGCACGATCTGGCTGTCGGCGGACCTCGGCGTAATCGCCCCGGTCTGCATATCGCGGGCGTATTGCAGATACACCCGGCTGAGTTCGACCTCCAGTTTCCCCAGATCCCGCTCGCTTTGAACGGCGCCGAACTGCGCCACAAGCTGATCCGGGCGATACCGGCGCGACGGCAGCCCGTGGATCTCGGTCCCCGTCAGCGCTTCCAGAAACGCCCGGCGACGTGACTGATCGCCATCTGACCGACCCGTCCAGATCGGCTGAAACCCGGTTTCTCTATAGAACGCGGCAATTTCCCGGTCCGCCGCAGCGGATTCGGCAATAGCTTGCATATAGGCGGTGACGGCAGCAGACGCAGAACCCGGCACCATGGCGAGGCCCGCAACGGCCGCTCCCCCAGTTAGAATGTCACGACGCGACAAACGTGGCATGTAATGACGCCCCTTCGTTGGCAGTCTTTCCCCGAATCCCATACTACCTCGGATAGGTAGGATTGAATAAGGCCAGCCGATCACTTTTGAGCCATCGTGCAACACGCGTGTCGCGCGAATGCAACGAGCAAAGGCGAAGGCGGTCTTCCGCGCCTGTTTCCGGGAGTTGAGCAAAAACCCGCCGATTCGAGCGGATTGTTGCTACAAGTTAACCAAAGCCATTGGAAGCATAGGGTAAATATGGGATATCCCCAGTGCGCCTGGGGAGAGGGCAGCAACGCCGCGCAACGTCGTGGCAGCGGGAATACGGGACGAAGACAGATATATGGCAGAGCATGAATCGGCCGGGGTAACCCGGCGCGGCGTCCTGGGGGCGTTCGCGGCAACGGCCCTTGTGGCAGCACCAACCTACTCCAACGCTTTCGGTCTTCTACGCGGGGCCGGTGATGTTCGGAAAATCAGCATGTACTCCGGACGCACAGGCGAACGTATGGACACGATCTACTGGATCGATGGCGAGTACATCCCGGAAGCCATGAAGGAAGTGAACCGCTTCATGCGCGACTGGCGAAACGACAAGGTCCTTCGCATCGACCGCCGCGCGATCGACATCTGGGCAGCAAGCCACCGACTTCTCGACACCGATGAGCCGTTCATGATGCTCTCGGGCTACCGCTCCCCCGAAACCAACGCGATGCTCCGCTCCCGCTCTCGCGGTGTGGCACGCAACTCGCTCCATATGAAGGGTCAGGCGGCGGACCTGCGCCTTGACGGACGCTCCGTCAGCCAGATGGCCCGCGCGGCGCAAGCCTGCCGGGGCGGTGGCGTCGGTCGCTACTCCCGCTCAAACTTCGTGCACATGGACTGCGGCCCGGTCCGCTCCTGGGGCCGCTAACTACCGGCATCGGCCGCCGAGAAAAGCGACACGGCCAGCACGAACGTGTTCATCGTGCTCAGCGCCTCTCCCGTCGCGACCTCAATTTCTCCGGTCGTCGCGTCATCATCCGGGCTCGCATAACTGTCCCACTGCCCGCGCGCCTCATTCGCTGTCGCCCATGCCTGCCGATACCGCGCCTTACCCTCCGCATCGCCTTGCTCGGCCACCCAATTGGCCTGCTCAGCCACCGTCCCGCCGCCAAAGATAGCATCGTAGTGCCCCCGCACCTGCCCCTCCGCCGTCCGCAACGCGGAAAGCACCTTCTGCCGGTTTTCTTCGTTGGTCTTCGCGATACTCTCCGCCAAACCAGCCGCCGCCTCGCCCAGGCCCGCCTCGGCAACCAGGGGTTCCTGCTCTTGCCCCAAGGCCTTTTCAACCAGCGCCCGGGTCCGCTCAATCTCGTCTTCGACGGTCTGCTTCATGTCGGCGGGTAGATTCTTAATCTTCTTGAGACGGTCCCGATACTCCTGCTCCTTGCTCTCCCAATACGTATCCGGATTGTCCGCGTACTTTCTCATTTCAAGCATCAGCTTAATGCCCATATCGATCGGGCTGGCCGTCGCTGCCAAATCACCAAGGAATTCGTAGAGGTTCGGATGCCCCTTCAGATCACAACTGCCATCCTCATTCATCGTGATGGTCGCAATGGGATCGTACTCCTTCGTGGCAATTTTCATTGATGGATTGGCGATATCCCCTGGCAGGCTTGCCGCCAACGCAATGCTTTGTGCCGCCTTGATTTTCAGCGTCACTGGAAGTCGGAAGATCAGACTGGTCTTCGGCTCTGGGAGTTTCGCAAGCGCCTCCAGCATGTCCATCCCGATATCCGAGTCGATCACTTTCTCCTCTGACGCCGTGAGTTCCAGTTCCACTCCTAATCCTGCCTTCGAGTCTTTCTTCGCTGCGCCCGTGGCGATAAAGCCAGTTCCGGACGCACCAAGCTTCATTACAGTCTCGACAGACGCTCCCTTACGCTTCGCCTCTATGGATGCTCCGATCTTGGCCTCCAGATGAACGAAGAACGGAGGTCTGTTTTCCGTCAACTCCGCCAAACTCGTCGACTTCGAAACCTCTCTCGCTTGGACCTGACCCTTGTCGTTGAATTTTATCTTGAACTCGCCAAGGGGAGTTCCCAGCGCAAACTCCTTATTGCGAACAAATGGGTACTCCGTGTCATCCCACGCTTCCTCGGGCCGATGCCGCTCGGCCCGGGGATCATCCGACTTGCGACCCACTTCGCCCCCTAAGGTAGACGTCTCAGGCTCATCAGTTGCTTCGGGTGTTTCTTCTTCTCTTGGGGGAGCAGGCGAGGTTGCGGATTTGGTTTGGCCACCACTCGACAAAGTCGTCCACGACTGGCCGCCCGGGTCGATGCGGCCGTCGTTCCAACCGAACGCATCCTCCTGAAAGGCGCGGATTGCCGCGATGGTCTTGGGGCCGCAGTCGCCATCGACCGCAAGCGTCGGGTCACGCCGCTGAAGAAGCAACTGAACCGCTATCACATCGTCCGGCTTGTTCGGCGCCCCTTTCCCCACCGCCTTCGTCAGGGATGTCGCAGAGACACCCAACTTCGCCCGAACCTCGGCGATCTTCGCCTCCACGCCTGCGATCTGCGCAAGCTCCAGGTCCGTTAGGATGCCATCCGCCAGTGCTGCCGCTCGCACGGCCTTCAATGCAGCGTCCAGATCGTCAATCGTAGGGTCCGCCGGGGGCATGACAAAACCCTCCCGTGCTGAGAAAATGTGATCGTCTAAAATTCTGGCTCAGCCTGCGCGAGGCGCAGGATTCGATCAAGCCCGCAAGGCAGGACGAGGCTCGGCAGGCAAGAATGCACCGCAACGCGCCTGCATTACTGCTGAGTATGAGCGCAATCACTGCACCATGACGCCCGTCGCCTCGGACACCTTGATCTGAAGCTGCTCGTGCGTGGCACTTTCTGGCAGCGTCGACAACGCCTCCCACACCCACTTCGCATTGGCCGCCACGGCTTCGCAGATTTCCCCGCGAACTACATGCAAAAATGAAACTTTAGCGGTAGACCACCCGGGGCACGATTTTCTCAGGCTCCTGCTCTTCTTCCGGCACATCGCGTCCCGGGAACAGGTTCTGGATCATCTGCTCGCGCCACCGATCCCCAATGGACGGGGCGGCTGCGGCTTGCGCAGTCTCGGTCTCATCAGGAACCGGGGCGAACTGGATCGCCAGATAGGCAAGGCCCACGCCCGTCAGCACAAGGCAGGCGAGCATCGCCGTCGCCGCGCGGCTGGCGCGGCCATAGGTCTTTGACACCTGCGCCGCGTTGATCGCCGCGCTCGGAATGCCGACATTCGGATCAAGCGCAGGTGCGGCCATCGGGGCGGCGGCTGTTGGCGCTTCTGGCTTCAGCGTTGGGTCGGCCACCATCGCGGCCTGCACACCGGGCGCGCCCACAAGCGCGGGGTCGATCCCGAGTTGCGCCATCAACGCGGCCTGACGCTCTTCTTCCTTCACGCGCACACGCTCCAACGGGGTCATCCCGTCGGCGCCAGCGCCCTGGTTTGTCTTGGCTGCCTTCTGCGCCTCAGCCTTGGGGCCGGGCTCTGCCACCGGTTTCATCGTCTTGATATGTGCGATGAACTCCTTGAAGCTGAAGCCGTTCCAGTCCTCACCCTTCAGCTCGAACTTGCTGTAATTCTCTTTCAGCCGTGCGACGATCTCGGTCATCGCCTGACCGTCCTTGGCCGGAAACCGGCTTGGCCCGGCGCCACTGTCAAAGGTTGTCTTGAAGCCAAAGCCGCTGGCCTCGAAATACGACCGCACGGTTTCAGACGCGCCCTGCAGGGCTTTCGCCGTCGCCGGATCGCGGAACAGGGCCATGTGGTTCCCGCGCGCACTCAGATCGATCCCGGTGCTCTGCAGCAACTCTGCAATCGCGGGGTTGCTGCCCAGTTCCTGTGGGATGATCTCGTGTATATCGAAATCGTAGGTCAGACTCATCACACCACTGCCTTTACCAGCCTAGTGTGAGTGGTCCCCTGCGAATGCGGCATCACTAAGGCGACGTGGCGGCAACCTGCGAGTCGCCGCCGAAAAATAACGGTTAATGCCGCTATTCTGCCGCGTTTGAGGCCATCGCCCCCGCCACGGACGCCGACCAGACGTCGGACATATAGCCGCGGATCGTGCGGTCGGACGAAAACCAGCCGCACCGCGCCGTGTTAAGCGCCGCCATCCGTGACCAGCGCGCGCGGTCCCTGTAGGCGGCATCGACCTCACGCTGGGCGCGCCAGTAATCGGTGAAATCCGAGCAGACAAGGAAGTAATCCGTGCCCGCCAGATTATCCGCAATCCCGCCGAACAATCCGGGTTCGGTCGAGAACGTGCTGTCGCGCAACGTGGCCAGCGCGCGGGCGAGGCGGGGGTCGCTTTCAATGGCATGGGCGGCATGGCCGGGCACCTCGCGCCGGGCCGCTGCCTCGGCGGCCGTCATGCCGAAGAGGAAGAAGTTCTCTTCGCCCACATGCTCCCGAATTTCCACGTTGGCGCCATCGAGTGTGCCCACTGTCGGCGCCCCGTTCAGCGCGAACTTCATGTTGCCGGTGCCCGACGCCTCTTTCCCGGCGGTCGAGATCTGTTCGGACAGGTCAGACGCGGGGATCAGACGCTCGGCCAGGGTGACGTTGTAATTCGCGGGGTAAATCACCTGCAGACGATCCTTTGTCACCGGATCGTCGTTAATCTTCGCCGCGACCGAGTTGATCAGATGAATGATCTCTTTCGCAAAGACATACCCCGGCGCCGCCTTGCCGCCGAATATCTTAACAAGAGGTGTCCAGTCCGCTGTGGGATCGTCGTGAATCTCCTGCCAAAGCGCGATGGTCTCCAGGATGTTCAGATGCTGCCGCTTATACTCGTGGATCCGCTTGATCTGCACGTCGAACATCGCGTCCGGGTCGGGGGTTAGCCCATGTGCCTCGCCCAGCCAGTTTGACAGCGCGACCTTGTTCTCGCGCTTCACGCTCGCATAGCGCTCAATGACAGCCGGGTCGTCCAGATGCGGCTCCAGCTCTGTCAGCCGCTCGGCGTCCGACACCCAGCCGTCGCCGATGGCATCGGTGATAAGTCCGGCCAGCCCCGGGTTACAGTTCAGCAGCCACCGACGCGGCGTGACCCCGTTCGTCTGGTTCACGATCCGCTTGGGATGCAGGCGGTGCAACTCGGCAAACACGGTCTCTTTCATCAGCCCGGTATGCAGCGCCGAGACGCCGTTCACCCGATGCGCCATGATGAACGACAGCTCGCCCATGTTGACGTTGCCACTCGCCACCGCGCTAACCTTTCGGGCCGGGTACTGGGCCGCGTGGGCACGGTCGATCTCTTCAATGATCTGCATATGGCGCGGCAACAGCCCGCGCATCAGGCTCTCGGGCCACTTCTCCAGCGCTTCCGGCAGAAGCGTATGGTTCGTGTAGGACAGACACGCCTGCGCCGTATCGATCGCCTCATCCAGCGGCAAGCCGCGCTCATCCAGCAGCAACCGCACCAGCTCCGGCCCGGCAATCGCCGGGTGCGTGTCATTCAACTGGATCGCCACCTTCTTTGGCAGCAGGCGCAGGTCGTCATACTCCGTTTCGAACCGACGCATGATGTCGCGCAAAGAGGCGGCGGTGAAGAAATACTCCTGCTTCAGACGCAGGGTCTTGCCCTCGTACGTCGTGTCGTCGGGGTACAGTACCCG
>JBCCXY010000115.1:0-12518 GCA_039190895.1 Pseudomonadota bacterium | reverse complement strand
CTGACAGACGCGCTGATGGATTCGATCCCGATCGTTGTTCTGACCGGACAGGTTCCCACTTTCATGATTGGCAACGATGCCTTCCAGGAAGCCGACACCGTGGGCATCACCCGCCCCTGCACCAAGCACAATTGGCTGGTGAACGAGACCGACCGGCTGTCGGGTGTCATCCATGAGGCGTTCCATGTTGCCACCAACGGGCGACCCGGCCCGGTGCTGGTCGATATCCCGAAGGACGTTCAGTTCGCCACGGGCACCTACACGCCGCCCGAAAAGGCCGACACGACCCACTATGCGCCGAAGCTGAAGGGCGACCGGCGGGCCATTGAGGCGATGGTCGAGCTGATGGAGACGGCGGAGCGTCCGGTGTTCTACACCGGCGGCGGGGTCATCAACTCGGGCGACCGGGCGAGCGAGCTGCTGCGGGAGTTGGTCGATGCGACGGGCTTTCCGATCACCTCGACGCTGATGGGTTTGGGCGCTTATCCGGCGAACGGCAAGCACTGGCTGGGCATGCTGGGGATGCACGGGCTGTATGAGGCCAATCTGGCGATGCATGACTGCGATCTGATGATCAACATCGGCGCGCGGTTCGATGACCGCATCACGGGCCGCGTGAACGCGTTCTCGCCCGGCAGCCATAAGGTGCATATCGACATCGACCCGTCGTCGATCAACAAGGTGATCCACGTGGACGTCCCGATCATCGGCGACGTGGCCACCGTGCTGGAAGAAGTGCTGGAGCTTTGGAAGGCGCGGGGCAGCAAGTCGAACAGCACCGCTGTCACGGCGTGGTGGACCCAGATTGAGGCGTGGAAGAAGGTCGACTGTCTGGCGTTCACCGCCTCTGAGAAGACGATCAAGCCGCAGCATGCCGTACAGCGGTTGGAGGCTTTGACCAAGGACCACCCCAAGCGCTTCGTTTGCACCGAGGTGGGCCAGCATCAGATGTGGGCCGCGCAGTACCTTGGGTTTAATGAGCCGAACCGGTGGATGACGTCGGGCGGTCTGGGGACGATGGGCTACGGCTTCCCGGCGTCGATCGGCGTGCAGATGGCGCATCCGGATGGACTGGTGATCAACGTAGCTGGTGAGGCGTCGTGGCTGATGAACATGCAAGAGATGGGGACGGCGATCCAGTATCGCCTTCCGGTCAAGCAGTTCATCCTGAATAACGAGCGCCTCGGCATGGTTCGCCAATGGCAGGAGCTGCTGCATGGTGAGCGGTATTCGCATTCGTGGTCCGAGGCCCTGCCGGACTTCGTGAAGCTCGCCGAGGCGTTTGGCGCGAAGGGCATTCTGTGCTCGGATCCGGCGGATCTGGATGATGCCATTATGGAGATGGTGAACCACGATGGCCCGGTCATCTTCGACTGCCTTGTCGAGAAGCACGAGAACTGCTTTCCGATGATCCCCTCGGGTAAGGCGCATAACGAAATGCTACTGGGCGAGGCCGAAACCCAGGGCGTTATTGACGCCAAGGGCTCAGTGCTCGTGTAAGGGATTGCGCCGCGCGTTCCGCGCGCCACGACGCCGGGGGGTTTCACCCCCCGGACCCCCGAGAGTATTTTCGCCAAGATGAAGAGATTAGCGCGCTTCCCTGATCTGCATCACCACTGCGGTGACGATGGCGAAGAGGATGTGCCCGACCAGCGCGACCCAGGTGATCCCGGTGAAGCCAAGGAACAGCGGGTTGCCGGCGATCAGGTGTGCCATGCCGTACAGCGCGAAGGCCCAGAGGACGGTGCCGTAGACGACGGCGGCGATGCTCCAATGAACGAACGGGGCAACCGCGCGGCGGAGAGGTTCGACGATGAAGACCCAACCGACCGGGTAGGCAATCATGCCCGCGAAGTAGTGGAGCGCTTCGGCGCCGGGGCGCCATCCCGATCCGAAGACCGTGCTGATGACCTGGTTGGCGAGGCCGACAGGGGCGAGGGCCGCAAAGCCGAGCGCCGGGCTCAGCGATTGACCGAAGAAGTCGAAGGCGACGGTGGAAAAGGCGCCCGCGATCAGGACGGTCACGATCCGGTTGTAGAGGGTCGCCGACGAGGCTGCGTTGACGAAGGGTTCAGTGTGCGTTTCTGCGGTGATGGTCATGTCTCTGTTCCAGTTGGTGCTGCGATGCACGGAACCTACGCCAATATGGGACGCGCAGTATGGCAGGGCACGGATGCGTGACCTGTCGTGTATCGAGGGGTCGCCGAGGCGCGGAATGTTTCAGATTTCCGCTCGCGTTCGCGTGACTCTCAACGAAACATTTCAATTCCCAGGCAGGCGGTGTACTCCCCTGCCCCGACAGCAAGACGGGACCACTACGACATGTCGCCACTAAAGCTCCAAAAAGGCGCGTCGAGCCATTCGGCCTACGACCTGCGCGATCCACACAAGGAAGAGGTGGAGCGCCACACGCTTGCCGTGCTGGTCGACAACGAGGCCGGCGTGCTGGCCCGGGTAATCGGGCTGTTTTCGGGGCGCGGGTACAATATCGAAAGCCTGACGGTCGCGGAGGTGGATCATCAGGGGCACCGGTCGCGGATCACCATCGTGACGAAGGGGACACCCAGTGTGATCGACCAGATCGAGGCGCAGCTGGGCCGGATCGTGCCGGTGCATGAGGTGCATGACCTGACCAAAGACGGCCCGTCGGTGGAACGGGAACTGGCGCTGTTCAAGGTCGCCGGGGAAGGCGACAAGCGGATCGAAGCGCTGCGACTGGCCGAGATTTTCCGGGCGAACGTCGTGGATTCGACGCTGGAGAGCTTTGTGTTCGAGATAACGGGCACGCCCGAAAAGGTCGACGCGTTTGCCGACCTCATGCGCCCGCTGGGCTTGCAAGAGATGGCGCGGACCGGCGTCGCAGCGCTGAGACGCGGGCAGGTGTAGACCTGGCGTCCTTGCGACTTACCTGCGGTGGGTGCGTCGTTTGCACGCCCCGCCACCAAAAGGTCACCCGATGCCCATCAACCGCCGCGCTGTACTTTGTGTGCCCGTCGCTTTGGCCGCGTGCGCCCGTGTTCCTGCATCACCCGACGGGCCGACGAGGCCGATTACACTGGACCAGGCGTTTCGGGGTCGGGCGAATGGCGCTGGCGTCTTTCGGGTTGCCCTGACTGGTGCGGAACGCCGGTTCACGGCGCGTCTGGACGGGCGGCTGGAGGGTGACCGTCTGACGGTTGTAGAGGACTTCTTCTATGACCATGGCGAGGAAAACCGCCTTACCTGGGTGTTCGACCGGACCGGTCCGGGGACCTGGACGGGGCGGCGAGAGGACACGGTCGGCGTCGCGACGGTCGTGGAGTCCGGCACCGAGATCCGGCTGTCCTACATCGCCGACTTCCGGTCCGGGGACGATGTCACCCGGCTTGGGTTTGAAGACGTCATCTACTTCGGCCCGGACGGACGGGTGATCAATGATGCCATCGTCACGCGCTTGGGCGTCCCCGTTGGCCGGGTTCGCTTTGAGATGCAGCCGGTCTGACGCCTGAACGGGTCGGTGGGCAGATTGCCCACCCTACCGCTTCAGGTTTTACGCTTTTCGACGGCGATCCCGACCCCCGCCTTCTTGAGCTCGGCGTTCAGGGTTTTGAGGTCGGCGTCTCCGCTGGCCATGGCGGTGAGCATCATCGCCAGATCCATTTCCGCGAGGTTCGGCATCGGCGTATCACCGACAGCAGACAGTTGCTCTGCCAGACCGCTGAAGCCGAAGAAGAAGCCACTTTCAGCCTCGATCTCGGCAATCCCGCAGGGGCAGGTCGGCAACGTCGCCTGCGTCTGATCATTGATCGTGCCTGCGACGTCCAGATACGTGGCCCGGTTCTGCGGCGTCAGCATCACCCGCGCCGGGTTCGGCAGTTGAGGCTGCGCGACGAAGCTGGTGCCGTTGAACGTGAAGATCGGCGGAAGGCGAAGGGTCACATAGCCCCGCGCCTCGAAATCCGCCGGGAACCCGGCGACCGGGAACGGGTCACTGGGCAGCACGGCGATCTTTGCCGTGCCGTTCGGCGGAATGGTGATGAAGGGCGTCAGCAGGAACGACGAACTTGCCAGCCCACCGTTCAGCATCCCGGGGATATTGTTCTGGGTCGGCGTGTCGATGAAGGCGACCGTGTTGTTGAAGAGGCTGCGATCCGGGTCGGTGACGGAAGATGTCACGAAATCCACGCGGAAAATGAGCTGCGTGTTTTCGAGATTGGTGATGTTCAGAAAGTACCCCTGAAGCACACGGTCGGCAGCGCCAACGGGGGATTGCGGTTTGTAGATGAGCTCAAAGGATGAGACTTCCATGGCGGAATTCCTTTCTGAAAAATTGCGTTGGTCGAAAACGAAAAAGCGCTCAGAAAATAACCTGAACGCTTTGGAGTATACCCCAAATGGGGTAGATTCCCAAGTTGAGAAACCCGAGCGGTTTCAGAGTAATGGCGCCGGGTCGGTCGATCGTGGCGTCAGCCGCTGAACATGCCGCCGCGCATGACCTGGGTCCATCCTGACGCCGACCGCGGGTCTTGCATGCGGATGAAGCTGTAGCCCGTCTTTTGCCACGGCAGCATGCGGTTCGTGAGGTTGTCGAGCACGTAGTCGCCCCGGTCCGTTCGCAGAACAAGCACCGCGTGGGCCTGGCGACGCCGGTCTAGCACCGTAGCGATCAGCAGCTTCGACGGGGCGATCCCTGCGCGGATGAGCTCGCGCTTCTTGAGCAATGCGAAGTCCTCGCAATCGCCGCCGCGTTGGGTGGGGAGGGACCACTTTTCGACCTTGCGCCACTGCTGCTGGTCCGAGATCTCGCGCACCTGTCGGTTGACCGAGCGATTGATGCGGTCGGCGATGGCGATTTCATTGGCCGCGCCGTTGACGCTGCCATGACTGGAGCGGTCGCAGGCCCAGGAATATTGCTGGCACAGGCCACGTGCGCCTTTTGGTGCAGAGACGGCCTTGGTCGAAATGACCAGCGCAGACGCGGCATGGGCCGGTCCCGCGGCCACAACCGTCATTCCCGAGGCGAGAACCCCGCCCAGCATGATGGCCTGAACAGCCCGGCGCCCACGCCAAACCGTTGACCGAACGGTATTTCCCTTCGGATTAAAGCGAGTCTTTGACGAGAACATCCCGATCCCTCTCAACTGACCAATCGCACCAACCTTCCGCGATTGATCTCAGATGACTGTGGATTCGGGGCACCAGTTGGGCAGACACGGGGTGTCCGGGCGGAGCTTTCGCGGCGCTCGGGGGACTCAATCTGGGCTTAATAGAGGTTAATGTGTGGCCCTGCCTGAGGGGACAGGCAGGGCCGGGGGCCGGGTTTTTGCGTTTTAGCCGTCCGTCGCGGGCAGCGTGCCCGCAGCTTCGGCTGCTGCGTATTCGTCGGCATCGATCGTGCCGTCGGCGTTCACGTCGATCGTGGTGAAGGTCTCTTCAGTCACGCTCGGCACGGCGGCCAGCATCTCTTCAAACGAGATGACGCCGTCCGCATTGGTGTCGAGTGCCGTCATGTCGGCGTGCGCGGCCGTAGTGGCGGCGATCCCGACAAAAGAAACTGCGACGAGTCGTTTCAGCATTGGATACTCCTTTGGGTCCTCATTGCTGTTCGTGGGCCGCCCGTCCGGGCCCCCACGTTGATAGAGAGGCCTAAAGGGGGCGTTTCATTCCCTGGGGCTGCGGGAAGGGCGGCGGCTTGCCGATTTTCGGGGGCGTGGTTGGCGGGGATTGGCTGTCGGCGGCGTTTTGCACCTGCGTGGACGAGACGTTTCATGACGTTGCCCCCATATTAAGGGACGTCGACGGTCGCGAGGGGGCCGCAGAGATGGACGATAAACAACGAGCGGCAGAGCTTGCCGCAATGCGCCCGCGTCTGGTGCGCCGCGCGCGGCGGTATACGCGGGACATCGCAGAGGCCGAGGATCTTGCGCAAGAGGCAATCGTGCGCGTCTGGGTGCGGCTTATGTCGGACCCGCCGATCACGGACCTCTATTCCTATGTCGTGTCGGCCATGCGCCGTCTGGCCATGCGCCGCCCGCCCGACACGGCGGAACTGACAGAAGCGGACACGCCGCAGGTCGCGGCGGAGGCACCAACGCGGCTCGCCGCCGCCGAGGTCATGCTGGCAGTGCAGGATCTGCCGGAAGATCAGGCGGAGCTGCTGATCGGCTACGCGATCCAGGGCGAAAGCTACACCACTCTGGCGGAACGCCATGGCGTCCCGGTGGGCACTGTCATGAGCCGGGTCGCCCGGGGCCGCGCCCGCCTGCGCGCCCGGCTAGACCTGCCCGCCAAGGCGCCGGTGTCGGAATTGCTCGACCGGGTTGGCTGACGCGTGACTAGGGACAGGGACCCAAGCCCAGCCGGTCGCTGAAACCGACAGACGCGCGCCGGGCCCACTCGCGATAGACATTCGGCCCGGGGTGAAATCCGTCGACGGCCATGCTCTCTGGCTCAAGCGGAAAATCCATCGGCAGATAAAACGCATTCCGCGTTTCCCCGATGGCCGCGCGGAGCGTTGCATCGAACCGCTCTGACCGTTCCCCGAGGATTAGGTTCAGCGGCTTTGGCAACAGCGTGAAGTGCCTCAGGTTGGGCACCCCGGATACGCATATCAACGGGTGATCGAACCTCTCTGAAATCGTCCGGAGGAGGGTGCGATACCTTTTCTTCCAATTGCTCAGGCGGACACCGTTCTTCACGTCGTTCACACCAAGCGCGATGATCACGAGGTCGCGTTTCTCTGGCGGCACGGTCTCGATTGTCTCCAGAGTGCTTTTGACGGTCGCGCCCGATTTCGCAACCAGCTTCCACTCGATGGTACCGCGCTTTGCGAGATCCGCCGCGAGTTGACCGGCCAGCGAGTCCGACTGATGCGCGACGCCAACACCGGCAGCCGAGCTATCGCCCACGATCAGCAAGGACCTTCGCGGACCACTGCCGAGCACACCGCTGCGATCCCCGGCCGCTTCGGGCAGCCGAACGGCGCGGGCCACGGTCCACAGCGCTTGAGGGACGAGGACAGGAGAAAGAGCCAGGGCCTTAAGCATTGTCAATCGCGCCCCGTCGTCACCGCCCTTCGAAGGCCGGCTGACGTTTCTCGGTGAACGCCACGACGCCTTCCTTGAAGTCCCGCGTCTTGCCGCATTGCCCCTGCAGATGCGCTTCGAGTTGTAACTGCCCCTCGATAGAGTTCGTCCAGGTTTCGCGCAGCGCCTGTTTCACACCGCGATAGGCCTCGGTCGGACCGGTCGCGAGGTGGCGCGCGCGGCGTTGCCAGGTTTCGGCGAAGGTATCGTCGGGGACGGCCTCCCAGATCATGCCCCACTGCTCGGCCTGCGCGGCAGAAATCGGCTCGGCAAACAGGGCGGCGCCCATTGCCTTGGCGAACCCGATCTGACGCGGCAGCCAGAACGTGCCGCCTGCGTCGGGGATCAGGCCGATGCGCGTGAAGGCCTGCAGGAAGACGGCGCTTTCCGTGGCAATCACAACGTCTGCGGCGAGCGCAAGGTTGGCCCCTGCCCCGGCGGCGGGTCCGTTCACGGCCGAAATGGTGGGCACCGGGCAATCGTAGATCGCGCGGAGCATCGGTTCGTATTCGTCCCGGAGTACGCGTTCGAGGTCAATATTCGCCGCATTGGTCCGGTTCCCCAGGTCCTGGCCCGAGCAGAACGCCTTGCCCGTCCCCGTGAAAACGACGACCCGCGCCTCCCGCCCGGCGACCTGCGTAGCGTGCAACAACTCGGCCCGCATCTGGGTGTCGAGCGCGTTGAGAACCTCGGGGCGGTTGAGTGTGATCGTGGCGATGTCGTCGGCCACGCTGAATTGGATGGCTTGATAGTCCATGGGCGGATCCTCCGGCGCTTTGGACGGGACATAAGTGAACTAACCGGTTTAGAAAAGGCCAACGTTGCGTGGATTCTGGGTGCGGAGGGGGCGCTGCCCCCGCTCCTGCGGAGCCCCCCGGAGTATTTGGCCCAAGATGAAGGGCCGGGTCAGTCTTTTGTGAGTTCACGGAGGCGCTTGGCGTCTTCGGGGGAGAGCGCCTCGGGCGCGGGAGGCGGCTGCCTGCGCTGGCGGAGGTAGGCGACGGAGATGCCGAGGCCGACCAGCAGGAGCGCAGGGGCGGACAGCCAGAGGACGAGGTTGCCGCCCTTCGCGGGCGGGCGCATGAGAACGAATTCTCCGTAGCGGGCGACAAAGAAATCGAGGACCTCCTGGTCGGACTTGCCCTCGGTGAGTAACTCGCGGACCAGGACGCGGGCGTCGGCGGCCCAGTCGGCCTGCGAAAAGGCAATGCTCTCGGATCGGCAGCGGACGCAGCGAAGTTCGTCGTCCAGCGCCTGCGCGCGGGCTTCGAGGATGGGGTCGTCCAGCATCTCATGCGGCTCTACCGCCCAGAGCGGCGATGCGAGCAGCAGCAGGATCAGGGCGATGTGCTTCATTCGGCGGGGACTGGGCGGGCGGCCTTGCGCGCCCCGGCGGCAACGCGGAAGCGGCGGTCAGTGAGGCTGAGGAACCCGCCAATAGACATGACAATTACGCCCGCCCAGATCCAGTTGGCGTAGGGCTTGATGAAGGTCCGCACGGTCCAGCCGCCATTCCCCTGCGGGTCGCCGATCACCAGGTACACGTCGCGGGTGAACCCGTTGTCGATGGCCGCCTCGGTCGTCGGCATGCCCGCAACGGGGTAGATGCGCTTTTCCGGCGTGAGTGTGCCGATGGATCGCCCGTTCTCCACCACCGTCAGGTGCGCCATGGTGGAGATGTAGTTGGGACCGCGCACGCGTTCGACATTGTCGAGGGTGACTTCGTACTGGTTGACGCGCCATGTTTCGCCGATCTGGGCGACGCGGATGTCTTCGGTCGTCCATGCTGTGAGGGCGGCGATGCCGAATATGGTGATGCCGAAGCCTGCATGCGCGACGGCCTTGCCCCAGTCGGCGCGCGGCATCCGGGTCAGGCGCCCGAGGCGGTTCTGCACGCTGCCCCGCCCCGTGCGTTGCCACAAGTCAAGCGCGGAACCGACCACCAGCCACATGGCCAAAAGCGCTCCGATAGGGCCAAGGGCGGTGGTGCCGGTCTGGACTGCCCAGACCAGCGCGCCACAGGCGATGGCCAGCGCGAGTACCGGCCACGTGAACGACAGCGCCCGGTCCAGCTTGGCGCGCTTCCATGGCAGGAAGGCCCCAATTGGCAGGATCACCGCGAGGGCGACCATGAAGGGCGTGAAGGCGATATTGAAGAAGGGCGGGCCGACGGAGAGTTTCTCGCCCGAGAACGCCTCGGCGATCAGGGGCCAGATCGTGCCGATGAATACCACGAACGTGGCGACTGACAGCAGGACGTTGTTGGCTATGAGTGCCGCCTCGCGGCTGACGGGCTGAAAGACGGAGTTTGAGGTCAGCCGGTCGGCGCGGAACGCAAACAGCGTCAGCGCGCCGCCCATGAAGACGGCCGTTATCCAAAGCAGAAGCTTGCCCCGCTCTGGATCGTTGGCGAAGGCGTGGACCGAGGTCAGCACGCCCGAGCGCACGATGAACGCGCCGATCATCACGAAGCCGAAGGCGAGAATGGCGAGCAGGATGGTCCAGCTTTTGAGCGCTTCCCGCTTTTCAACCACAATGGCTGAGTGCAGAAGCGCGACCGAGATGAGCCAGGGCATGAACGAGGCGTTTTCCACCGGGTCCCAGAACCAGAACCCGCCCCATCCAAGCTCGTAGTAGGCCCACCACGAACCCAGTGCGATCCCGATGCTCAACCACACCCAGGCGAACAGCGTCCACGGTCGCACCCAGCGGCCCCATGCCGCGTCGACGCGGCCTTCGAGCAGCGCGGCGACGGCGAAGGAGAACGTGAGCGACAGGCCGACATAGCCGAGGTAGAGCGACGGCGGGTGGAAGGCGAGGCCCGGGTCCTGCAGGAGCGGGTTCAGGTCGTCGCCGTTGAACGGCGGATTGACGAGGCGCTGAAACGGGTTTGACGTGAAGATTAGGAAGGCGAGGAATGCCACGCCGACCAGCCCCTGGACACCCAGGACGCGGGCACGCAGACGGTCGGGGATGTTGCCGCCAAACCAGGCGGCCATCGCCCCGAACAGCGCCAGCGTCAGGCACCAGAGCAGCATGGAGCCCTCGTGGTTTCCCCAGACGCCGGTGATCTTGTAGAGCATCGGCTTGTCGGTGTGCGAATTCAGCGTCACCAGCCGTAGCGAGAAGTCGGACGTGACGAAGGCATAGGTTAGCGCCCCGAATGCATAGGCAAGCAGCAGGACCTGGGCGGTCGCCGCAGGCTCCCCCACGGCCATCCACCCGCGCCATCCCTTGTGGGCGCCGACAAGCGGCACCACGCCCTGAATGCAGGCGAGGAGGAAGGCGAGGATCAGGGCGAAGTGGCCAAGCTCGACAATCATGCCGTTAGAATAGTTCCAAACCCATGGATCGCCAAGCGGCGTTGGGTCGCGCCTGTCGTTTCCGTGGCGACGATTTCTGGAAGAAATCGGTCCGGAAAACCCCGTTTTCCGGCTACCCGATGGACAGGGCAAGCGCGGCGGCCACCGGCAAGAGCAGCACCAGACTTGCCCAGCCGATGGAGCGTCGGATCACCTGAAAGTGCAGCAGTGTGCCCACGAAATACGTGGCGACGAAGACGAAAAGCAGCACGTTCTGCTCCATCCACGCGGGGCTGTCCAACAGGCGGTGGACCCACCACCAACCCATCACGCCTGTGGCCCCGGCCCAACTGAACCCCATCCCAAGAGCAAGCGGCGTCGCCCGCGCGTACCACAGCCAAAAGAACGTCGCCGCGATTGAAAGAGCCATCGCGGCAACGGCCCCATAGGCCAGCGCGTACGCCTGGTCGAATCCAAACGCGAGGCTGATCGACAGAAGCAGGGCCGTGCCTGCCGCGAGAAGGATCAGGGCGTGTTTCATTTGCGAAGTACCTCTTTCAGTGCCTTGTCCAGGCGGTCGGCGGCCTTTGCGTGGCGCGCGGATGCGGCAGAGATCGGACTGCCGAGGATCAGTCGGTAGAGACAGTGAAACCAGCGCAAGGGGATCAGCCTCCCGGCAGTCGTTCGCGGACGATGGTTGAAATCTCCACCAGCATGGCAGTGCTCTTGTCGATTACCGCGCGGGTGGCCTTGTCCTTCTCGAAATCCCGCCAGATCAGGAAAAACACGAGGATCACCCACGGGCCGTCATCGGTCAGGGCCTGGATCAACGCCTCGCTCATTGGGAGGCCATCCAGTCGCGCAATGCGGCATTGTCAGGAAAGCTCGTGTCCGTCGGGAGTTTGCGGGGATGCGGCGTGTTTCTGGACGGGGTCCGCTCTTCCTTAGTCTCCGCCGGCTCGCCCTTCTTGCCGGTCAACGCCTCGATATTGCGCATGGCCTCTGGCGCACGCGCCATCGTTGCGGCGAGCGCCTTCTGGAAGTCGTGGCTCTTCGCCTGATGGCGTGCGCCGAAGTAGAACGAGACGATAACGCCGAGGAGCCACCAAAGCGGTTCCGGTACAAGGGCCAGCCCCTGCATCCGGGCGGCGAACCACGCTGGATCGGTCATCGATGAAATGAAGAGGGCCAACATCCCCAACGCCAGCGCGGGGCGTGGGATGCGGTTGATGCCGTCCATCAGGCGGTCGAACCATCCCTTGCGCTCGAACAGGAATTCGGACGCGAACTGGTTGAGCGCGGCGCTGTGACGGTCGGCCTCGCGAACGGCGGCGTTCTCGGCGTTTTCGCGAAAGACCTGGGCCGTGTCGCGGATGACGTTGCCGCCGCCGAAGAGCAGCGAGAAGAGACGTTCGATCATGCCCATGCGCGGGTCCTTTCGCGGTGCTCGGCTGACGTGAAGTGATAGCGCGGGGCGATGAACGCCTCGGCGCGGGTGATCCATCCGCCCTTTCCGCCATTGCGGCGGCGGGCATATTTGCGCGACGCCGCGCGGCGGTCGGCGAGGCGGTAGTAGTAGTTCCGCCGCTCGATCCCATAGGCGTCCGCGATGTGGTTCGGTGCCGCGTCTGCAGCTCGATGGGCGCTGCCGATGGTCTGGGGGCCGAGGGTGCCGTCGACTTTTACGGGCTCGCCCATCATGCCAAGCAGACGCTGCAGGATCTTGATCGCGTTCGATCCGGCGTTGACCTGCATGTCAAAGACGGTCGCCTGCAGCGCCCCGGGCAGCCGGTCGATCCGGGGGCGCCGGAAGTAGTGGTCGATGAAGATGTCCCGCGCCTGCCTCTGCGTCAGGCGCGTCACATCCGCCGACGTCACCCGGCCGTCGCCCGTCAGATCAAGCCCCAGCCGCCGCATTGTATGGATCGTGACGCCGTGTTTCGTCGCCCCGCCCGGATCGTCGGGGTCGTTCACATAGCCCCCCTCGCGGGCCACGATTTCCTCAGCGATCTCTTCGACGGTCGGCATGGGCCACCCTTTCCAAAGCGAAAACGCGTCGGACCATGGGCGGGAAGGGTTAACGGAGCGGGAGTGAAGCGTACGGTGCGCCTGCGGCGCGCGCCTTTGGTTCAGGGGATGGGGGGGGGGGGGG
>JBCCXY010000114.1:0-12803 GCA_039190895.1 Pseudomonadota bacterium | reverse complement strand
CGTAGCCGACGACATTGACGGCGGCGATGTCATATCCGGCTTGGGAGAGGTGTGCGCCCAGTTGGTCTGCCCGGGGCGTGCGGATAGGTGTGAAAACCCGCAGCGTGGCCTTTGCCACCAGCGGGGCCGCGGCCACAGGGCGTGGCATTGGTGTGATAGCTGGGGCGCTTTTCGCCACCCGGGTCGCTGGGGTTGTCTGCACATCAGGCGCTCGGGGCACCGATGGTCCGGTCAGCGCGGCAGGCGCTGCACTTGTCACTAGGGTGACCGGCGACATGAGGTTGGAAACGGCACGCGGTATCTCGGTCAGCGACGCAAGCCGCGGCGCCGAGACGCTGAGCTGGGGCCGGGGCGTGGTCATGTCCGGCGTAGATGACTGATTGGCGCGCGGTGCTGTCGCGAGGGGCGCGGTGGCAGCGAGGATGATGGGGATGTCCGGGACTGATCCCGAGACGGGCGCAGTGTCGGGCGGCGCGGGGATGGGCTGTTGGTCGGACAGGTACTGAATAGTCGGCGGAGGGCCGTCGGGCTGACCTGCTGTGGTCGATAGCACGCCAATGGCTGCCAGAAGCAC
Source organism: Pseudomonadota bacterium (assembly GCA_039190895.1). Taxonomy (GTDB): domain Bacteria; phylum Pseudomonadota; class Alphaproteobacteria; order Rhodobacterales; family Rhodobacteraceae; genus Ovoidimarina. The sequence continues at coordinate 12,229 of JBCCXY010000114.1, read as the reverse complement.
CACACCAAACGCGGCGATCAGAGGAGCGGCTCGGCGTTTCGGGGGCTCGGGGGTGTCCACGATCTCGGGAGTGGGGACGGGGGGTGGCGGCTCTGATTTTGCGGCCAACGCCTCGGCCCGGGCGATGCGCGCAGCTTCGAGGCGCTCGTCGAAGTTCATCGAACGCAGGGCCTCGCGCAGCTCTGGTCGGAGGTCTGCGAGCGGGTCGGGTTCCCCTTTCAGCCGACGTACTTCGATCATGTCGAACCTCCCCAGGTTGCGTATGTGCTACGGCCCAAGGGCGACGGCGGATCACTGGCCGGTGGGTACTCGGCGAGATTTTGAGTGTGCTACTCCCACGTACAGCGTCTGGGCGTGGAACCCTGGCCAGCCTCGCAGCGCAGCACGCCGTGTTCCGTTTGCTGGGACGCGACCCGCGTCGGCATCGTCGTCCAGATCGAGTACGAGAATTTCACGGCTTCGAGATGAGCCGTAGTTGAGCGATCTTCCCCCGCAACGACGCCGGGCGGCAGGGTGCAGAGGCGCCCCCGCTCGGACCGCAACCGGCTTAGCAAGGCTTCCGTCGGCGTATCACCCAGATCGGGCTGGCCGGTTTTCTCGGCATTAGGTGGCCAGCGCCCGCTTACTGCCGCGTCCCCAGAGGCCGTCTGGCGTCCCAGCCTCGCAGCCGAGGCGGTTGAGCTCTATCTGGAGTGACTCGGCCAGCGGGTCCTTCGCTTGCGCGGGAAGCGCGGCCGCGAGGACGAGCAAAATCAACGGGATATATCGCATCGCGCCAGCCCTTCGCCTGTTGGTCACAGGTGTGAGGTTAGCGAGCCCCACCCTGCAGCGCGACCTGAATCAGCGACAGGGATGCGGCATAGCCGTTGGCGTAGTCGTGGTCGAAGGGGGTGTCCTCGGCGGTGGATTCCAGGGACGCAAGACGGGCGGCGGTCTCGTCCGAGTTGCGCTTGAAGAACCGGAGAGGCGTCTCGTGCGCACCGCGGAAGCGCGGATCGGCACCATGGTCCAGCAGCAAACGGACCTTCACCGTGTCCTGGCCCGCGGCCATCAGGGTAGTCATGCCGCGCTGAAACTCGGGCTGGGTGTGGGGCGGGAAGATGACGTCGGGATTGGCCCCGGCAAGCAGCAATGCCTCAAGTTCGACCGCCACGCCCTCGGTGATGGCGCGCATCAGCGGCGTCCAGCCCCAGTGCTGCGTGGCCTCGATATCGGCGCCCGCGTCGACAAGCAATTTTGCAATCTCGTATGGCGCTTTCACACTGGCGTCGATGAAGTTCGCGTCGGGGATATAGTGAAGCGGTGTGTACCCTTCGCTGGTCGTGTGGGCGGCATCTGCCCCATGGTCGAGCAGCAGGCGCACGACATCGGGTGAACGGCCCTCGGCCGTTAGTGCCCAAAACAGCGGAACGCTGTCGTATTTTCCCTGTGGTTGGTTGAGGTCGAGATCTGGCGTCAAGGCGTCCCGAATGGTGTCTAATTCGCCCGAGTCGATGGCCTCCCGCAGAGCCGCATATTCGGGCTTGAGTTGGTCGGGCTCGAAGACGTCGTAACCCATGATTTCACGGGTCAGGGCCTCTTGCCGCGCGAAGAGTGCTTCTACTTGTGATTGATCGCCCGCCAGAACAGCCTTTTCCAGCGCATCCATGATCTCATTCATTTCGCGCTGATGCGCTTCGAAATCCATTGCATTCCCTCAACGAAAAAGGGGCCCCGAAGGGCCCCTAGCGAGAGAGTATGGAATTTCTGCGGCAGTTACGCTGCCGGAACCATGCCTTTGCCTTTTGCAAGCACTTGCATGCGTTTTTGCAACTTTTCGAAGGCGCGCACCTCGATCTGGCGGATCCGCTCGCGGCTGACGTCGTAGACGCCCGACAGGTCCTCCAGCGTGACCGGATTGTCCTGCAGACGGCGCTGGGTCAGGATGTCTTGCTCACGCTCGTTGAGCACATCCATCGCCTCGGCCAGCAGAGCACGGCGGGTTTCCAGCTCGTCGCGCGCCTCATAGTCGGCGGCCTGGTCGGCGTCTTCGTCTTCCAGCCAATCCTGCCATTGCGCAGCGCCTTCGCCGTCGGTGGAGATCGTGGCGTTCAGCGACGCGTCCCCGCCCGAGAGGCGACGGTTCATCGAGATCACTTCGTCTTCGGTCACGCCAAGGTCGGTGGCGATCTTTTCCACGTGCTCGGGGCGCATGTCGCCGTCTTCGAGGGCGCCGATGCGGGCTTTGGCCTTGCGCAGGTTGAAGAACAGCTTCTTCTGCGCGCTGGTTGTGCCGAGTTTAACGAGGCTCCACGACCGCAGGATGTATTCCTGGATCGAGGCGCGGATCCACCACATGGCGTAGGTCGCAAGGCGGAAGCCCTTTTCGGGGTCGAACCGCTTGACGGCCTGCATAAGGCCCACGTTCGCTTCCGAAATCACCTCGGCCTGGGGGAGGCCGTAGCCGCGATAGCCCATAGCAATCTTCGCTGCGAGGCGAAGGTGGGAGGTCACCATCTGATGCGCCGCGTCGGTGTCTTCGTCTTCGACCCAGCGCTTGGCCAGCATGTACTCTTCTTCCGGCTCAAGCATCGGAAACTTCCGGATCTCTTGCAGATACCGGTTCAGACCCCCTTCCGGGGTCGGCGCAGGCAGGTTTGCGTAGTTTGCCATCGTTGTCTTCCCTGTTCCGAGGCCCGCAATGTTGCGGACGTTAACATTCAGGTAGTGAACTGATCGGTTCAGTTCAAGAACTTGTCTCAATAATTCCTCTACGCGCCGTTTTGGCCTGCGTCTTGGGTGAACTTGCGAGATTTCACTATTCTCAACCGTTTGTGCGTATTCCGTGAATATTTTGCAGAAGTATTGCAGGGATTTTGCATTTTCGCACAAGTTAGTGTGCGGTGGCGGGCCGCTCGTCGCGCTCTTTCGTGCGCGCCTCGCTTAGTGCGCCGCGGCGAGGGTCGCGAGGAGGGCAGCGAAGTCGGGGGGGTCGGGGGAATCGAAACGCAGGTCTTCGTCGGTGACCGGGTGGCGGAAGCCAAGCGTGGCCGCATGCAGGGCTTGCCGGGGGAAGCCGTTTGCGGCGTCGGCGGCACGGCCCAGCATTTGCGAGACCTTGCGACGGCCGCCGTAGGTCGGGTCGCCGATCAGGGCGTGTCCGGCATAGGCCATGTGTACACGGATCTGGTGCGTGCGCCCTGTTTCAAGACGGCATTCGCAGAGGGCGGCCTGGGTGCCGAATGTGCCGAGGGGGCGGATGCGGGTGACAGCGCGGCGCCCGCCTGACCAGACGACGGCCTGCTTCTGGCGGTCGGTTTTGTGGCGGGCGAGTTCGGTGGAGATGCGGATGATGCCACCCGCCTCGGCGGCGATACCGCGGAGGCCCATGAGGCGTGGGTCGGCGGTCGCAGGCGTGCCGTGGCAGATCGCGCGGTAGGTGCGTTCGACAGTGTGAGCCTCGAACTGCGCGGCAAGGCCGTGGTGGGCGGCATCGGATTTGGCGACGACGAGCAGGCCGCTGGTGTCCTTGTCGATGCGGTGGACGATGCCGGGGCGTTTCTCGCCCCCCACGCCGGACAGAGCGCCGCCGAAGTGGTGGAGGAGCGCGTTGACCAGGGTGCCCGAGGGGCTGCCCGGGGCGGGGTGGACAACCATGCCAGCGGGCTTGTCGATGACGATGAGGTCGGCGTCCTCGTGGATGATCGTAAGGGGGATGTCCTCTGGGACGGTTTCGACGTCTTCGGCTTCGGCGACGGTGATGCGGTAAATTTCGCCCTCGGCCACACGGGCCTTCTGGTCGGTGATGACGCCCTGCGGCCCCGTGACAGCGCCGCTCTCGATCAGGCGGGACAGGCGTGAGCGGGAGAGGTGCGCGGCCTCTGGAACGAAGCGGGCGAGTGCCTTATCAAGCCGGTTTGGCGGCTCTGCGCCGATGGTGATGTCCAAGACGGTGGATGGCATGGATGACGAGACCCCGCTGACAGGGACGGACGCCCGCACCCTGCGCTTTCTGAAGACCCTCGTGACGACCCTGACGGTGACGATGATCCTGGGCGTTCTAGCTGTGGTGGCGCTGCTTGTCATCCGTCTGAACCAGGCGGATGCGCCGCTGGTGGTGCCGGACGAGATCGCACTGCCGGACGGTGCGGTTGTTGCAGCAGTGACGCACGGCGACGGGTGGATAGCGGTGGTGACCGAGGATCACCGGGTGTTGTTCTTCGATGCGAGCGGGGCGCTTTTTCAGGAAGTCGTGGTGGAGCGGCCCTGAGGATTTGCGCCGGCGTCTCACGCCGTCGCGACGCTGGGGGTTTCACCCCCCAGACCTCCATAGAGTATCTCCAGCCAGAAGAAGGGACTACGGGCGCATCCAGCCCGTGGTGAGCGCCTGGGCCCAGCTTTCGGCATCCAGAGCGCGGGCGCGGGCAATCATGTCGGTCGGATCGTAGGGTACGATGTGGAGGCTTGCGCGCCATGCGCCGTCGACACGGTGGAGGATGGCGTAGCGGGCGTCCGGGGCACCGGTTTCGGCGACGAACGGCGGGGTGTGGCGAGTGTCCAGGTAGGCGGGGCAGCCGACAGCGCCGGGGTTCACCAGCAGGCGGCCATCGGGCAGGCGGGCGACGCAGGGCATATGCGTGTGACCCGACAGGATGACGGCATAGTCGTGACCTTCGGCCGGAGGCGCGACTTCATCCAGCCGTGCCAGGCGCATCGCGCCGTCGTTGCCGCGCTGGTAGAGCCAGTCTTCGGTGTCGCTCGCCGGGGTGCCGTGGGACATCAGGATGTCACCCTCCACAACGGCGGTTGCCGGAAGGTCCCGCACCCAGTCGAGATGGGCGTCGGTGAGATGCGGAAGGCTCCACTTTTCCCACAGCGGGAAGCTGCCGTCCGGCGGGTCGATCAGCCAGCGGTCGTGGTTGCCTGCGATGGTCGTAAGATCGAGGTTCAGAAGGCGCTCCGCCGTGCCGGCGGGATCCAACGGCCCGGCAAAACAATCACCGAGGTTCACGACCCGATCCACATCGAACCGCGCAGCATCTGCCAGCACTGCGTCGAGGGCAGCGCTATTGCCGTGAACGTCCGAGATTACTGCCAGACGCATTCCGTACGCACTCTCTGCCCCTGCCCGGTCTTCCGCCGTTTCATGGTACCGCCTCCCCGGTTTGAACGGGGGACCTCTGGATCCACAATCCAGCGCTCTAACCAACTGAGCTAAGGCGGCACTTGAGCCACAGCGTTTACTGAGCCGCAATTGCGATTGCAAGGGGCGTGCTTGCACCGCCTGGGGGTTCGCGGTACCCCCGCCACGCTATGGGTATCAATGACGAAAGCGACATCGCGGCGAACCTGCAGATCGGTCCGACTTCGGCTGGAATGGTGCGGCTGTTCGTGGAAGGCGACCAATTCGAGGTGCCGCTCGACTTTGACCCGGACGAGGCCGACGAGATCGCGGAAGAGATCCGCGCCGCTGCGCAGCGCGCGCGGGCGATGGCTAAGGCCCCCAAGTCGAAAGGCTGACCTCGGGGTCGCGGGCAACCTGGGCGCGCAGGGCCGCGTGGCGGGCGAATTTTTGGATCATCACCTTGCGGCGGGCCGGGGCGAGCTTGGCCTCGGGCCCCATTCGCAGCACCTCACCTCCGTATGCGTCGGCTATGATCAGGCCGGTCTCCAGTGGCAGTAGCTCAGTCGGGAAGTCGGCATCGACCGCCCAGAAGAAGCGGTCGCACCAGTCGAGGTAGCCTTCCCACTTGTGGTCCGACGTGTAGTCGGCGCGGTTAGATTTGCACTCGATGACCCAGACTTCTCCCTTCGGGCCCAACGCCATGACGTCCACGCGGAGGCCTCGGGTTGGCGTCAGCTCTTCAACCGACACGAAGTCCAGATCCAGAAGGTGGCGGCACACCCCCCTTGCTAGGACTTGGCCGGGCCGTTTCTCATGGATGTCATTGAGCATGCCAAACCTGAACATCAAGTGAACATTTTGACAAGCGTCAGGTAAGCACACGTGGTCCGTTCGGAGTCTCAATCTCTGCTCGAAGGCCCATAGGCCCAGCGCTGATGCGGATGTGATCCAAGTCGATCAGCGGTGCGAGGCTGTCGATGTCGGGATGCTGAATCCCTAGCCAGTTCAAAGTGCAGCCACGGTCTTCCAACGCGTCAGCCGGATGCGGCCCGACCCAACTCAGCAGCGCGGGAGACATCCCGTCGAATGGGGTCTGACCCGTCTCGGGGATCGCCATGGTCCAGGCATAGTCACCGCGCTTCAGCGCGAGTGGCGCGCCGGTGCCCGGTGGCATCATGGCCAGCGCTGTATCAAGATCCGGGGTTCGCGCAGCCCAATGCGTCAGCCGCGGCGGTCCCGTGAACCGGTCCATATTGTACCATCGCGGCATTTCTGGCGTCCGCCCGGCAGGGTCGATTGCGATTGCCTCAAGATACACACCCGGCCCCAGACCAAGCAGACGGTTGTGCGTGCCCATCGCGTCATGCCGCCCACCCGCTTGCGTAGGCACGCCCAGCGCCGCCTCGACATGCGCGGCAGCCGCGTCAAGCGTCTCTCCTACGACGATGAGATGATCCAATGACAGCATGCGTAGCTCTCGCCTCAAAGACATTTCCCGCCGTTTCGGCGGACTGTCGCGGGATTTCCGCGCGCTCTCCGCAAAAACGCCACGAAGTCGCGCGATCCGGATTGAGGTTAATTACCCGTTTCGAGAGGACTTTGGAAATGAGCGACGTGATCAAGATGGCCCAGACGAAGCGCGCGAAGAAGCTCGCTCAGATCGAAGACCTGATGGCCGAGGTGGAAGAACTGGACGACTTCATCAGCTTCGGGAACGCGCTGACTGAGGAAGGTTCGTCGTCGGACAGCGAGCCTACCGCCGAAGACAAGTCGGACGACAAAAGCGCCGAGATCGCCGCAGAGTAAGGCCCGACCGGGCGCCCGATATGGGCCCCTTACCTGATGGTTTAACATCGAGTTCGCCGAAGAAATGCCAGGGGATTGGTTCGCCGAAGTAGACGGGCGGCCCCGGCGGAGCCGCCCGCTGTGTTTTAGGCTCTCGCCGTTGGTTGGAACCAGCCAAGCCGACGGAAGATCAGCCAATCCAGCACCAGCGCCACGATCAGCGAGGCGCCCATCAGCGGGAACAGGATCGCCAGGCCAATCACCAGCACGATCATCCCCATCCCGAGCGACGCCTCCGGCGCAGCAGGCACACCCAGCGACCCTTTGGGCCGCCGCATCCACCAAGCGACAAAGCCCGACACCGACAGGATCACCGCCAGCACCGCCGCCAGCGTGTTTTGCGCGATGTTGAGCCAGCCATACAGCTCGCCCTGATGGAACGAGATGCCCAGCGACACCGCCTTCGCCAAGCCCGGGTTTGACGCGAAATCGTGGCGCTTCAGGACTTCGCCCGAGTACTGATCCACGATCAGCTCTGACTGATCATAGCGGTTGGTCGAGGCCGACCGGATCCAGAACGCCGCCTCTTCGTTCTTGGGCGGCCTCAGTTCATAGGGCGCCTTCAGCCCCTCTGCGCGGGCGACGTCGAACACCGCCGACATCGGCAGTGTCGTGCCCTCAGACGCGGTGGAGTTCGGCACGCTGCCGCCAAATCGCAGGCTCTGCGACTTCGTCCCGGTCTGCTTCTGCACATAGGACAAGCCGCCGCCCCAAACGTCGGTCCACGGCAGACCCGACACGATGATCGGCACGACCAGCACCGTCGCCAGCATCCCCGTGAACAGATGAGTCTCTCGCCACCACGAGCGGCCCTTTCCGCTCGGCAGGCTGACCGCCGTCTTCAGCGTCCGCTGACCGCGTGGCCACCACAGATACATACCCGTGATGAACATCACGATGGCCCAATGCGCCGCGAGTTCCACGAACTTGGTCCCGAAATCGCCCAGCAAAAGCTCCCCATGGATCTTGCGCACGACGCGCATCGCCGTCTCGTCACGCGGCGTCACGGCAAGCACTTCCGCCGTGTACGGATCGACCCAAGCGTAGGACCGCACCTTGTTGCCGTCATTGAACTCGATCAGCGTCGCGCGCCCGGGGACGTCTTCGGTCTTCACGCCGCGCACGCGGGTCAGGCCCGCTTCGGCCTCGACAGCGGCGAGTTGCGCCTCATACGAGACGCGGGCCTCGCCGACAGCCACGTTCAGCCGGTCGGCGTACAGCCATTCCTCAATCTGAGGTTTGTACAGATAGATGCCGCCCGTGATGGCCAGCATGGCCATAAACGGCAGAACATAAAGGGACGCGAGGAAGTGCCACTTCCACACAAGGCGGTAAAAGGCGCCACCGGTCGTACGCTGCCGGGGGGCCTCCTCCATCGGGAGGTCGGTCATGGGTTGCTCCAGTCGTTGTGTTGTGAGGTTTCAGAGGGAAACGTCACACAGCAGGTGGAGCGCGGGAGGGCTGGAGTGTCAGAAGAACGTCAAACGACGCCGTTGAATGCGCGTGCGCCACAAACGGATCGGCCCAGTCAGCGGCCAACGCATGCCAGGCCGGTATGCGCGCAGCGGTCGAAGTGTCCGCATCGGCCAGGACACAGGGCGTGACCTCAACCGGGTCGCCGACATTGACAGGATTGCCCTCGGAGTCGAGCGTCAGATACACGATCTCAGCACCGGTGCAGATTGCGACGGTCGTGTAGCCAGGTAGGAATGAGAGCGCCGCCGCCGCCATCCGCGGCGCAAGAAGCGCCACGACAACGAGGGTCGCGACCGCCACGGTCACAAATGCTTTGCGTTGCCGCTCCATTCCGGAGAGCATCTCCCGCTCCGCCCCCGCAGGCAAGAGGCCATGCAGAGCACGGACCTGTCACGCTATGATTCACCCGTAGGCGAACCTCCGCCGGGAATTGTCCGGGGCGCGAGAACGATCCGAACCGACGTGCAGCATTACCCAACGCACGGTGGGCAAATTGCCCACCTTACCGGCGACAGAACCGCCGCGCTCCACAGGCGTAGGGTGGGCAATCTGCCCACCGCCCCAGGGCCGTCACAGCGGCCAGAAGAGCAAGATCGCCGGGATCGACACCGCCACAACGAGGATCTCCAGCGGCAGCCCCATCCGCCAGTAATCCCCAAACCCATAGCCCCCCGGCCCAAGGATCAGCGTGTTGTTCTTGTGCCCAATCGGCGTGAGGAATGCACAGGACGCCGCGACGGCAACGGCCATCAGAAACGGGTCCGCGCTGACGCCCAGCGCTTCCGCCATCCCGATCCCCACGGGTGCCGCGACGATGGCCGTGGCAGTGTTGTTCAGCACATCCGACAGCGACATCGTCACCACCATCAGCACCGTCAGCACCGCCCAGGCAGGCCAGCCCTCGGTCCACCCGACTAGCGCGTTCGCGATCAGCGCCGTACCGCCGGCATCCTCCAGCGCGGCGCCGAGGGGGATCATCGACCCCAGCAGCACCACCACAGGCCATTCGATATGGGTGTAAAGCTCACTGAGCGGCACGATCTTCGTCAGCACATACGCCACCACCACACAGCCGAGCGCCACCGGCAGGTACACCAGCCCCGCCGCCGCCGCGCCGACCGCCGCGGCGAAGAGGCCAATCGCCAGCCAAACTTTGGTCTGGTCCGTCACAGCCAGCCCCCGGTCGGCAAGCGGCAGGCAGCCCAGCCACTCCGTCACATCCTGCGCATCGCCCTCAGGCACGAGCAGCAGCAGGATGTCACCGGCCTTCACCGTCGTGCGCCGCACCTTCTGCCGGATCTTCCGCCCCTGCCGCGAGATCCCCATCAGCACGGCCCGCCGCCGCCATGACAGGCCAATAGCGTCCGCTGTTCGCCCGGCAATTCGCGCGCCATCGGGAACCACGACCTCAATCGCCTGCACCCCGGCGTTGGCAGCCTTCAGATGCTCCATCGCCTTGTCGTCCGCGACCTCCAGCTTCAACGTCGACCGAAACTCATCCAACGCCTGCGGCGACGCTTCCAGCACTAGCGCATCGCCCGCCGCGATCTCGGCACTCCGCTGCGCCCCGTACAGGCGCTTGCCGCCCCGGACGAGGCCCAGGATCGCCACATCCGCCTCCTCCGCCTGGGCGTAAAGCTCGGCGAGCCGGGTGCCGACCAGCTTCGACCCCTCGGGCACAGTGAGTTCCGCGATGTAATCGGCGATGTCATCCAGCGGGGAGCCCCCCGAGGCACCGCCCTCGGGCTGAGGGATTAGGCGCCACCCGATGACGGCCACGAATGCGAGGCCCACCACGGCAGTGATGATCCCCACAGGGGCGAAGTCGAACATGCGGAACGGCTCGCCCAGGCTGTCTTCGCGGATGGTCGCGATGATGATGTTCGGCGGCGTCCCGATCATCGTGACCATTCCGCCAAGGATCGTCGCAAACGACAGGGGCATCAGCGACAGCCCCGGCGCCCGCCCCGCCTTGCGCGCCGTCTGAATGTCCACTGGCATCAACAAGGCCAGCGCCGCCACGTTGTTCATGAAGCCCGAAAGGACGCCCCCAACGCTCCCCATAATCGCAATGTGCGCGCCCAGAGGCCGCGTGCTATCCACCAGCGTCCGCGTGATCAGCCCCACCGCGCCCGACCGTACGAGCCCCGCCGACACCACCAGCACCAGCGCCACCACCAGCGTCGCCGGATGCCCGAACCCGGCGAACGCCTCGCTGCCGTCGATCACACCAAGCAACACCCCCAGCATCAGCGCGCCAAAAGCCACTAGATCGTAGCGAAACTTGCCCCACAACAGCAGCGCAAACACACCGCCGAAGAGGGAGAAAAGGATGATCTGCTCGCTCGTCATGACACGCACCCTCGCCACACCGGCGCCAGTGCGTCAATCGCCCTCTGGGCGCGGGGGCGCGACCGCGCCATATACAGCGCATGCAACTCACTGACCAAGCGCCCTTTTCCTACCGCGACGCCCTCCCTTCGTTCGACGATGCCGGGCCGCGAACGGTCATGGACGCCCGCTGCGGCATCTGCGCGAAGGGCGCCCGCTGGATCGCCCGGAACGACGCAGATCAGGCGTTCCGCATCATCCCCATGCAATCCGACCTCGGCGCCGCGCTCCTGACCCACTACGGCCTCGACCCCGAAGACCCGACTTCCTGGCTGTTCCTGGAGAACGGCCGCGCCTACACGTCCCTCGACGCGGTCATCCGCGTGGCCAACCGCCTCGGCGGCCCGTGGCGCCTGCTCAGCGCCCTGCGCCTTGTCCCACGACCCGTTCAGGACGCTGCCTACGGCTTGCTGGCGCGCAATCGCTACAGATTGTTCGGCACGGCTGACCTGTGCAACCTGCCCGACCCGGCCATCCAGGCGCGGCTTCTGTCGTGAATGTCCTGATCTTGGGCGGCTACGGCGTCTTCGGCGGCCGCCTTGCACGATTACTGGTCGAGGATGGCCACACCGTCACCGTGGCAGGCCGCAACGGTCAAAAGGCACGAGGCTTCGCAACCGAAATCGGCGCCAACCCGCTTCAACTCGACAGCACCGACGCGGACGCCCTCGCAGCCGCCCTCAACACCACTGAAGTTGTCATCGACGCCGCAGGCCCGTTTCAAGGCTACGACGATGACCCCTACCGCGTCCCCCGCGCGGCCATCGCAAAGGGCCGCCACTACCTCGACCTGTCCGACGACGCGGGCTTCACGTCAGGCATCAGCACGCTCCATGGGGACGCCGAGGCAAAAGGCGTCACCGTCCTCTCCGGCCTCTCCTCCGTCCCCGCCTTTTCTGCCGCCGCCGCCCGCTCGGGCTCAAACGGCCTAACCGAAATCGCCTTGATTGAAAGCGCCATCCTCCCGGGAAACCGCGCCCCGCGCGGCATGTCCGTCATGCGCGCGATCCTCTCCCAGGCCGGCAACCCCCTGCCCCTCTGGCGCGGCGGCCAATGGCGCGACACCCACGCCTGGACCAAATCCAAACACATCCACCTGTCTGTCCCTCCATCTTGGGAGAAATACCCCGGTGGGTCTGGGGGGCTTGGCCCCCCAGCGTCGCGACGCCTGAAAGGCGGCGCAAACCTTGCCCCGATCACCCGACCGGCGGCGTTCATCGGCGCCCCCGACCTGACCCTCTTCCCGCAGCACTTCAACGCCCGCTCCGTCCTGTTCCGCGCGGGGCTGGAACTCCGCCTGATGCACCACGGCCTCGCCGCCTTCGCCCTCATACGCCGCTTTCGCCTGCTGCCCCGGCTAGACCGCTTCGCCACGCCCTTGCACCGCGTCGCCTCATGGCTTGAAGGCGGCGG
>JBCCXY010000113.1:0-12879 GCA_039190895.1 Pseudomonadota bacterium | reverse complement strand
GCCGTTGATCCTGATCGCGATTGGGCTGTCGCTGGGGTTCCGCGCCGGGGTGTGGAACATCGGGGCGGAGGGACAGTACATCATCGGGGCGCTCTGTGGCGCCGGGGTGGGGTTGGCGTTCTATCCGCTGGAGGCGTGGTATATCTTTCCGCTGATGGTGCTGGCGGGCGCGCTCGGCGGCTGGGCCTGGGCGATGATCCCGGGCGTGCTGCGGACGGCGTTCAATACCAACGAAATTCTGGTGTCCCTGCTGCTGGTTTATGTCGCTGAGCTGGTCATGGCGAAAATGGCGACGGGGCTGTTGCGGAACCCGGAGGGGTCGGGCTTCCCGGGGTCGCGCAATTTGCAGCAGTATCCGTCGGCGGCGAACAATGAGTTGATCGCCGGGACGGGAATGCATTGGGGCGTTGTGGCGGCGTTCATCGCGGTGATCTTTGCGGCGGTGCTGCTGAACCGGCACATCATGGGGTTCAATATTCGGCTGGCTGGGGAGGCGCCGAGGGCGGCGCGGTTCTCGGGCGTAAAACCGGCGCGGTTGATCCTGTTTTGTCTTGGGGTGTCGGGGATGCTCGCGGGGCTCGCCGGGTTGTTCGAGGTATCGGGGCCTGCGGGGCAGGTGACCATCGACTTTAACGTAGGCTATGGCTTCACGGCGATCATTGTGGCGTTTCTCGGGCGATTGAACCCGATTGGCATCCTGTTGGCAGGTCTGCTTATGGCGTTGACCTATATCGGCGGAGAGTTGGCGCAGTTCATGCTGTCGATACCGGCGGCGGCGATACAGGCGTTTCAGGGGATGCTGCTGTTCTTCCTGCTCGCGGGTGATTTGCTGACGAACTACCGGTTCCGAGTTGGGCGAGCGAGGGTGGCGGTTTGATGTGGTTTGGGGGCGCTCGTCGAGCTCTTGCGTGCTCGCCTCGCTGTGGTGGCGGGCGTTTCGCGGTGCTTTCGAACGTTTGCGGGCGCGGAATCAAGGCCGTAGGCCGCCGCGCCATCGCCGGGCCCACCCCTGGCCCGGCGATTGTTCTGGGTCAGCGCATCGCTCGGAACGATGGCGGGACTGCCGGGATAAAGTGCTTTGAACACTCGTTGCGTCGCCGGTCCTGGGCCCGTCGATGGCGCGGCTCATCGCGAGGGGGAGAAACGTAGTGGATCCGACGTTGCTTCTTGCTTCGCTCATGGTGGCGTCTACGCCGATCCTGCTTGCGGCGATTGGGGAACTGGTCGTGGAGAAGGCGGGCGTGCTCAACCTCGGGGTTGAGGGCATGATGATCATCGGCGCGATCTGTGGGTTTGCGGTCGCGGTCGAGACGGGGAACCCGGTTTATGGCTTTGTTGGCGCGGCTGTGGGGGGCGCGGCGCTGTCGTTGGTGTTCGCGTTGTTGACGCAGATTTTGCTTGCGAACCAGGTGGCGACGGGGTTGGCGCTTACGCTGTTCGGGTTGGGGCTTTCGGCTTTGATTGGACAGAGTTACTCGGGGGTTCGACCTCCACCCACCAGCGACATTGACTTCGGGCCTCTGGCAGACATTCCGTTCGTGGGACCCGTTCTTTTTTCGCATGATTGGGTGGTTTATTTCTCGCTGGGCCTCGTGGCGGCGGTCTGGTTCGTGCTGAACCGGACGCGGACGGGGATGATCCTGCGCGCGGTGGGGGAGAACCATGATGCGGCGCATGCGTTGGGGTACAAGGTGGTGCTGACGCGGATCATGGCGATTGCGTTTGGCGGGGCCTGTGCGGGGCTGGGCGGGGCTTATCTGAGCCTTGTCCGCGTGCCTCAGTGGACCGAGGGGATGACGTCGGGCGCCGGGTGGATCGCGCTGGCGATTGTCGTCTTCGCCGCGTGGAAGCCCGAGCGGGTTTTGCTGGGTGCCTATCTTTTCGGCGGGATCACGGTGCTGCAACTGAACCTGCAGGCTGCGGGGGTGAAGATCCCTGTGGAGTACTTGTCGATGTCCCCATACCTGATAACCATCTTGGTCCTAGTGATCATGTCGGCTGACCGGGCCCGTGCGGCGCTGAACGCGCCAGCCTCGCTTGGTCGGCCTTTCCACGCGGCGGGTTAGGGCCCGACGCCAACATAAAGACTTAGGGGGAGCACCTATGTTTCGCAGAACACTCCTGGCCGCCGCTGCAGCGGCCCTTGCTGCTGGAGCCGCTGTCGCAGACGGCCACGAGCCGACGAAGGTCGGCTTTGTCCTTGTCGGGCCCAAGAATGACGGGGGCTGGTCTCAGCACCACTATGAAAGCGCCCAGAAGATGGTCGAGCACTTTGGCGAGAACGTCGAGCTTGTCGTGCAGGAAAGCGTGCCCGAGGGTGCGGATGCAGCACGTGTGATGACGCAGATGGCCTTGGCCGGGACGGACATCATCTTTGCGACGTCCTTCGGCTATATGGATCAGGTGATCGAGGTTGGCGAAAAGTTCCCGGATGTGAAGTTCGAGCATGCGACCGGATACAAGTCGTCGGCCAACGTTTCGAACTATTCGGCGCGGTTCTATGAGGGCCGGGCGATCATGGGGCATCTTGCGGGGAAGATGACCAAGACAAATAAGATCGGATACATCGCGTCGTACCCGATCCCAGAGGTGATCCGGGGGATCAACTCCAGCTACATCCACGCGAAGAAGGCGAACCCAGATGTCGAGATCAACGTGGTCTGGATCTTCACGTGGTTCGATCCGGCGAAAGAGGCGGACGCCACGCAGGCGCTGATCGACCAGGGCGCGGATGTCGTTCTGGCGCATACCGACTCGACGGCGCCGCTGTCGAAGATGCAGGAAGTGGGTGGCGTCTTTGGCTTCGGTCAGGCGGCGGATATGGCCGAGTTTGGACCCGAGCCGCGGATCTCGTCGATCATCGACAACTGGGCTCCGTATTACATCGACCGCGTGCAGGCCGTGAAGGACGACACGTGGGAGAGCAAGGCCACGTGGCACGGGATCGTCGACGGGATGGTCGGCATCGGTGACGTGTCCGAGGTCGTGCCGGAAGACGTCCGCGCCGAGGCGGAAGCGCTGAAGCAGTCGATCATCGACGGCAGCTATCATCCGTTCACGGGGCCCTTGAACAAGCAGGACGGGTCGCCGTGGCTTGCGGATGGTGAAGTTGCGGATGATGGCGCGCTTGCGGGCCTCGACTTTTACGTCGAGGGGATTGAGGGTGATATTCCGAACTGATCGGTCGCTTCGGCCGGCCGCTCAAACTGCACGGAATCAAGGCCGCAGGCCGCCGCGCATCGCCGGGTCCACCCTTGGCCCGGCGATATGTCTTCAGCCAGCGCGTCGCTCGGGGCGACGTCGGGACCCCGAGATAAAGTGCGCTGAACCTCAGTTTGGATCGCCGGTCCTGGGCCCGCCGATGCGCGGCTCCGTTCCACTACAACCAGCGGTCGGTATCAGAGCCGACCGCTTTTTCTATGGTCAGGTCGTCACGGTCGAGCAGGGTGTCGAGACCTTGGGCGATGTCCGAGGTGAGGGACAGGCCGCCGTAGACGAGACCAGTGTAAAGCTGAACGGCGGAGGCGCCTGCCGTGATCTTGGCGTAGGCGTCTTCGGCGGAGGACACGCCGCCGACGCCGATCAGAGGCAGGCGCCCCCCGGTTTCGCGATAGAGCCGCGCGAGGACTTGTGTCGAGCGGTGGAAGAGGGGGGCGCCGGAGAGGCCTCCGGTTTCGGACGCGTGGTGGCTTTGGAGGCCGTCGCGGGAGAGGGTAGTGTTGGTGGCAATGATGCCGTCGATGCCGGTACCAAGCGCGACCTGTGCGATGTCGGCGATGTCTGTGTCGGACAGATCGGGGGCGATTTTCAGGAAGATGGGGACGCGGTTAGTCAGGGTATCTCGGGCGGTGAGGACGCCGGTGAGGAGGGCGGAGAGGGCCTCGGGCCCCTGCAGGTCGCGGAGGCGTTCGGTGTTGGGGGACGAGACGTTGACGGTGGCGAAGTCGACATGGGGGCCGATGGTGGTCAGGACGCTGGCGAAATCGGCCGCACGGTCGGCGCTGTCCTTGTTGGCGCCGAGGTTGATTCCGACTGGGATGCCTTTCGGGCGGGACGCCAGGCGTTCTGCTACGGCATCCGCGCCGTCGTTGTTGAAGCCGAAGCGGTTGATGGCGGCGCGGTCTTCGGTCAGGCGGAACAGGCGGGGGCGCGGGTTGCCCGGTTGCGGGCGAGGCGTGGCGGCGCCGACTTCGAGGAAGCCGAAGCCCGCGCGCATGAGGGGGGCGACCGCCTCGGCGTTCTTGTCGAACCCGGCGGCGAGGCCGATGGGGTTGGGCAGGTCGAGGCCCGCGATGGACGTCCGTAGGCGAGGGCTTGTCACAGGGCCGGGCGTCGGCACCAGCCCGAGTTGCAGGGATTTCAGCGCGAGGCCGTGGGCTGTTTCCGGGTCGAAGGCGCGCAGGAGGGGGAGGCCGAGGCGCTCGGCCAGCCTCATGCGATGCCCTCGGGCGGGATGTGACCCGAGGGGCCGAGGGGCATGCGGCGGACCCAGATCAGATCGCTGAGGCGCAAGGTGCGGTAGAGGTGCGGGAAGTCCGCGCCACCGCGTGATGGCTCCCATTTCAGGGCGTCGAGGGTGTCGGCTTCGACGGCGAGGACCCAGAGGTCGACCTCGCCTGCAAAGTGGCGGGCGGCGGTCTCGGCCAGTTGCTCGGCGGTGGAGAAATGGACGAAGCCGTCGGACACGTCGATGGGCGCGCCAGCGGTTTCGCCGTCGTGGCACAGGGTTGCCCATTCGGCGGGCCGGAAGATCTTATAAATGAGCATGGCGGCGGGATGGCGCGGGCATACCGGTACGTCAAGAGGGTGATGGCTGGACAGTCGCGCGGGGGTGCGTAAGGATCGGCGCAAATCATGAAACCTGGGGAGACCATTACCATGCTTGCACGACTTCTCACGGGCGCGGCGGCGCTGGCTTTGTCGGCCGGGGCGGCGTCGGCGGAGTACACGATCACGATCCTCCACACGAACGACTTCCACGACCGGTTTGAGCCGATCAGCCGGTTCGATTCGACCTGCTCGCCCGAGGACAACGAGGCAGGTGAATGCTTTGGCGGCGCGGCGCGGATGGTCACGGCCATCGAGGCGGCGAAAGGGCGGCATGACAACTGGCTGCTGCTGGACGCGGGCGACCAGTTTCAGGGGACGCTGTTCTTTCAGTATTACAACGGCGATGTGCAGGCCGAGCTGATGAACCAGATCGGCTATGATGCGATGGCCGTGGGCAACCACGAGTTCAACAATGGCCCGGAGGGGCTGGCAGCGTTTGTTGAGAAGGTCGAGTTTCCGGTGCTGATGTCGAACGCCGATATCTCGGGATCGAACGTGCTGGAGGGGCTGATCGAGGCCTCCATCGTCGTCGAAAAGGCAGGCGAGCAGATCGGCATCATCGGGGTTACGCCTCAGAACAATGACGAGCTGT
Source organism: Pseudomonadota bacterium (assembly GCA_039190895.1). Taxonomy (GTDB): domain Bacteria; phylum Pseudomonadota; class Alphaproteobacteria; order Rhodobacterales; family Rhodobacteraceae; genus Ovoidimarina. The sequence continues at coordinate 7,457 of JBCCXY010000113.1, read as the reverse complement.
CGTCGCCCGGGCCGAACATCGTCTTCATGGACCCGTCGCCCGCCATCCAGGTCGAGGTGGACCGGATGACGGCGGAGGGGATCAACAAGATCATCGTGCTGAGCCACTCGGGCTTTGGCGTGGACAACGTGATTGCGGCGAACACGACGGGCGTCGATCTGATCGTGGGCGGGCATTCGAACACGTTCCTGTCGAACACCGATGAGGACGCGGACGGGCCATACCCGGAGATGACGAATGGCGTGCCGATTGTGCAGGCCTATGCCTATGGCAAGTACCTGGGCGAGCTGGTTCTGACGTTTGATGACGACGGGAACCTTGTGTCGGCTGAGGGTGAGCCGGTTCTGATCGACGCATCGGTTGAAGAGAACGCCGACGTTGTGGCCCGCATTGCCGAGCTGGCCGCGCCGCTGGAGGAAATCCGCAACGAGGTTGTGGCCGAAGCAGCGGCGCCGATTGAGGGCGACCGGTCAGTCTGTCGGGCGGAAGAGTGCCCGATGGGGAATATCATCGCCGACGCGATGCTCGCGCGCGTGAAGGACCAGGGCGTTCAGATCGCGCTGCAGAATGGCGGTGGGATCCGGGCGTCGATTGATGCGGGTGAGATCACGAAGGGCGAGGTTCTGACGGTGCTGCCGTTCCAGAACACGCTGTCGACGTTCCAGGTGGACGGCGCGACGATCAAAGCCGCGCTGGAAAACGGCGTGAGCCAGATCGAGGATGGCGCCGGGCGCTTCCCCCAGGTGGCGGGGCTGAAGTACACGTTCGACGTCTCGCAGCCCCCGGGTGAGCGAGTGTCGGACGTGATGGTCGCCGATGGCGACGCGTTCGTGCCGATTGAAGACGGTAAGGTCTATGGCATGGTGTCGAACAATTATATCCGCAATGGTGGGGACGGGTATGACATGTTCGTGGACGCGGCGAATGCCTATGACTTTGGGCCGGATCTGGCCGACGTGACGGCGGAGTACATGGCCGAGCAGGGCCCGGTGGAGCCGTTCACGGACGGGCGCATTACGAAGAAGTAGGAGCTTGGCCACTACTACCTCTCTCCCGTCGCCGGGGAGAGGGGCGCATCATGAGATTGCAAAAGGGTCGAGCGTTGCCCTGCGCGGAATCAAGGCCCTTGGGCCGCCGCGCTATCGACGGGCCCTCCCCAGGCCCGGCGATTGATTGCCAACTGCGAATAGAAATAGCGGGTGCGGGGCGGCGCTATAAGGCGTGCTGAATGTCTGTCGGTCTCGCCGGTCCAGGGCCCGTCGATATCGCGGCTTAGCCCTCAGCGTCGTAGGCTTCGATGATTTTGGCGACGAGATGGTGGCGGACGACGTCTTTCGCGGTGAAGTAGTTGAACGCAATGTCGGGGATCGATTTCAGCAGGCGCTCGGCATCGGCGAGGCCCGACGAGACGCCGCGGGGGAGGTCGATCTGGGTGCGGTCGCCCGTGATCACCATGCGGGAGCCCTCGCCGAGGCGGGTCAGGAACATCTTCATTTGCATGGCAGTTGCGTTTTGCGCCTCGTCGAGGACGACAAAGGCGCGGGACAGGGTGCGGCCGCGCATGAAGGCGAGGGGCGCGATTTCGATGCGCTTTTCCTCGATAAGCTTGGTGACCTGTTTGCCCGGCAGGAAGTCGTTCAGCGCGTCGTAAAGCGGCTGCATGTAGGGGTCGACCTTGTCCTTCATGTCGCCGGGTAGAAAGCCGAGGCGTTCGCCCGCCTCCACGGCGGGGCGCGAGAGGATGATGCGGTCGACATGGCCTTCGAGGAACATCGACACGCCCACGGCGACAGCGAGGTACGTTTTGCCGGTGCCTGCGGGGCCGATGCCGAAGGCTAGCTCTTTCGAGAAAAGTGAGCGGACATAGGCCTTTTGCGCCTCGGTCCGGGGCTCGACGAGCTTCTTGCGGGTTTTGATTTCGACGCGGCCACCCTGGAACATCTCCAGCTGGTCGCCGTCGCGGGAACCGGTGCCTTCGGTCGAGCCGCCCATGCGGATTTCGCCGTCGATGTCCCCCGAATCGATCGACCGCCCGGCTTCGAGCTTTTGGTACAGCGCCTCCAGCACGGTCACCGCTTGTTCGCGCAGGCCGTCTTCGCCGATGACGGCGAGTTGGTTGCCCCGGCGGAGGATTTGCACACCGAGTTTCGCTTCAATCTGGGCGAGGTTCTTGTCGAACTCGCCGCAGAGGTCGATCAACAGGCGATTGTCGGGAAACTCGACGATGGCTTCGGTGAGCTGTTCCGGGGGCGGAGGTGTCAATGCGTTGGTTGCCAAGATGGTCCCTGATCCGAGGGTCACTGTCGCATTTATGGTGCCGTTTGGGCCCTGATACCGCAAGGGCTAGCGGCGCATTGTCACGAAATTATGGCGATGTGCCCGGTTGTGAGCGCCAGGGGGCTTTGCCCCCCGGACCCCCCAGAGTATTTCACCCAAGATGAAGGGGCATGATCTGCGATGATTGAGGTGTTGGTTGAGGACGCCAGGTGGGAGGCTTTGGACGACCTGGCCGTGCAATCGATTGGCGCGGCGCTGCGGCATGTGGGGTTAGACCCGGAGGCTTGGGAAGTCAGCGTGCTGGCCTGCGATGACGCACGTATCGCGGAGTTGAACGAAGCGTTTCGGGGGAAGGCGGGGCCGACGAATGTGCTGTCGTGGCCGTCGGAAGAGCGGGACGGGTTGCCGGAGGCGGGCAGTGATCCTGAGCTCGGCGATATTGCGCTTGCGTATGACACCTGCCGGGCTGAGGCGGAGGCGGCGGGGTTGCCCTTCAGTCATCATGTTGCCCATTTGTTGGTTCATGGAACGCTGCACCTTTTGGGATACGACCACGAGGATGATGCGGGCGCGGAACGGATGGAGCGGACTGAGGTCGCAATACTTGCCACATTGGGGATTTCGGACCCATATTAGGGCATGGTCGCAGGCTTTGCGGGCGATTGGATGGAAAAGGATTGATGGGCGAGACACAAGACGGGTCTCCTGGAGCGGCGCGGGGCGCGCTGCCGGAACATAACGGACAGGAGGACGACGACGGGTCGTCTAGCTTGCTGGGGCGGCTGTGGTCGGCCCTGTCCGGCGAGGAGCCGCGAGAGGCTGAGCCGGAGCGTGTGAACGGGACGCAGTCGCCGGGGATCAGCAATCTGCGCTCGATGCGGGTTGAGGACGTCATGCTGCCACGGGCCGAGATCGTGGCGCTTTCTCAGGACACAACGCGGGATGAGTTGGTGGAGGCGTTTCGGGAAAGCGCCCTGACGCGCTTGCCGGTGTATGAGGGGACGCTGGATACGCCGTTGGGGCTGGTGCACCTGAAGGACTTTGCGCTGAGCCATGGGTTCAATGGCAAGACCGGGGAGTTCAAGCTGGGTGAGATGCTGCGACCGCTGTTGTTCGCGCCGCCATCGATGCCGATCGGGGTTCTGCTGCAGAAGATGCAGTCGGATCGGATGCACATGGCGCTGGTGATCGACGAATACGGTGGGGTCGATGGGCTTGTGACCATCGAGGATCTGATCGAGCAGGTGCTTGGCCAGATCGAAGATGAGCATGACACGGCGGAAGGCCTGTCATGGTCGGAGGAGGCCCCCGGCTGTTACCTCGCGCAGGCACGGACGCCGCTGGACGAGTTCGAGGTCGAGATCGGGCAGAAGCTCGTTGAGGGCGAGGATGAGGAAGAGATCGACACGCTGGGCGGCTTGGTCTTCATGCTTGCCGGGCGCGTTCCGGCAAGGGGCGAAGTGATCCATCATCCCGCCGGGCCGGACTTTGAGGTGATCGACGCGGACCCCCGCAAGATCAAGCGGCTGCGGGTGCGGCTGAGCGGCAAGGCGCACGCGAATGGCTGACACGGTGGCGGCGCCCGCCCGGTTGTCCGGGGGGCGCTGGTGGTACCTGGTTCCGGTCGGCGTCACGGCTGGTGCGGGGCAGGTTCCGTTCGGGTTCGAGCTGCTAGGCGGCTTCGGCTTTTTCCTTGCATGTTGGCTGATGATGCACGCCACCACGGTGCGGCGGGCGTTCTGGTCAGGCTGGGCGTTCGGGCTGGGTTACTTCGGGCTGACGCTGCATTGGATCGTGGAGCCGTTTCTGGTCGACATCGCACGGCACGGTTGGATGGCGCCATTTGCGCTATTCTTCACCGCGACAGGCTTTGCCCTGTTTTGGGGCGTGGCGGCAGGCGCAGCGCGGTGGATCGCGGCGGGGCCGTGGGGCTTTGCGCTGGCCTGGGCCGGGGCGATGGGGCTGGTAGAGCTGGCGCGGGGGAAGATTCTGACGGGGTTTCCCTGGGCGCTGCCCGGGTATCAGTGGGTGGATATGAGCGCGGTTTACCTCTCGGCGTGGATCGGGCCGTTTGGCCTGACGCTGCTGACGGTTGCGTTGCCTGCACTGGCCGCGGCTTTCGTGGCCGGGCGGGAGGAGCGGGGGGCGATTGCGCTGGGCGTAGCGCCCCCGCTGGCTATTCTGGGCGTGGGTATCCTGATCGCACCGCCGGAGCTGCCCGAGGCGGAGGGGCCGCTGGTGCGACTGATCCAGCCGAACGCGCCGCAGCATCTGAAGTGGCATCCGGATCACGTGATGAGCTTTTACGAGCGGCAAGTGGAGTACACGGCCGCCTCCGGCGATCCAGCGCTGATTGTATGGCCCGAGACGGCGATCCCCTGGCGGTTGGCCAATGCAGAGCCGGCGTTTGCGCAGATCTCGACGGCGGCTGGTGACGCAACGGTGGTGCTTGGCCTGCAGCGGACAGAGGGGGAGGTCTGGCACAACAGCCTTGTCGCACTGGACGCAGGCGGGGCGCAGATGGCGCTGTATGACAAGCACCATCTTGTGCCGTTCGGGGAGTACATGCCGTTGGGCGGCCTCTTGCGGCAGGTCGGGATCACGGGGTTGGCCGAGAACATCGGGGGCGGCTTCGCTGCCGGGCCGGGGCCCGAGCTGATTGCCCTGCCCGGCCTTGGCGTGGGGCTGCCGCTGATCTGCTATGAGGCGATTTTTCCGAGGAATATCCGGGGGACGGAGCGGCCCGACTTCCTGATCCACATCACCAACGACGCCTGGTTTGGAGAGCGGGTGGGCCCGCAGCAGCACCTCGCGCAGGCGCGGATGCGGGCGGTGGAGTTCGGCCTGCCGGTGATGCGAGCGGCGAATACCGGGATCTCGGCGATGATCGACGCGCAGGGACGGGTCACGCATAGCCTCGACCTTGGCGTTGCGGGGTACATCGACGCGCCTTTGCCACCCGCCGGGCCGGAAACGGTTTATGCGCGGATCGGCGATGGTCCCGCGGGCGCGGCCGGATTGTTGCTTTTGCTCTTCGGGGCAATGATGCGGCGTCTGGAATCGGATTGACCTGACGGGGCTGCGGGCGTATCGCCGTGCGACCGTCACAACGGCTTCCTGGCGTGGCGTCTCATTAATCCAATGGAGCACCTCCCATGTCCCGGAAAGACTATACCTTCACCTCTGAAAGCGTGTCAGAGGGCCACCCCGATAAAGTGTGCGACCGGATCTCGGATGCCGTCCTGGACGCCTTCCTGCGTGAGCAATCCGACGCCCGTGTCGCGTGCGAGACGTTCGCGACGTCGAGCATGGTGGTCATCGGCGGTGAGGTGGGCCTGCGGGACCAGGAGCGGCTGAAGGACTTCATGGGTCGGATCGGCCAGATCGCGCGCGATTGCATCCGGGATATCGGATACGAGCAGGACAAGTTCCACTGGAACACCTGCCACGTGCTGAACTTCCTGCACGAGCAGTCGGCGCATATCGCGCAGGGCGTCGATGCCTCGGGCAACAAGGATGAGGGCGCGGGCGACCAGGGGATCATGTTCGGCTACGCCGTGGATGAAACGCCCGAGCTGATGCCGGCGCCGATCCAGTATTCGCATGCGATCCTGCGGCGGCTGGCCGAGGTGCGGAAGTCGGGGCAGGAGCCGACGCTGCGCCCGGACGCGAAGTCGCAGCTTTCGCTCCGGTATGAGGACGGAAAGCCGGTGGAGGTGACATCCATCGTTCTGTCGACCCAGCACGAGAGCGAAGACCAGAAGTCGGACGATATCCGTGCCATCGTAGAGCCCTACATTCGTGAGGTGGTTCCGACCGAGTGGATCACGGACAAGACCGAGTGGTGGGTGAATCCCACGGGCACCTTCGTGATCGGCGGGCCGGACGGGGACGCAGGGCTCACGGGACGGAAGATCATCGTCGATACCTATGGCGGCGCGGCGCCGCACGGGGGCGGGGCGTTTTCGGGGAAGGACCCGACGAAGGTGGACCGATCGGCTGCTTATGCTGCCCGGTATCTGGCGAAGAACGTTGTGGCGGCGGGGCTCGCGTCGCGCTGCACGATCCAGTTGTCTTATGCGATTGGCGTGTCGAAGCCGTTGTCGATCTATGCGGACCTGCACGGGACGGGTCAGATCGAGGAGGCGGCGATCGAGCAGGCCATTCCGCAGGTGATGGACCTATCACCGCGTGGCATTCGGGAGCATCTGAGCCTCAACCGTCCGATCTATCAGCGGACGGCGGCGTATGGGCATTTCGGGCGGCATCCGGAGACGGATGGTGGTTTCTCCTGGGAGAAGACGGACCTTGCCGAGGCCCTGAAGGGCGCGCTTTAGGCGGGCGTTGATAGTGGGGTGAAACCCCACCCTACCCATGCGGCGGGCGGTGGGCAGATTCCCCACCCTACTCTGGTGGCTCCATCAGGTCGTCGATGAAGAGGCTGAGCAGCTGCGGGCGGCCGGAGACGCCTGCCTTTCGATAGATCGCAGCGGTTTGTGCCTTGACCGTGCCGTCCGAGGTTTCGCGGAGGGCGGCAATTTCCTGCGTGCTCATCCCCTTGATGGCGAAGAGCGCGACGTCGCGTTCGGCGGGGGTGAGACCCCAATCTGTGAAGCGTTCCTCCAACACCTCCATGAAGGCGCCTGAGGCGGCGCGGAGGGCGGTTTCGGCGCGTTCCGTCCTGCGGCGCGCGTTTCGGATGGCAAGGGCTGAGACGATTGTCCCGAATATGAGGCCGAGGGCGACGCCGATTTCAACGAGTTCGTGGAGGTACCAGGACAGCGGCGAGATCGGGACGTTGAGGACGGAGATCAGAATCTCGGAGATGAAGAACGCGCCTGCGAACGCCTGAAGCGCAAGGACAAGAAAAATGGGAAGCCATGCGGGGAACCATCGGCGGCGCGTGTCAGTCGTCATCGTCGTCGTCATCATCGTCGTCGTCATCGTCGTCGTCGTCATCGCCGCCGCCTGAGCCGCCGCTGTCGCCGCCTGAGCCTCCCGATCCGCTCCCCGATGAACCGGATCCGGCTGCGTCTTCACTGTCGGATCGGCTTTCGCCACCCGCGCTTGTACTAAGGTAGTCCCTTAAGATCAGACCGTTGGATGGGTTGAACACGATCTCGCGGACCTGACCATTTCGGACGGCGACGAGGCGAACGCGGCCCAGAAACGTTCTGCTC
>JBCCXY010000112.1:0-12992 GCA_039190895.1 Pseudomonadota bacterium | reverse complement strand
GACGATTACACCGAGATTTGCAGGCGCGGCCTTGAAGCGTCTCCGGTGGGGCAGATTCTTGTGGATGAGAGCCTGCTGGGCTGGAAAGAGTTCGAGATGGAGGTTGTCCGCGACAAGGCCGACAACGCCATCATCGTCTGCTCAATTGAGAACGTGGACCCGATGGGGGTGCATACGGGGGACTCGATCACCGTCGCCCCGGCGCTGACGCTGACGGACAAGGAATACCAGATCATGCGGAATGGCTCGATTGCTGTTCTGCGAGAGATTGGGGTTGAGACGGGCGGGTCCAACGTGCAGTGGGCGATCAACCCGGCGGACGGGCGGATGGTTGTTATCGAGATGAACCCCCGCGTGTCACGGTCCTCCGCTCTGGCGTCGAAGGCGACCGGGTTCCCGATTGCGAAGATCGCCGCGAAGCTGGCGATTGGGTATACGCTGGATGAGTTGGACAATGACATCACCAAGGTGACGCCTGCGTCGTTCGAGCCGACTATTGATTATGTCGTCACGAAGATCCCGCGCTTTGCGTTCGAGAAATTCCCCGGTGCCAAGCCAGAGTTGACCACTGCGATGAAGTCGGTGGGGGAGGCCATGGCGATTGGCCGGACGTTCCACGAGTCGCTGCAAAAGGCGCTGGCGTCGCTGGAGACCGGGCTGACCGGGTTGGATGAGATCGCCATTTCCGGCGTGAGACCTGACGCAAAAGAAGCTGTTGAAGCGATGGAGGCCAATGTGTCAGCAGTCTCAAGGGACGTCGCCGACCAACTCGCTGCAACGAAAGCTCGGATCGCTGAAATTGAGAAAGACTACACGGACGCGTCCGGAAGAGTCACGGAACCCCACTCAAAGCGTGTGGTTGTTCCGTCCGTTGCTGGCAAGCGCTCATCTGCAGTCATTTTGTCCGCCGAGGAACGTGCTGCGATCACAAAAGCCCTTTCCGAGCGCACGCCCGACCGGCTGCGCATCATTGCGCAGGCTATGCGTCACGGTCTGACTGACGACGACATTCAGGCCGCTACCGAGTTCGACCCGTGGTTCCTCGCCCGTTTGCGCGAGATCGTGGAGACCGAGGCGGACATCCGCAAGAACGGCCTGCCGGTCACGGAAGACGCGCTGCGGCATTTGAAGATGATGGGGTTCACGGACGCGCGGCTGGCCGCGCTCACGGGGCGGGACGAGGATCAGGTGCGGCGGGCGCGGGAGAACCTGGGCGTCACTGCCGTGTTCAAGCGGATCGATACGTGCGCGGCGGAGTTCGAGGCTCAGACGCCGTATATGTACTCCACCTACGAGACGCCTGTGATGGGCGAAGTGGAGTGTGAGGCGCGGCCGACGGATCGCAAGAAGGTCGTCATTCTCGGCGGCGGGCCGAACCGGATTGGGCAAGGGATCGAGTTTGATTATTGCTGCTGTCACGCGTGCTATGCGCTGACGGATGCGGGGTATGAGACCATCATGGTCAACTGCAACCCCGAAACGGTGTCGACGGACTATGACACCTCGGACCGGCTGTATTTTGAGCCTTTGACCTTTGAGCATGTAATGGAGATCCTGCGGGTGGAGCAGGAGGCGGGCACGCTGGCCGGGGTGATCGTGCAGTTTGGCGGTCAAACGCCGCTGAAGTTGGCGAATGCGCTGGATGATGCGGGGATCCCGATCCTGGGGACGTCGCCAGATGCCATCGATTTGGCGGAGGATCGGGAGCGGTTCCAGAAACTGGTGCAGGATCTGGGGCTGAAGCAGCCGAAGAACGCCATTGCCTCGACTGACGCAGAGGCGCTGGAGCTGGCGGGGGAGATCGGGTTTCCGCTGGTGATCCGCCCAAGCTATGTCCTTGGCGGGCGTGCGATGGAGATCGTGCGGGATCAGCCGTCGTTGGAGCGGTACATTCGCGACGCGGTGGTCGTTTCGGGGGACAGCCCGGTGCTGCTGGACAGCTATCTGTCGGGTGCAACCGAGGTTGATGTGGATGCGCTGTCGGACGGGGACGCCGTGCATGTCGCGGGGATCATGCAGCACATCGAGGAAGCGGGCGTGCATTCGGGCGACAGCGCGTGCTCGCTGCCGCCGCATACGCTGTCGGCGGAGACGCTGGATGAACTGACGCTCCAGACGGTGGCGCTGGCGAAGGCGTTGCATGTCAAAGGGCTGATGAACGTGCAGTTCGCGATCAAGGATGGCGAGGTTTACCTGATCGAGGTGAACCCCCGCGCCTCGCGGACGGTGCCGTTTGTGGCGAAGGCGACGGACAGTGCCATCGCCTCCATCGCGGCGCGGCTGATGGCGGGGGAGCCGTTGTCGGCCTTCCCTACCGCGCCGCCGCACACGAAGGTGGATGACGCGACGCCCATCCCGATTGGCGACCCGATGTCTTTGGCGGATTTCCGGACGCCGTGGTATTCGGTCAAGGAAGCCGTGATGCCGTTCGCGCGGTTCCCGGGTGTGGACACGCTGTTGGGCCCCGAGATGCGGTCGACCGGGGAGGTTATGGGCTGGGATCGCAGCTTTGCGCGGGCCTTCCTGAAGTCTCAGCTTGGCGCGGGTGTGACGTTGCCTGAGGCGGGGACGGTGTTTTTCTCGATCAAGGATGGGGACAAGACGCCGGAGCTGGTCGAGACGGCGCGGATCCTGACGGAGCTGGGGCTGAAGATCCTTGCGACGCGGGGGACGGCCGCGTTTCTGACCGAGAGCGGGATCGCGTCGGAGGTGGTGAACAAGGCCTATGAGGGCGGGCGCACGATTGTGGACGTCATGAAGGATGGGCTGGTGCATCTGGTGATGAACACGACGGAGGGCGCGCAGGCGGTGGAGGACAGCCGCTCGATGCGGAACGTCGCGCTGATGGACAAGATCCCGTACTTTACGACCGCCGCCGCTGCCCATGCGGCCGCGCAGGCCATGCTGGCGGCGAAAGAGGGCGCGTTGGATGTGCGCAGCCTTCAGGGGGCCTGACGTGGGTTTCGGCCTTGCAAACAAGCAACCTGAGCGTGTGGCAAGGGCGTGCATGTGCTGACAATCGGCGGTTTTGCGGCTAAGGGGGAATTTGGACAAGACATTCCCCGTAACGCGGGGCATCAGCGGGGTGCGCCCCGGAGGACCGTGAGATGACCGCAGTCGGCCGATATCTGAAACACCATGCCGAGCTTCTGGTGAAGGCGGTTGGCATTGAAGAGGCGTGCCGCGCGACGGGGAAGTCGAAGGCGACCATCGGGCGGTATTATTCGGATGCGGAAGAGCACTCGGACCGCTTTATGCCCGTCGATACGGTGGCCGCGCTGGAAGAGGTGGCGGGGTATCCGCATGTGACGGCGGCGTTGGCGGAGCTGAATGGGTCGGCGCTGTCGCACGACCCGGCGAAGAAGAACAGCCCGTCGCGGGCCATGAACGAGGACGTCATCGTGTTGTCGCAGCGGTTTGCGATGCTGATGAGCGAGTACCATCAGTCGATCGAGGACGGGGTCATTTCGGTCAACGAGGCCAAGCGGATGCTGCGAGAGGCGCTTGCGCTGCAGCAGGTGCTGATCGATATCAAGCTGAAGCTGGAAGAAGAGGCGGTTTAGGCGCTTCGTTGGAGAGCGGCCTCTTTGGCCGTCGGCGGAGGGTTGCCGTGTGCGCTGTTCCTTGCCCATGCGGCGCGCGTGCGTTTGCGGCGCCACAGGTAGGTTGATACGCCGTTGAGCATCGCAACGGGGTTAGCTGTATGGATACGCGGGACAAGGTCTTTGAGCTTTTGGTGGAGCTTTCGGACTATACGCATGAGGACGGTCTGGTGCTGGTGTCGCGGAAGCTGGAAGAGGCCCTGGATGCGTTTCTTGCCGAAACCGGGCAGATCTCGGGCGCGGATGCCGGAGCTGAAATGACCCGTGGCTCGACCCGGCGGCTGGCGCGAGCGCGGGCGGTTCAGGCGGCGACGTCCCGGGTGCAGGTGCGGTCGGGCTTGCGCTGAGCGACTTGACGGCGCGGGTGCGAACCCCGACATGTCTGGCAGACTGACATGGAAGGCCCGGCATGCCCGACCCCAATCCGGCTGCGCTTGAATTTCTGCGCTCCCGCCGCTCTCGCCCCGCGAAAACGTTAACGACCCCTGTGCCTGATCGGGAAGCGCTGGCCCCCTTGCTGGAGGCAGCGGCGCGGACACCCGATCATGGCAAGTTGGAACCGTGGCGGTTTCTTGTGCTCACGCGCCCGGCGCTAGAACGACTGGCCGACGCCGTGGAGCATCATGGGGCGGCGACTGGCGTAGACCCGGAGAAGATCGGTAAGGCGGTGGCGCAGTTTGGCGATGCGCATCTGGCGGTTGCGGTGATCTCGTCGCCGGTGGCGTCGGAGAAGATCCCCGAGATTGAGCAGGTTTATTCGGCTGGCGCCGTATGCCTTGCCCTGCTGAACGCGGCATTGGCGGCGGGGTGGGGCGCGAACTGGTTGTCGGGGTGGGCCTCGCATGATGCGGCGTTCTGCCAGGAGCATCTGGGCCTTGCGGAAGGCGAGAAGGTGGCCGGGCTGATCCATATCGGCACCGAGACGCGGACGCCGCCGGAGCGGCCGCGCCCTGACATGGGTGCCAAGGTAAGCTGGGTCGAGGCATGATCTTCAACGACTTCGGCAAGGCGTTGTCGCAGATCGGCGATCCAAGCTTTCGGGGCGTGGTCTTCAAAGGGGTCGGTCTGACCCTTGTCATGTTTATCGTGATCTACGCCGTCGTGATCTGGTTTCTGAACTGGATCCTGCCGGACCCCGTCGTTCTTCCGCTAATAGGGGAAGTGGGGTGGCTTGACGAAGTGCTTGCCGGGGCGTCGCTGATCGTGATGGTGATCGCGTCGGCCTTTCTGATGATCCCGGTCGCGTCGGCTGTCTCTTCGATGTTTCTCGACGATGTGGCCGATGCCGTGGAGGGGCAGCACTACCCCCATCTGTCGCAGGCGCCGCGTGCGAGCTTTATGGAGAGCTTGCGCGACAGTTTGAAATTCCTCGGCGTTCTGGTGGTCGCGAACCTGTTTGCGTTAATCCTGTACGTCATCTTTTCATTCGCGGCGCCGCTTATCTTTCTGGCGTTGAACGGGTTCCTGCTCGGGCGGGAATACTTCCAGCTTGTCGCGTTGCGGCGGCTGGGCCGGGAGGGTGCGAAGCGGGCGCGGTCGAAGCATGCGCTGACGATCTGGGCGGCGGGGACGCTGATGGCGGTGCCGCTGACGATCCCTATCCTGAACCTGATTATTCCGGTTCTGGGGGCGGCGACGTTTACCCATCTGTTCCACCGGTTGGTGCCCGCCGACGGGCGTTGACGGGGCCGCTCATCGAGCTCTTACAAGCTCGCCTCGCTGAGCTTAGCTGTCGGAAACCGGCGGGCGCATGCGGTCCATGAAATCGAGGTCGCGCACGGTGATGGCGCCGGACCAGATGACGGTCGCGATGATCCCCCAAACGACCAGCGACACCAGTGTGACGATGCGGAACTTGCGGCGGAGGTTCAGGTTGGCGGGCGCACCGGCGTGGGTGCCGGGGACGATTTCGCCCCGATCCCCTTGGGTTTCCAGCCGGATCGGCAGGACCACGAACAGCACCAAGAACCAGATAACGGCGTAGAGGACGAGGGCCGAGACGATGCCCATGCCTTACACCTGCTCCAGCTCGACGAGCGTGCCCGTGAAGTCCTTGGGGTGCAGAAACAGCACGGGTTTGCCATGGGCGCCGATCTTGGGCTCCCCATCGCCGAGGACACGCGCGCCGCTGGCCTGCAACTTGTCGCGGGCGGCGAGGATATCGTCGACCTCGTAGCAGACGTGGTGGATGCCGCCGGAGGGGTTCTTTTCGAGGAACCCGGCGATTGGGGAACCCTCGCCGAGCGGGTACAGAAGCTCGATCTTCGTGTTGGGCAGGGTGATAAACACCACAGTGACCCCGTGGTCAGGTTCGTCCTGAGGCGGGCCGACCTCGGCGCCGAGCGTGTCGCGATACTGCGCGGATGCGGCCTCAAGATCAGGCACGGCAATCGCCACGTGGTTCAATCGTCCGATCATTTTGTCCTCCGGTCCAACGCCGATGTATTGCTGAAATAATAATTACAAGTCGAGCCATTAACGGACTTTTCCGTTTCACAACCTTAACTCGGTAGGAGACGGGTCAAGGAGTGCGCCATGCCAGAGCGACTTGACGGGCTATTGCTACGACAGAAACCCACAGCAGAGCGACCTTTGGCTGGGCAGACGGTCCTTGTGATCGAAGACAGCCGCTTTGCATCGGAAGCCATGCGGCTGATGTGCCTGCGCTCGGGCGCGCGGGTGCGGCGGGCGGACAGCCTTGCAAGCGCGGCGCGGCATCTGGCGACGTATCGGCCCAGTGTGGCGGTCGTGGACCTTGGGTTGCCGGATGGGTCGGGTACGTCGCTGATCTCGGAGTTAACGTCGATCTCCCCCCCGGTTGAGGTCATCATAGCGGTCTCGGGTGATCCGTCGCTTGGGGACCGCGCCGTCGATGCGGGCGCGCATGCGTTTGTCGAAAAACCGATGACCAGTCTCGCGGCGTTTCAGGAGCTGATCCTGGGCTATCTGCCGGACGAGGATCGCCCGCCCGGTGCGAGGACACTGAACGAAGACGACGTTGCGCCGGATCGCATCGCGCTGCGGGATGATCTTGTGCATCTCAAGACGGTGTTGTCATCGCAAGACGCGGATGAGCGTTTGGCTTATGCCGCGCAGTTCCTTGCGTCGATTGCGCGGGCAGCGGGTGATGCGGGGCTGGAGGAAGCGGCGAATTTGCTTGCCGATGCGACGGCGCCCGGGCGGGATTTCAGGGCGGTGATTGCCAAGGTTCTGGCGATCCTTGAGCCGCGGATCGCCGACACGGCGATTGTTTAGCGCGCTACGGCCGGATCCCGGGCGACGAGGATCGGTTTTGTAAAGGCGCGCAAGCTTTGCACCTGTTGACCGTCTGCCGTGAAGTTTGACGGATCGAGCCAGGCTTCATAGGCATCGCTGAGGGCGGGCCATTCGGCGTCGATGCAGGCGAACCAGGCGGTGTCGCGGTTTCGGCCTTTCTCGACGACGGCTTGCCGGAAAATGCCTTCGTAGCTGAAGCCAAAGCGTTCGGCGGCGCGGCGGGAGGGCAGGTTGCGGGAGTTGCACTTCCATTCGTAGCGGCGGTAGCCCGCCTCAAAGACCCAGCGCATCATCAGGTACATCGCCTCGGTCGCCGCGCGCGTTCGTTGCAGCGGTTTGGAGAAGTTGATGGAGCCGACTTCGATAGAGCCCGTGTCGGGCTTCATGCGCATGAAGCTGGCGACGCCTTCGAAGCGCCCGGTCTCATTGTTGCGGATGGCGTAGTAGCGCTGGGCATCGGTGCTGGCCCGTGCGGCCCAGTCGCGGTAGGCAGCTTCGCTGTCGAATGGGCCGGGCGTAATGTAGTCCCAAATCGAGTCGCTGACGGAATTGGCCGCGTGGATGTCAGCCGCATGGGCGGCGCTAAGGGGTTCGAGCAGGGCGTAGCGGCCCTCTAGCCGCGTAACGCCCGGGCGAGGGGGTGCCTGCCAATTGGGCACTTCGGCCCCAAACTTATGATTTTCCTCGGTCATTCGTGCAGGAAAGCATAGTTCACCCGGCGGGAAAACGGGTTTTAGTTGCGACTAAGTCGCAAGAGCATTGACTTCTTGCGAACTATTCTCATATCAAAGTGACGTCTTTCTTGCTGGAGGGATAGATGCGCTTTTCACGTCGAGTGTTTGTTGGGGTTTCCGCTGCTGCGTTTGCGCTGGCCACGTTTGGCGCACAGGCCGCTGAGAAGCTGTCGGTGGTGGCGACGACGGGCATGATCGCCGACGTCGCGCAGGTGATTGGCGGCGATGCGGTGGAGGTGCAGGCGCTGATGGGCCCCGGCGTTGATCCGCATGCGTACCGGCAGACTCGGACGGATATCGTGGCGATGACCCGGTCGGATCTGGTGCTGTGGCATGGGCTGTATCTGGAAGCACAGATGGAGAATTTCCTTGGCGATCTGGCCGATCAGAAGGCCGTTGTCGCTGTTGGCTCATCGGTGCCCGAGGAAAAGTTGCAGGCGCATGAGGATTACGACGGGCGGTTTGATCCGCATGTCTGGATGGACCCGGTTTTGTGGAGCTACGTCGTTGGCGGTGTGCGTGACGCGCTGACCGAGGCGATGCCAGCGGAGGCTGACGGCTTTGCGGAGCGCGCCGATGCGTATTTGGCCGAGGCGGAGAAGCTGGGCGCGTATGCCGAGGCGTCTCTGACGTCGGTGCCAAAGGAGGCGCGCGTGCTGGTGACGGCGCATGATGCGTTCTCGTATTTCGGTGCGGCCTATGGCTTTGAAGTCGCTGGCATTCAGGGGATTTCCACCGAGAGTGAGGCGGGGCTGAACCGGATCGGGGAGCTTGTCGATATGCTCGTCGAGCGGAAGGTCGGGGCGGTTTTTGTCGAAAGCTCGGTCTCGGATCGAAACATTCGCGCGCTGATCGAGGGCGCGGCGGCGCAGGGCCATGAGGTGGTGATCGGGGGCGAGCTGTTCTCGGACGCGATGGGGCCTGAGGGCACGTATGAAGGCACGTGGGTCGGGATGATCGACCACAATATCACGACGATTGCGGGCGCCCTTGGCGGCGATGTTCCGGACGGCGGGATGAACGGCAAGCTGGCGGCGGGGAGCTGATATGTCACCGTTGGAGCTTGTCAGGGATCACGGCGAGGCGGTCGCCGACGCGTGGCAGGACAGCCCACTGGCGATCCGTGGGCTGACGGTATCTTACGGTCAGTCGCCGGCGATTTTCTCGGTCGATGCGACGTTTGAGGCGGGCAAGATGACCGCGATTGTCGGGCCGAACGGGGCGGGCAAGTCGACGCTGCTGAAGGCGTCGCTGGGCATTGTGAAGCCGCTGGCCGGGCAGGTAACGTCGTTTGGTCAGCCGTTGGCTCAGGCTCGCGTGGCTTATGTACCGCAGCGGGCGAGCGTGGACTGGGACTTTCCGGTGCGCGTGATCGATGTGGTGCTGATGGGGCTCTACAGCGAGGTCGGCTTGCTGGGCCGGTTGCGCGGCCTGCGCGCGCGCGCGGTGGAGTGTCTGGAGCGTGTCGGCATGGATGGGTTTGCCGAGCGGCAGATAGGGCAGCTCTCGGGCGGACAGCAGCAGCGGGTGTTCCTTGCTAGGGCGTTGGCTCAGGGGGCGGATCTTTATCTGCTGGATGAGCCGTTTGCGGGCGTCGATGCGGCGACGGAGCGAGCGATTATCGCGGTGCTTCAGGAGCTTCGGGACGCCGGGAAGACGGTGGTTGCGGTGCATCATGATCTGGCGACGGTGCCAGAGTATTTTGACAACGTCCTGATGATCAACGTGCGCAAGATGGCCGAGGGGCCGGTGGCGCAGGTATTCACCGACAAGGCCTTGGACGAGACCTATGGCGGGCGGCTGGCGACGGCGGGCGCGTGAGCGGTGATCCTTGACGGGCTGACGTTTCAGCTTGGCTATAACGCGAGCCTCGTGACGCTGGGCGCGATCCTGCTGGGGATCGCGGCGGCGGCGACGGGGACGTTTCTTTTCCTTCGAAAGCGGGCGCTTGTGTCGGATGCGATTTCGCATGCGACTCTGCCGGGCGTGGGGCTGGCGTTTATCGTGATGGTGGCGCTCGGGTTGGACGGGCGGTCGCTGCCCGGGCTGCTGCTGGGGTCAGCCCTTTCGGCGGTGCTTGGGCTGGCGTGCGTGGCGTATCTGACGCGGGCGACGCGACTGGGTGAAGATGCGGCGATTGGGGCCGTGCTGTCGGTGTTCTTTGGCGTCGGCGTGGTGCTGCTGACGGTTATTCAGACAATGCAAACGGGGCGGCAGGCGGGGCTGGAGGGGTTCCTTCTGGGTTCCACCGCCGGGATGCTGTTTGCTGATGCGGTGATGATCGCGGTGGGCGGCGCGGTGGTCTTAGGATTGGTGCTGGTGCTGCAGCGGGCGATGACGCTGGTGGCGTTCGATCCGGGCTATGCGGAAAGTATCGGGCTGCCGGTGGCGCGCATCGATTGGGCGATCATGGGGCTGGTGCTGGCCGTGACCGTGGTCGGGCTAAAGGTTGTGGGGCTGATCCTGATTGTGGCGCTCTTGATCATCCCTGCCGTCGCCGCGCGGTTCTGGACGGATCGGGCCGTGCATGTGGTGCTGATCGCGGGGGCAATCGGCGGCGCTTCCGGGTGGATCGGAGCGGCGCTGTCTGCGTCGGCGCCGGATTTGCCGACGGGGCCGATCATTGTACTGGTGGCGTTTGGGGC
This sequence comes from Pseudomonadota bacterium, assembly GCA_039190895.1. GTDB lineage: Bacteria > Pseudomonadota > Alphaproteobacteria > Rhodobacterales > Rhodobacteraceae > Ovoidimarina. The sequence goes on along the minus strand of JBCCXY010000112.1, from coordinate 2,735 downwards.
GTTCGTTCTGTCCTTGTTGGTGGCGCCCGGGAGGGGCGTGTTGGCGGCGGTGCTGCGGCATGTGTCGTTTCAGCGGCGGGTTCATGTGCGGCAGGGGTTGCTGGCGCTCGCCACGGGGCAGCCGATTTATGAGCCGCTGACGCTGCGCTTGTTGGGGCGTGCGGGGTATGCGCGCGCGGACGGTGTCGCGACGGAGGCCGGGCAGGGGGCGGCGGCGAAAGCGCTGCGCGATGAGGCGCGGTGGGACGTCGTGCGGCGGCATGAGGCGTTTGCCGGGACCGCCGCCTTGTATGACGGTTTGCGCGAGATCGAGAGCGTGCTGACCGCCGATCAGATCGCCGAGGTGGATCGGTTGATCGGCGCACCGGAGGCGGTGTGATGGAGTTCGTGGCGCTCTCTCTGCCCCCGATTGTGATTGGCTGTTTGGCGGCCATGGCCTGTGCGTTGCCGGGGAATTTCCTTTTGCTGCGGCGGCAGGCGTTGATCGGGGATGCGATCAGCCATGTGGTGCTTCCGGGGATCGTGGTGGCGTTTCTCGTGACCGGCGCGGTTGCGACGGGGCCGATGATGCTTGGCGCAGCGGGGGCCGCCGTGGTGGCGGTTGTGCTGATCGAGGCGATCCGGCGCATGGGACGGATCGAGCCGGGGGCGGCGATGGGCGTCGTCTTCACCGCGATGTTCGCGGGCGGCGTGCTGCTGTTGGAGCAGACGGACACCTCGGGCGTTCATCTGGACGTGGAGCATGCGCTGTACGGGAACCTGGAGTCGCTGATCTGGCTGGAGGCGACGGGGTGGTCGTCATTGCTGGACCCGGGCGCGTTGGCGGGGCTGCCGCCGGAGTTGTTGCGTGTCGCGGTGGCCGCGTTGGGTGTGGCGGTGTTTATCGGCGTGCTGTGGCGGCCGTTGGTGCTGTCAACGTTTGACGAGGGGTTCGCGGCGTCCGTCGGGATCCCGGTCTCGGGACTTGGGATCGCGCTGGTCATTGTGTCGGCAATTGCAGCGGTGGCTGCGTTTGATGCGGTGGGGTCGATCATCGTGATCGCCATGTTCATCTGCCCCCCGGCGGCGGCGCGGCTGATGACGAACCGGCTGGGGTGGCAGGTGGCGTGGTCGCTGCTGTTCGCGGTGGTGTCGGCTGTGCTGGGATACGTGCTGGCCGGGTATGGGCCGCTGTGGCTTGGCGGGTCGGATGCGGTGAGCGCGGCGGGGATGATCGCGGCGGTGTCCGGGGTGATCCTTGCGCTGGCTGCCGTGTTCGGGCCGCATCGGCGGCGGGTTGGGATCGCAGCAGAGCCGGGTTGAGGTGCGCCGCACCGGGTCGTATAGGGCGCGCGATGGCGAGAGGGCTCCCCCATGGATGACAAGGCGCTGGGCGCGGCGTGTGTGACGGCGCTGCGGGGTGAGGCTGCGGCGATTGAGGCTTATGCGGCGCAGGGTGGCGCGGCGATGGCCGATGCGGTGCGGTTGATCCATGCGGCGCCGGGGCCGTTGATCGTCGCAGGCATCGGGAAGTCGGGGCATATCGCCGGGAAGCTGGCATCGACCTTTCGGTCGATTGGCAAGGCGGCGATTTTTCTGCATCCGGCGGAGGCGTCGCATGGGGATTTGGGGCTCGTGACCCGGGATTCGGTGCTGCTGATCCTGTCAAACACCGGAGAGACGTCGGAGCTTTCGGATTTGCTGCACTTTGCGCGAGTGCATGGGAACCCGATCGTGGCGCTGACCGGGATTGCTGACAGCACGTTGGCGAAGGCGGCGGCTGTGACGATTGCGTATGGGCGCGTGACGGAAGTGTGCGCCAATGGGCTGGCGCCGACGACGTCAACGACGCTGGCGCTGGCGATTGGGGACGCGCTTGCGGTGGGGGTGACGCATCTGCTGGGAACGGCGGCGGAGGATTTTCGGCGGTATCATCCCGGCGGGAAGCTGGGGGCGATGCTGCTGACGGTCGAAGATCTGATGGTGAGGGGCGATGACCTGCCGGTCGTGGCGCCGGACCTGCCGATGATGGATACGATGATGGAGATGAGCGCGAAGGCGCTGGGCCTTGCTGTCGTCGTCTCGGACGGCGCGGTTGCGGGGATTATCACGGACGGGGATTTGCGCCGGAACATGGCGCGGCTGATGGACCTGACGGCGGGCGAGGTTGCGACGGCCAATCCGGTGTCGGTGCGGCGAGAGGCACGGGCGGTGGAGGCGTTGGATCTGATGACTCAACGGAAGATTACGGCGGTGTTGGTCATGGAGGACGGGCGTTTGGCCGGGGTGCTGAAGGTGCAGGATGTGCTGCGGGCCGGGGTGCGGGCGTGAGCGTCGCGATTGTTATCCCCGCGCGGTACGCGTCTTCGCGGTTTCCGGGGAAGCCGCTGGTGCCGCTGAAGGGGCCGGATGGGGAGAAGTCGCTGATCCGGCGGACGTGGGAGACGGGGTGTCTTGTATCCGGTGTTGATCGGGTCGTTGTGGCGACGGATGATGACCGGATTGCCGAGCATGTTCAGGCTTTTGGCGGAGAGGTCGTGATGACTTCGTCCGACTGCCGGAACGGGACCGAGAGGTGTGCGGAGGCCGCTGCAGCATTGGGGGCCGATCTGATCGTGAACCTGCAAGGCGATGCGCCGTTGACCCCCCATTGGTTCGTTGAAGATCTGATCAAGGGGCTGCAAGCCGCCCCGAAGGCTGACATTGCCACCCCGGTTCTGCGCTGCGACGGTGCCACGCTCAACGGGTTTCTGGAG
>JBCCXY010000111.1:0-13649 GCA_039190895.1 Pseudomonadota bacterium | reverse complement strand
GTATGTCACACCATGAGCCACAACATATCGACGATCTCACGCGACGTCCAGCTTTGATGTTCATTCTTTGTTCGAATTCACTCCTAGGAAACGGGCTCCGCAACATTAACTCTTTGGTAAGAGTTTTCTTGGGCCACAGGCCAGTTACGAGTACTCCTAAGGCGCAGCAGTCATCAGTTTGAGTTGTTCCGAGTTATGCGCCGAAAGATCGCGATATTTGACGTCCTGGGGGTATCGCCAGAGGATGATCTCCCCACAATCCGCGACGCCTGGCGCCGGAAGGTCAAGGAGCTTCACCCCGACATCGCCGACGACAAGGACGCATCGGAACAGATGCTCGCCCGCATCAACGCCGCGTTTGGCGATCTGCAGACCCACACGCCGTTCCCTGACCGGCGGCGCGGAAACCGCCGCAAGGCGCGCCGAAGTGGTCGCCCCTGGTCCCACAGAGAGCGTGTGGAGACACTGACTAAGCGCGCCTGGCGCAAAAAGTCCCGGTCTGCGGCAGAGGACGCGCGGCGCCGGGCCAAGGCGGCCGCCATATTCCGCAAAAGGGCTGAAGCGGCGCGGCCGCGGGCCGAGGCCGAAGAGGCGCAGCGACGGGCCAAAGCCGACGCAGCCGCCCGCAAGGCGGCCGCCGACGCCAAGCGCAACGCCGAAGCCGACGCCGCAGAGCGCAAACAGGCGGCCGAGGCCCGGCGCGCCAGACCAAAGCGGACCTTGTCGAAGCAGGAAGAAGCCGCGCATCAGGCATCCCTCAAGGGCTACGCCGCCGCCCACCGCGCAATCGCCGCGACCGCCCTTCGCGACCTTCAAGGGTCACTGATCTAACCCCTCTCGAAAACCCCTTTCTGAAATTACCAAGAAATTTCAAACACCTGGAAGCGGTCCCCATGGGGACCGCCCAAATCAGGCCACCCGAAGCCTTGCCACAACCCACCCGCCGGGCCTTAATGGCGCCCATGACCCCACCCACGATCTCCCCCGAAGACCGCGCCGCCTTCCGCCGCGACGGCGCCGTCGCCCTCAGGGGCGTCTTCGGGTCCGACTGGCTCGACAAACTCCGCGCCGGGATCGACGCCGACATGGCCGACCCCCGGCCCAACTTCACCCGCCACACGAAGGACCCCGACACCCCCGGATACTTCGAGGACTTCTGGGCCTGGGACAAGGTCCCCGAGTTCGAGGATTTCGTCCGCAACTCCCCCTGCGCCGCCCTCGCCGCCCAGCTCTTGGACGCGCCTACCGTCAACCTCGTGATGGATAACTGGTTCCTCCGCGAGGCCGGCTCCACCTCGCGCCCGCCCTTCCACCAGGACCTCGCCTATTTCGACTTCGAGGGCACGATGTGCGTCCTCTGGCTCCCCCTCGAACCGGTGAATCGCGACAACGGCATCGCCTTCGTCAAGGGCTCCCACCTGTGGGACAAGCTCTTCATGCGCGTTCGCTTCGCCGACGGTCACAGCACCTATGAGCCTCAAGAGGTCGCAGGCAAAACCTACCACCCGCCCCCGGACGTGAACGCCGACCCCGACGCCTACGACCTGCTCCAGTGGGACCTCGACCTCGGCGACTGCATCTTCTTCGACATGCGCACCTTGCACGGCGGCCTGTCCTCGGTCACGCCCACCGAAACCGTCCGCCGCTTCACCCTGCGCATGACCGCCCCAGACGGCGTCATCCGCTACCGTGGCGACTGGGCCAAGGATGAGCGTGCCCTGTTCGAAGCCCAGGGCTACGGCGAAGGCGACCGCCTCGCCGGGCCGATGTTTCCGCAGCTTTGGCCATAAGAACTTCTATGCCTGCGGCGCGAGTATTTCGACCAAGATGAAGGCCAGGGCCCGTCCAGCTTGGTGGACGTACTCCCGCCGGAGGCAAGAAATCTCTATTCCATCTTCATCGCTTCGGTTTCGATGTTGATCGTGACCTCGTCACCCACAAGGCCATTCGCCACGGCATACTCCATCCCGAACGCACTTCGCTGGATGGACGTGCCGATGGACAGCCCCAGCACCTCGCGCTTGTGCCCGAACGGATAGGGCGCGGCCTTGTTCAGGGTGACGTCCAGCGTTACCGGCTGAGACTGCCCGAGGATAGTGAGGTCCCCCGTCACGGTGCCCGAAGTCGCATCGGCGGGCGTCCCGCCGTTCGCCGTGAACGTGATCTGCGGATGGTCCGCGACATTCAGGAAGTCCTTGTTCTTCACATGCCCGTCCCGCGCCTCGTTGAATGTCTGGACCGAGGCTGCGCCAATCGCCACCTCCACCTCGCCCAGCTCCTGCGTCTCGGCATCATACATGAAGCTACCGCTGACATCGGTGAAGACGCCCAGCGTCTTGGAATACCCAATGTGCTCCACGGTGAAATACACCGCCGTGTGCGTGGGATCGAGCTCGTACCGGGCCATTTCGGCCTGGGCTCCGGTGGCGGCAGCGCAGAGGGCGGCGATCAAAAGGGGGCGCATGATGTCTCCTGTCAATACGGGATGAAAACGTTATGTCGAACATAGAGCAGAACGAGGCCAGCACAGCCAGAAATGACCGACCTCACACGATTGCGTTGCGCGACGTGGAACGTGCACCGCGCGCGCGGGACAGATGGCGTGGTCGACCCCGACCGCGTGATTCAGGCCATCGCGGCCGATCTCGCGCCCCTGTCCCTCGACGTGCTCGCCCTGCAGGAGGCCGACGGCGAATGCCGCCCCCACGCGCGTATCCTCGACATCGCGCGTATCGCGGAGGTGACCGGGCTGCGGTATGCCCATGACGAGCCCCGCCTGCGCTGGGGACCGGAGAGCGACGGGTTTCTCGGGACGATCCTGTTTCTCGACCCAGCGCTGACCGTCACCCATGCCGACGTCATCGACCTGCCGGGGCATTGCCATCGCGGCGCGATTTCGGTGGAGGTGGGCGACACCGTCCGCCTCATGTCGATGCACCTGTCCCTGTCGCAGCCCCTTCGCATGGTGCAGATGCGGATCATCGGGCAGTATCTGAGGCGCCGCCCAGGCATGCAGACGATCCTGCTCGGAGATTTCAACGAATGGCGCCCCTGGGGCGGCTGGATGTTCAGCAAGCGCCTCGTCGGCAGCCGCTTTCGCGGCCCGGCGCTGCGGACGTTCCCGAGCACGCGCCCGCTTTTGCCGCTCGACCGCATCCTGACTGACCGGGGCCGGGTGGAGGACTCCAGCGTCGTCACAAGCCCCGCCCTAACGGTTGCCTCGGATCACCTACCGCTTTTCGCGTGTGTAAAAATATCAGGCACGGAGTGAATGAATGCGCGTCCTGCCGCGTATACCGTTTGAATTGCCTTGCTCCCGTCTAGGTTAAAGGGCCTGATTGTCGAAGGTTTACCGATGTTTCGAAGTAATTCACCGTCCCACCTGCGCGCCCCTCAGCGCGCAACGCCGACCGCGCAGGCGCTGGCCGTTTCGGCGGCGTTCCTGGCGGCCCTGTTGCTGGCAGGGACCGAGCTAAGCCTGCCCTGGCTCCCGGCCCTCGCCTTCGGGGCCGTGGTGACGGTCGTTCTGCACGGGTTGGGCCGGTATCCGCACGGCGCCCTCGGGCTCTGCAACACGGTGACACTGTTCCGGGCCGCACTCGTCGCGTTACTGTTCGGGGCGCTGTTTGACCCGACGTTCTCCGCCTGGCTGGTGTTCGCGCTGGCCTCGGTGGCCTTCGCGCTGGACGGGGCCGATGGCTGGCTGGCGCGGCGGGCGAGGCTGACCTCTCGTTTCGGGGCGCGCTTCGATATGGAGACGGACGCGCTCCTTTCTGCCGTTCTGGCGGTCTGGCTGGTGGCGAACGGGATCGCGGGGCCGGAAGCTCTGATCCTCGGCTTCGCCCGCTACGCCTTTGTCGGCGCGGCGCTGGCCCTCCCTGCGCTTGGGCGGGACCTGCCCGAGTCTTTCCGCCGCAAGGCCGTCTGCGTCGTCCAGATCGGCACGCTGATCGTCCTCCTGCTGCCCGTGACATCCGCCTCGGTGGCGGCACCGCTCGCGTGGGGCGCCGTGCTGCTGCTGCTCTGGTCATTCGCCGTGGACATCCGCTGGCTCCTGCGGCGCCGCGGATGAGGCGAGCACTGCTCCTCACGCTCGCCGCTGCGCTGCTGTTCGCGGTACTGATCCTGCCGAACCATCCCGGCACGATGAAGTGGAGCGCGTTGAACCGCTGGCCGCTGGAGCTGCCCGTTCTGATCCTCGCGATGATCGCTCTCGGGCGCCGCTGGCTGGTGATCCACGCGCTGACCCTCATCCTCGTCGCGGCGGTGTTCATCAAGCTTGCCGACTATGCGATGTTCACAGCCTACAACCGGACGTTCAACCCAGTCGTCGACACGTTCCTCATCGAAGCGGGCCTCTCCCTTCTGCGCGACAGCATCGGCGGCCCGGCCACCATCCTCGCCGCCGTGGCTGCCATCATCGCGCTAGTCGCGCTATACATCGCGCTGAGCAAAAGCCTGCGCGCCTGGGCAAGCCTCAACGCTTCCGACCCCGTCCGCGCTTTCGCCGCCGTGGCAGCCCTCGGCGCCGGAGGGTGGGCCGTCGCGGACGCGGGGCACCACCTCGACTACTGGGCTTTCGAGGAAAGCCCGCCCGGAACAGCGTGGACCAGCCGCCTAACGGTCAAGCGGGCGGTGGAGGTGCAGACCACCCTAACCGATCTGGCGCAGTTCAGCGAGGCAGCGCAGGCCGACCCCTACGCCGAACGCATCGGCTTGCTCGACGGTCTGGAGGGCCGCGACGTCGTGCTGATCTGGATCGAGAGCTACGGCCGGGCCAGCTTCGACAACCCGCTCTATGCGCCGACCCACCTCGAAACCCTTCGCACCGCAGAGGCCGAGATCACCGCCACCGGCATGGCCATGCGCAGCGGATGGCTCACCTCCCCCACGGCAGGCGGGCAAAGCTGGCTGGCGCATGGGGCGCTTGCGACGGGCCTCTGGACCGACCACCACGGGCGCTACAACGCGATGCTCGTCAGCGGGCGCAAGTGGCTGTTCCACTACGCGCAGGAGGCAGGTTATCGCACGGCGGCGATCATGCCCGCGATCACCCTCGGCTGGCCTGAGAGCAGCGCGATGGGCTTTGATCTGGTGATCCCGGCGGCGGACATCCCGTATAAGGGCGACCGCTTCCGCTGGGTCACGATGCCCGACCAGTTCACGCTGTCGGTCTACGACGACCTGCTGCCCCCTGACCCGCGCCCCGACTTCCTCCAGATCGCCCTGATCTCCTCCCACGCCCCATGGACGCCTATCGCCGACATGGTCCCGTGGGAGGACATCGGCGACGGCACAATCTTCAACGAAATGGCCGCCCGCGGCCCTATCCCGCGCGAGCTGTGGAAAGACCACGACGACGTCCGCGAGGCCTACCGCCGCTCGGTCGACTATGCGCTTAGCGTGGCATTCTCCCACGTCGCGCGGCTTGGGGTGGACGCCCCGCTCGTCATCGTCGCGGGGGACCACCAGTCGGCCGGCTTCGTCGCAGGCAGCGACAACATGGACGTCGCGGTGCACATGATCGGGCCTCAAGGTGTGCTCGATCGCATCGCCCACTGGGACTGGACCGACGGCCTGATCCCCGCCCCCGACGGCCCCGTCCGCCGGATGGATACCTTCCGCGACGCCTTCCTCGATGCCTTCTCGACGCCCGAAGTGTCGGCACAGGTGAGCCAGTGAGAGCCCTCAAGCTCCTCATCTCCGCCGGCGTACTCGCCGCGCTGATCTGGTGGGTCGGCGTGGACGGGCTCTGGGCGCGGCTCCGCGCGGTGGACCCGCTCTGGATCGCCGCAGCCATCGCGGCAATGACCATCGCGACGCTGTCTATGGCGCGGCGCTGGCAACTCGTTGCCCGCGAGATGGAGATCGACATAAGCTACCCCGCCGCCGTCAGCGAATACTACATCGCCCAACTCGGCAACGCCGTCCTCCCCGGCGGCGTTGTGGGAGACGTCGGCCGCGCCCTCCGCCTCCGCAAGCGCGCCACCCTGCGGAGCGCCGCCTAGTCGGTCGTCGTCGAACGCCTCCTCGGCCAGATCGCCCTCTTCGCCGTGCTGCTCGTCGGGCTGGCCACAGCCCTGAGCCTTCCCGGCGGCATCCCATGGCCTGCCTGGACATGGATCGCCCTCGCCGCCCTCTGCGCCGCGGCCCTCATCGCTCTCCGCCTGACCCGAAGGCCCGGAACGCTCGGGCGCCTCGCGTCTCTTGTCGTCCGCCTCTGCCAGCGCCCTGAACCGCTTCTGCTCGGCCTCATCACCACCGGCGCCCTGATATTCGCCTTCTATGCCTGCGCCCGGGCCACCGGCACGGCCTTGCCCCCTGCGGCATTGACGACGTTGATCCCCCTGATCCTCTGCGCAATGCTTATCCCGCTCTCAATCGCAGGTTGGGGGTGGCGGGAAGGCGCTGCCGCCGCTTTGTTTCCCCTGATCGGCGCACCGGCAGAGGCCGGGGTCGCCACAGGGCTCGTGTATGGTGCGGCGATTATCGCCTCAGCGCTTCCCGCAATGCTGATCCTGCTCGCGCAGGTCGGCCAATCAGACATTTCCCAACAGGATCAGAGAACATGACACAACCCGTCCACTTGACCCGCCGCTTCTTCCTGCAGACCAGCGCCTCCGGCTTCGCCGCCGCGTCCGTTGGCCTGCCCGCGTTAGCGGCCAACCTGCAACCGGTAAACTTCCAGCTTTCGTGGCTCCACTCCGTACAATTCGGCGGCAGCTATATCGCGGCGAACAATGGCTACTGGACCGATGCGGGGCTCGAAGTCTCTCTCGCCCAGGGCGGCCCCAACGCGCCCGTCGAGCCGCCGGTCGTCTCGGGCAACGCCCTCGTCGGCATCTCCGCCGCCGACTACACCGCCGCCGCCGTCGCGGAAGGCGCGCCGTTCAAGATCATCGCCGTCGCGATGCAAAAGAACCCATTCGCCATCGCCTCCCTCTCGGGCAATCCGGTCAACGAGCCCGCCGACCTCATCGGCAAGCGCATCGGCATGGCCGTCGCCAACACCCCGGTGCTGGAGGCGCTCTGCACCCTCAACAACGTCGACATCAACGGGATTGAGATCGTCCCGACCCAGTACGACCCCGCCCCTCTGGTGGCTGGTCAGGTGGACTGCCTGCTGTGCTGGGAAACCGATTTGCCCGTGGCGATGACGATGCAGGGCGTGGATAACACGACGATGCTCATGGCCGACCACGGCTACGCGGTGCACTCGCAGACCTACATCGCAACCGAGGACTCCATCGCCAACCGCCGCGAGCAGTTGATCGCGCTCCTGAAGGGAGAGGTGCAAGGCTGGAACGATTACCTCGCCGATACCGATGCGGCGGCGGCCCTGACAGTGGAGATGTTCCCAGACGCCAGCCTCGATCTCGACACGCAGAAGCTGCAGGCCGAGCGGCAAGTGCCTCTGATGTTCTCGGACCTGACGGAAGAGAACGGCTTCGGCTGGTTCACAGAAGACACCATCGCAGCGAATGTCGAAACGCTCGCACTGTTGGGCCGCGAGGTCACGCCGGATCTCTGGGACCGCTCCCTGCTGGAAGAGGTGCACGGCTAACAACCGGAACGGTGCAACAGCCCGACGACGGTGCGAAGAGCCGCGCCGTCGACGGGCCCAGGACCGGCGATCCGACCTTGCTGCAGCGTACTTTATCCATGGGTCCCGCCGTCGTTCCAACCGACGTGCTGACCCATAGCAATCGCCGGGCCAAGGGTGGGCCCGGCGATGGCGCGGCGGCCTTCGGCCTTGATTCCGCGCCAGGAACAGTTCCACCGCAGCCTTCTGTAGGGTGTGCAGTCCTGCGCACAGTCCCACGCCATGCCACCGGCGCAACGGTTTGCAGCAAACGCGCGCCCGTCCCATGACCGGGATCGACATTACCTGCGACGCCATCACCAAACGCTTCGGCACCACCGAGGCTGTCGCCCCCTTCACCGCCACCTTCGCGCCAGGCCAAACCACCGGACTCGTCGGCCCCTCCGGTTGCGGCAAGTCCACGGTCCTTCGCATGATCGCTGGCCTCGACGCCCCCGACGATGGCCGCATCCTACTCGGCGGCGTTCCCCCCAAAGCGGTTGCCAAACGCGGCGGCCTCTCGATGGCGTTTCAGGACCCGTCCCTCCTCCCGTGGAGGACCGTCCGCGCAAACATCGCCCTAGGAGCAGACCTCGCAGGCAAGTCCGCCGACCGTACAGACGCCCTGATCGACCTCGTCGGCCTCACCGGGTTCGCAAACCACCGCCCCGCCGAGCTATCCGGAGGCATGCGCCAGCGCGCCGCCATCGCACGCAGCCTCGTCTCCAGCCCTGAGGTTCTGCTCCTCGATGAACCGTTCGGGGCCGTCGACGCCCTCACCCGCCGCCGCCTCAACGCCGAACTCCCCCCGCTCTGGGCGAACACAACCGCCCTCCTCGTCACCCACTCTGTCGAAGAAGCGGTCCTCCTCTGCGACCGCATCCTCGTCCTCTCCCCCCGCCCGGCCCGCATCGTCGCCGACATCCCGGTGACGCTCCCCGCCGGAACCGCCCGCGATCCCGACACCCCCGAGTTCCGCGCCCTCAAGACCGCCGTTCTGCAAGCCCTGGAGTCCGGCGCATGAGACCCGCCGCAGGCATCCTCGGCTTCCTGCTTTTCTGGGAACTCCTCACGCGCCTCACTGGGGACACCGTCTTCCTCAGCGCCCCGTCCGCCATCCTCGAATACCTGATCGCCAACTACGCCGTGCTCACCCGCGCGGCCATCGAGACCACCTCAAACGCCGCCGCCGGCTTCCTTTGGGGCAACCTCGCCGCCATCGCGCTGGCCACTCTGATCACCCTCGCCCCCCGCAGCGAGCGCGTCGTCTCGACCCTCGCGCTGCTCCTTTTCTCGATCCCCCTCATCGCCACCGGCCCGATCCTGCGCGTGCTCTACGGACCGGGCGTCGGCCCGCAAGTCACGCTCGCAGCCCTCGCCGTCTACTACACCACCTTCCTCGCCCTTCTCGTCGGCCTCCGCGCCGTGCCGCAAGCCTGGACCGACCTCGTCGCCACCTACGGCCACGGCCGCCTCACCACGCTCACCCGCATCCGCGCCCGCGCGAGCCTCCTGTACCTCTTCGCAGGCCTGCAAATCGCCGCCCCCGCCGCCTTCCTCGGCGCGATGATCGGCGAGTTCACCGGCGCCGAACGCGGGCTGGGAGTCCTCACCCTTCGCGCCATGCGCGCCCTTGAAACCGAAGCCACATGGACGCTCGCCACCCTCTCCGCCGCCATCGCCATCCTTGCCTACGCCGCGTTCGGCTGGCTCGGCCGCCGAGCCGTGGGCTACGCCCCCGTCATACAGCGATCGCCCCCCAAAGGCCCCGCACCCCCCAGCCTCCCGTGCCGAACGCTGGAGGTCGCCGCGATGACCCTCCTGATCCTCGCCATCTGGCAAGCGGCTATGGACCTAGCCGGCCTCAACCGTTTCTTCGCCAAGCGTCCCGCCGACATCTGGGCCTTTCTCTCCGACACCAGCAACCTCGCGACGCTGCTCACGGCGATGGGCCAAACGCTTGCGTTTACAATCCCCGGCTACCTCGCTGGCCTTCTCCTAGGCGCCACGCTCGCCGCCCTCCTTGTCCTGTCGCCACCCACGGCTTCGGTCACCCTTCCCGTCGCCATCGCCCTGCGCTCCATCCCGATCATCACCACCGCCCCGCTCCTGACCCTCGCCTACGGGCGGGGCGCCCTCGGAACCATCACCATCGTCGCCGTGATGATCTTTTTCCCAACCCTCGTCGCCTGCCTGCACGGCCTCCGCCAGGCGCCGGGGCAGGTCCTTGACCTCTTCGACAGCTACGGCGCGCGCCCCCTGCGCCGCCTCGCCTCGGCCCAGATCCCCGCCATGCTGCCCGCCTTCTTCGCCTCCGCCCGCATGGCCGTCCCCGCCGCGCTGCTGGCCGTGACCACGGCGGAATGGCTCGCCACCGGGAAAGGGATCGGCGTCCTCATGGCCCTCACCTCCAGCACGTCGAACTACAACATGCTCTGGTCCTGCGTCGTGATCCTGTGCATCACCGCCTCCGCGATGTACGCGCTGATCGCGTGGTGCGAACGCGCCGTCCTGAAGATTTACGCGCCGGAGCAGGTCCAATGAGCGAAGCAGTCTTCGCCATCCCTGGCGATAAAGACCGCCGCACGGGCGGCTTCATCTATGAGGCCACCGTCCTGCGCGTCCTGAACGAGATTGGCTGCCCGACCGAGCACCTCGTACTCCCCGATAGCTTCCCCGACCCGACCCCCGCCGACATGGCCGAAACCCTTTCGCTGCTGCGCGCCATTGACCGCCCGATCATCCTCGACGGCCTCGTCTTCGGCGCCATTGACCCGGCAGGCCTCGCTTCCGTCCCGGCCCCGGTCATCGCCATGATCCACCACCCGCTCGGCCTCGAAACCGGCCTCCCCGCCGACCGCGCGGCCTTCCTGCTGCGCAACGAGGCAAAGGCTATCCGCCACGCCGCCCACATCCTCGTCCCGAGCCCCGAAACCGCTCGCGTCCTCGCCGCCGACTTCGGGGCCGACCCCCAGCGCATCACCGTCGCGCTCCCTGGCTTCGACCGCCCTAACGCGCAACGGCAGCCGGTGGACCCGCCCCTGATCCTTTCCGTCGGCCTGCTGGCAGAACGAAAAGGCCATGACATCCTTCTGAGCGCGCTTGCCCAAATCACCGACCTCCCCTGGCAAGCCGAAATCGTCGGCAAGACCCACGACCCGGAGACCGCTGAGGCCCTGTTCTACCAGGCCACCGACCTTGCCCTCACCGACCGCATCACCTTTGCGGGAGAGCTCAGCGCCAACGACCTCGCCACCCGCTTCACCCAAGCGTCACTCTTCGCCCTCGCCACGCGGTACGAGGGCTACGGCATGGTCCTCAGCGAAGCTATGACCTTCGGCCTCCCCGTCGTCACGACCCGCGTCGGCGCCGTCCCGGATACGGTCGGCAACGCCGCCCTCCTTGTTCCACCGGACGATCCGGACGCCTTCGCCGGGGCGCTCCGACAGCTTTTGGAGAACGTGGATGCTCTGCAGGCCTACGCCGCCTTGTCCCAGGAACGCGCCAACGCCCTGCCCACTTGGACTGACACGGCCCAGATCTTTGCCGACACCATCGGAGCCCTCAGGAAATAGAGCGCAAGCCGCGCAATCGCCGGGCCCTGGACCGGCGAGACCTACTGAGATTCAACGCGGTTTATGGCAGCCGTACCGCGCTCGCCTTAAACGAAGCGCGACTTGAGACGTATCGCCGGGCCTGGGGAGGGCCCGTCGATGGCGCGGCGGCCTACGGCCTTGTTCCGCACCGGGAACGTTCGACCGTTAGCCCAGATACGCCTCCAGCGTCTTCTCTGTCCCCACCCGGTGCAGCATGCCCAGCCACCCGGCGAAGGCCTCTCTGAAGCGCACATCATCCGCGATGGCACCGTAGAAATGCCGCTGCTCCAGCCAAGCCTGCGGATCGCGCTTGGCCTGTTCCGCCACGGCAGTAAGCTGCTCCCAGACAGGATCGTTCGGTTCGACCTTGCTGCCGTCCTCCCGCACACCGGTGCACATCCTCGCCCAAAGCGCCTGACTAAGCGCAAGGCCCTCCACCGGCGTGCCCGCCGCAATGGCCTCCCGGATGACCGGCAGGATCGAGCCCGTGTGCCGGGACGACCCATCAAACGCAACGCGCCGCACAGTGTCGTAGATCGCCGGGTTCGCGAACCGGCCGTCGATCAGGTCAACATACTCTGCCACTGTCATCCCCGGCACGTCCGGCACATGGGGCGCAACCTCGTCCAGCGCGACCTTGCGGAAGAAGCCCTTGATCAGCGGATGCGCCATGCACTCCGCAATCGTCGTCAGCCCCAAAATCTCCGCCGGAACCGCAACAACCTGATGACCCCCGTTCAGGATGCGCAGCTTCATCGCTTCGTAATCATGCACCTGACCCGACAGCGTCGCGCCGACATCCTCCCACGGAGGCCGCCCGGCACAAAAGTTGTCCTCGATCACCCACTGCCGGAAGTTCTCATGCGTCACCGGCGCGGCATCTTCGACGCCCAGTTCGCGCGCCAGACCCAACTCCTTCGGACCCGTCGCGGGCACGATGCAATCCACCATGGAATTCGGGAAGCTCACCTCGGCCTCGACCCACGTGCCAAGCTCTGCATCCGCCAACCGGGCCAAACCAACAACGACCTCTTTCAGGATCGCTCCGTTGCCCGGCAGATTATCACAGCTCTGGCATGTGAACGGCCCGAGACCGGTGTCCCGCCGCAGCTTCAGCGCCGCGACCATCGCCCCGAACACGGTCCGAGGACGGTCAAGGTTTCCGGCATCATGCGCGATATCGGGATTGCCCGGGTCAAAACGCTTCGTCGCTGGATCAAGAAAGTACCCGCCCTCCGTCACCGTCATCGAGACGATGCGGATCGCCGGGTCGGCCATCTGCCGGATGAGTGGCCCGTGCGCCTCCTCCACCGGAACGTAGCCGATCATCGAGCCGACAACCTCTGCCGAAGTCCCCTTTGGATCCAGCTCGATCAGCGTCGTCAGATAGTCCTGCTCCGCCAGCTTCCGCCGCTGCTTGGCATCATACGGGCGAACCCCGGCGCCGAGGATCGCCCAGTCGGGCGCCTTACCTTCCTGCATCAGTCGATGCAGGTACCACGCCTGATGCGCACGGTGAAAATTGCCGAGCCCGATATGGACGATGCCGGGCGTCAGCGCCTTGCGATCATAGCGCGGGCGCTGGATCGCTTCGGGCAGGTCGGCCAGTGCCGCATCGCCCAGTTTCACGCCTACGTCCGCCGTCTCGTCCATAACCGGGTTCATGCCATCCGCAGACCGGCGGCGTCAAACCGGTGGATTTCGTCCTGCCTCGGGCTCAGGCTGATCGTGTCGCCATGCCGCAGCGCGACGTCTCCAAGAGCCCGAACCGTCAGCGTCTCGGCCAACCCGGTCCCGTGCACGTGGAAGAAGGTGTCCGACCCCAGATGCTCGGCCACACCGACAGTCCCCGACCACGCACCTCCGTCGCTGACCACGTCGATATGCTCGGGCCGGACGCCAATCGTTGCGGCGCCGTGCTTTTCGGCCTCGGCCCCATTGATCAGGTTCATCTTCGGCGACCCGATAAACCCCGCGACAAACAGATTGCGCGGCGCCCGGTATAGTTCCAGCGGAGAGCCCACCTGCTCAATCACCCCCGCCTGCAGGACGACGATCTTGTCCGCCATCGTCATTGCCTCGACCTGGTCGTGGGTCACGTAGATCATCGTGGTGTTCATGCGGGCGTGCATCTCGGTAATCTCGATCCGCATCCCGACACGCAGCGCGGCGTCGAGGTTCGACAGCGGCTCGTCAAACAGGAACGCCTTCGGGTCGCGCACGATGGCCCGCCCGATGGCCACGCGCTGGCGCTGACCACCCGACAACTGCCCGGGCTTCCGGTCGAGGTAATCGACGAGATTCAGGCTCTCCGCCGCCGCGTTGATACGCTTCTCTTGCTCGGCCTCGGGGATGCCCGCCATCCGCATTGGGAACGCGATGTTCTTGCGAACCGTCATGTGCGGATAAAGAGCGTAGGTCTGGAACACCATCGACAGCCCGCGCTTGGACGGAGACACCTCGGTCACGTC
>JBCCXY010000110.1:0-13801 GCA_039190895.1 Pseudomonadota bacterium | reverse complement strand
TTTGAGCGGCTTGTCCGCGTGCTCGCCCAACCATTCGAGGAACAGGCCGGGGAAGAAGACCTCACACAACCGCCAAAGCCCGCGGAAGAGGTGCGGCAGACGTTTTGCGGGACATGATATGACCGATTTCCTGATCCTCGATGTGTTCAGCGACGTGCCGTTCGCGGGGAACCAACTGGCCGTTATCCCGGACGCTCTCGGCGTGCCTGAAGACCAGATGCAGCGCATCGCGCGGGAGTTCAACTTCTCCGAAACCACCTTCGTTCTGCCCCCCGACGACCCGGCGCACACCGCGCGCGTGCGGATCTTCACGCCCATGACCGAGGTCCCCTTCGCAGGCCATCCCTTCATCGGCACCGCCGTTGCGCTCGCCAGCCTCGGGCGCGGGCCGGAGATGGTGTTTGAGCTTGGCGTCGGCCCACTGCCGTGCCGGGCTGAGGGCGGCAAGGCGTCATTCTCGACCGACGTCCCGCTCACCCGCAGCCACAGCCCTGAGGCCAAGGTGATCGCGGAGTGCCTTGGGCTAGAGGCCACAGACGTGCGGACCGACCGGGTAGCCCCGATCATGGCCGGGCTGGGGCTGGAGTTCGCGTTTGCAGAGCTTGCCTCACAGGATGCTCTGGATCGCGCCGCACCTGTCACCGACCGGTTCCGCGCGGCGGCCGAGCGGTACCCGGGACCGCTCGATTTCGCAATTATGGCCTACGTTCGGAATGGCACCAGCGTCGACGCGCGCATGTTTGCACCGCTGGACAACATTCCAGAGGATCCGGCCACGGGGTCAGCGGCGGCGGCTCTGACGGCCCTCCTGGCTGATGCGGACGGGGCCGACCTGTCGCTGCGGATCACGCAGGGGGTGATGATGGGTCGTCCGTCCCTCATCGAGACGCAGGCCAAGCTTGGCGGCGGCGTCACGGTGTCGGGCCATGCGGTTCAGACGGCAACGGGCCGGTTGACGCTGCCCTGACGGCTCTTCCCCTGCTTCGCCGAACCGCCTAAAACGTGCGCCGACGGGAATGGGACGCCTGCCATGCCAGATACAATTATCGAGCGATGCGAGGCCAAGGGCCTGCGCCTGACCGAGCAAAGGCGCGTGATCGCACAGGTTCTGGAGGATGCGTCGGATCATCCGGACGTGGAAGAGCTGTACGCCCGTGCCTCGGCTGTCGATCCGAAGATATCGCTCGCCACGGTGTACCGGACCGTGAAGCTGTTCGAAGAGGCGGGCATCCTCGAAAAGCACGAATTCGGCGACGGGCGTGCGCGGTATGAAGATGCAGAGCGGGAGCATCACGACCACCTCATCGACATCCAGTCCGGCGAGGTGATCGAGTTCGTCGACCCCGACATCGAAGCCCTGCAAGAGCGCATTGCGGACAAGCTGGGATACGAGTTGCGCGGGCATCGACTGGAGCTTTACGGCGTCCCCAAGCACAGCAAGAAACGCTAACGGTCCTTGCTTCAGCGAGTCGGGCGAGTCAGCCGAACGTTTTGCAATATCAGGCTCTTCGCACCGCCGACGGTGTTCTGCCAAATGCCCGCGTGTAGGCCTGCGAGAAATGCGGCGCGCTCGCGAACCCGGTGGCCGAGGCGATCTCACCAATTGGCACCGCCGACCCGGTCAGCAACGCCTGCGCCACATCCAACCGAACGCGCCGATAATAAGCCATGGCACTCGCCCCCAGCTCAGCCCGGAACAGTCGGTTCAACTGCCGTTCCGTGACGCCAGCGATCAGCGCAAGCTGCGGCAGGCTCAAAGGGTCGGCAATGTGATCCTCCATCGCCGCCACGGCCTCCAGCACGCGGGGGGAGCGGGACCCCAACCGCTCCACCAACCCCGCCTTCTGCGGCGCGGATGAGGGCCGGATCTCGGTGTGCAGGAACCAGTCGCTGACACGCCGGGCGAAATCCCGTCCATGGTGGCTCGCGATCAGCGCGTGCATCAGATCCAACGGCGCCGTCCCCCCGCCACAGGTCACCCGATCCCGGTCGATCACATACAGCCGCCGCTCGATCAGCAGATCCGGATGGCGGTCAGCCAGCGCGGGCCCATGCTCCCAATGCACCGTCATCCGCCGCCCCTCCATCAGCCCCGCCTCGGCAAGGATCACCGGCCCACCCGACACTCCACCGATCTGCACCCCGGCCCGATCCAACCGCCGAAGCCACCGAAACGTGTCTGCCTCCCGAAACGTCGCGGGGTCGCCCCCCGCGATCACCAGCAACAGATCAAGCCGTGGGATGTGCCCCACCGGATGATCCACCGGCACCCCCGCCGCACCAGAGCTTTGCGCCCCACGCTCCCCAAAATGCAACAATTCATAAAGCCGTCGCCGCGCCAGCAGGTTTGCCGCGCGCAACGGCTCTACGGTTGAGGCGTAAGACATCAGCGCAAACCCGGGCACCGGGAAGATGCCGATGCGAAAAGGGATGTCCGTTTCACGTAACTCCATGCCCGATTTGCGCATGTCACTCACGCAATTTCAATGAAATCCTGAATCAACCGCACAGGAGTCCTGCATGACCTACTCCGCCTGGAAAATCCTGAAAGAAGGCCTGACCGGCAACAAGGGCTGGACCCCCGCCTGGCGTGAACCCGACCCCAAGGCCGAATACGACATCGTCATCATCGGTGGCGGCGGACACGGGCTATCGACGGCCTATTACCTGGCCAAGGAGTTCGGCGTCACCAACGTCGCCGTCGTCGAAAAGGGCTGGCTCGGGTCCGGCAATATCGGGCGGAACACAACAATCATCCGCTCGAATTACCTGCTCGAAGGCAACCAGCCCTTCTACGAACTTTCGCTGAAACTGTGGGAGGGGTTGGAGCAGGATTTCAACTACAACGCCATGGTCAGCCAGCGCGGCATCCTGAACCTCATCCACTCCGACCCCCAACGCGACGCCTACGCCCGCCGCGCAAATGCAATGCGGCTGTCGGGGGCGGATTCGGTACTGCTCGGCCCCGATGAGATCCGCGAGATGTGCCCCTATCTCGACTACGACAACGCCCGCTTCCCGATCCAGGGCGCCCTCTGGCAGCCGCGTGGTGGAACGGTGCGCCATGACGCGGTGGCCTGGGGATACGCGCGCGGGGCCGACAGCCGGGGCGTGGACATCATTCAGAACTGCGAAGTCACCGGGATCGATGTCGAAAACGGCACCTGCAAAAGCGTCCAGACCACGCGCGGCGCGATCCGCGCCAAGAAGGTCGCCGTTTGCGTCGCCGGGTCGTCCAGCCGCGTCATGGCCATGGCCGGGATGCGCCTGCCGATCGAAAGCCACGTCCTGCAGGCCTTCGTGTCCGAGGGGCTCAAACCCGTCCTCCCCGGCGTCATCACCTACGGCGCGGGACACTTCTATATCAGCCAGTCCGACAAGGGCGGCCTCGTCTTCGGCGGCGACATCGACGGCTACAACACCTACGCCCAACGCGGAAACCTGCCAGTGGTGGAAGACGTCTGCGAAGGCGGTATGGCGATCATGCCGATGATCGGACGCGCGCGGCTTCTGCGGATGTGGGGCGGGGTGATGGACATGTCGATGGACGGCTCGCCGTTCATCACCAAGACCGATATCGACGGCCTCTTCTTCAACGGCGGCTGGTGTTATGGCGGCTTCAAAGCCACCCCGGCCTCCGGCTTCTGCTACGCCCACCTGCTGGCCAAAGGCGAACCGCACCCCGTCGCCACAGAATACCGCCTCGACCGCTTCCGGCGTGGGGCGATGATCGACGAAAAGGGCTCCGGCGCCCAACCGAACCTGCACTGAGGAAACGGCGCATGGACACCAAAGCGAAAAGCCGTGCCATCGACGGGCCCTGGACCGGCGATCCTGCCCACTGTGCAGAGAACTTTATGGAAATCGCGTCGCCGACGATCCGAGCGGCGCGCAGGTGGAGATGTATCGCCGGGCCGTGGGAGGGCCCGTCGATGGCGCGGCGGCCAGCGGCCATGATTCCGCGCCAGCACAGCACAACCAATCGAAAAGGCAACGTCTTCAACCTCGCCCTCACCCAAGCGAGGCGCGCCTGCAAGGGCGCGATGAGCGGCGCCAAAGAGGCACACAGATGATCATCAACCACCCCCTCCTCGGCCCCCGCGACGCCGCCGAATTTGTCATCATGGGCGACGCCTCCCGCATCGAACGCCCCCCCGGGTCCGTCGAGGATAACGCCGACGCCTTCCACGACCACCTCTACCTCCGCGACAACCCCGCCGGCCTCCACCGCGAGCTCTGGTACCACGAACAAGGCGACCGCTCCTGGCTCGTCGTCACCCGTGACACGCTGACCCATGAGGTCGTGCAGGTCGACCTCGCCCGCGATGTCGCCCGCTCCAAGGGGCGCTCCCGATGACGCAAGATTTCCGCATCGACGGCGGCCTGATCGACCGCTCCCGCCGCGTCCGCTTCACCTGGAACGGCGTCGACATGTTCGGCCACCCGGGTGACACCCTCGCTTCCGCGCTGCTGGCCAACGGCAAGCGCCTCGTGGGCCGGTCGTTCAAGTACCACCGCCCGCGCGGTATCTTCTCTGCCGGGCCGGAGGAACCCAACGCCCTCACCCAGGTCGGGCGCGGCGCCGCGCAAGAGCCGAACACACGCGCCACCGTCCAGGAACTCTATGACGGCCTCTACGCCACCAGCCAGAACCACCGCGGCCCGCTGGAGTTCGACCTGATGAGCGTCACCGACCTCATGGCCCCCTTCTTCGGCGCCGGGTTCTATTACAAGACGTTCATGTGGCCCGCGAAACTGTGGGAAAAGCTCTACGAACCCGCCATCCGCGCCTCCGCCGGTCTGGGGCGGCTGAGCGGCCTGCCCGACCCCGACAGCTACGACCACGGCTACCTGCACTGCGATATCTTGATCATCGGCGCAGGCCCCGCAGGCCTCTCCGCCGCGCTGGCCGCCGGGCGGGCAGGCGCGCGGGTGATCCTCGCCGACGAAGACTTCCTCTTCGGGGGCCGCCTCAACGCCGAGACCTACGAAGTCGACGGCCACGCAGGCGCCACATGGGCCACCACGGCCACCGCCGAACTCGCGGCCATGCCAAACGTCCGCATCATGCCCCGTACGACCGCCTACGGCGCCTTCGACCACGGCATCTACGGCGCGCTGGAGCGCAAGACCGACCACCTGCCAGAAGCCCGCGGCAAACCCCGCCAGGTCCTCTGGCGCATCTACTCCAAACGCGCGATCCTCGCCGCCGGCGCCACCGAGCGCGGCATCGCCTTCGGCAACAACGACCGCCCCGGCGTCATGCTGTCGGGCGCCGTCCGCGCCTATGCCAACCGCTGGGGCGTCGCGCCGGGCAAGAAACTCGCGATCCTGACGAACAACGACGACGGCTGGCGCACCGCGCGCGACCTCAAGGCCAAGGGTGTGCAAATCGCCACCATAGTCGACACCCGAAGCGACGTGGCCCACACGCTCGACCAGACCGACATCCGCACCGGCACCGCCATCGCCGATGTCACAGGCCGCAAGGGCGTCACCGGAATCGTCCTCGAAAGCGGGTACCGGATCGAGGCTGACTGCCTCGCCGTTTCGGGCGGGTGGTCACCCAACGTCCACCTGACATGCCACCAGCGCGGCAGGCCCACGTGGCGCGACGACATCGCCGCCTTCGTCCCCGGCGCCGACCTGCCCACAGGCATGACCATCGCGGGTGCCGCCAACGGCGCCATGACCCTCGCCGCCGCCCTGCACGAGGGCCACACCAAGGGCGCCGAGATCGCCGCCGACCTCGGGCACTCAAACGCCCCCGGCGCCCCGGCCAAGGCCGAAGACGAACCCTTCGCCATCACCCCCTTCTGGCACGTCACCAAGTCGACCAAGCGCGCCTGGGTCGACCTGCAAAACGACGTCACCACCAAGGACATCAAGCTGTCCCAGCAAGAGGGCTTCCACTCAGTAGAGCACCTCAAGCGCTACACCACCCTCGGCATGGCGACCGATCAGGGCAAAACCTCTAACGTCCTCGGCCTCGCCATCATGGCCGAAGCCACCGGCAAAACCATCGCCGAGACCGGCACCACCATCTTCCGCCCGCCCTACACGCCCGTCCCCATCGGCGCCTTCGCGGGCCGGGCGCGGGGGAAGGACTTCCGCCCCTTCCGCCTGACGCCCAGTCACGACTGGGCCACCGAACAGGGCGCGACCTTCGTCGAAGCGGGCATGTGGCTCCGCGCCCAATGGTTTGCGCGCGACGGCGAAAAAGGCTGGCGCGACAGCGTTGACCGCGAGGTCGAGATGACGCGGAACGGCGTCGGCATCTGCGACGTCACCACGCTGGGCAAGATCGACGTCCAGGGCAAGGACGCCGCCGAGTTCCTGAACCGCGTCTACGCCAACCCGTTCCTGAAACTCCCCGTCGGCAAGGTCCGCTATGGCCTGATGCTGCGGGAGGACGGGATCGTCTATGACGACGGCACCACCGCGCGATTGTCCGAGACACACTTCGTCATGACCACCACCACGGCCAACGCGGTCCTC
The DNA here is from genome assembly GCA_039190895.1 of Pseudomonadota bacterium. Taxonomy (GTDB): domain Bacteria; phylum Pseudomonadota; class Alphaproteobacteria; order Rhodobacterales; family Rhodobacteraceae; genus Ovoidimarina. The sequence continues at coordinate 7,303 of JBCCXY010000110.1, read as the reverse complement.
GTCTTCCGCAACCTCGAATTCGCGCGCCAATGCCTGTGGCCCGACCTCGACGTGCACCTGATCTCCACCACCGACGGCTGGGCCCAATTCGCCGTCGCGGGGCCCAAATCCCGCGCGCTGTCGTCCAAAGTCGTGGACGACCTCGACCTGTCGAATGACGGCTTCCCCTTCATGGCCTGCGCCGAGTGCACCGTCTTCGGCGGCACCCCCGCGCGCCTCTTCCGCATCTCCTTCTCCGGCGAACTCGCCTACGAAATCGCCGTCCCCGCCCGCTTCGGCGACGCGATGATCCGCGCCCTGATGCAGGTCGGCGAAGAGTTCGACGCCGTGCCCTACGGCACCGAAGCCCTCAGCGTCATGCGCATCGAAAAGGGCCACGTCGCGGGCAACGAGCTGACCGGCCAGACGACCGCGCTGATGATGGGCCTCGACGGTATGGTCTCGAAGAAAAAGGACGCCATCGGCACCCTCATGTCCCGCCGGGAGGAAATGGTGAGGGACGACGGCATGCGCCTCGTCGGCCTCCGCCCCGTGGACCGCAGCGTGAACCTGAACGCGGGCGCGCATTTCCTGACGAAGGGCGATCCGGCGGACATGGCGCACGATCAGGGATGGATGACGTCCGTCGCCTACTCCCCTGAATTGAAACACTCAATTGGCCTCGGCTACCTCAAGCGCGGGACCGAGCGCATGGGCGAAATCATCCACGCCTATGACCCCGTGCGGGGCAAGGACACCGAAGTCGAAGTCGTCTCGTCCCATCACATCGATCCAGAGGGGGAGCGTCAGCGTGGCTAGCATCCGTCTGCAAGCAAAGCCCGTCCTGGACGTGAATATCGAGATCGGCGGCGTCCGCATCCGCGAGCGCGACGACCTTGCGCTGGTCTCTGTCGCCGGGGCCACGTCGCTCGACTGGCTGGAGATGCCCACACCCACCATGTCGACCGAAGCGGGCGACATGCGTGCCATCTCCATCGCGCAGGATCAGGTGATGCTGATCTTCCAGCACCGCACGCCCGATGCGGAACGCGTCGTGCGGAAGCGGCTGAACGACGGCTACACAACCGACCAGACCGATGTCTGGGTCGTCCTTGAAGTCGAGGGCCCATATGTCCGCGACGGCCTTGAACGGATTTGCCCGCTTGACCTTCACCCGGAAGAGTTCTCTATCGGCAGTGCGGCGCGGACCGTGATGGAACACATGGGCGCGATGATCGTGCGCACCGGGACCGACAGGTTCCTGCTGCTCTCGGCGCGATCCTCGGCCAAATCCTTCCTCCACGCCGTCGAAACAAGCTTCAAGAACGTGGCGTAGGGGTCTGAATATGAGCGCGAAAATCATCGACGGCAAAGCCTTTGCGGCGACAATCCGCGGCAAGGTCAAAAAGCACGTAAAGCGACTGCAGAAGGACCACGACCTGACCCCCGGCCTTGCGGTCGTGCTGGTGGGGGAAGACCCCGCAAGCCAAGTCTACGTCAAGTCAAAGGGCAAGGCGACGACCGAGGCTGGCATGAAAAGCGTCGAGCATCGCCTCGACCCCAACACCTCGGAAGAGGACCTGCTGAAGCTCATCGCCGATCTCAACGCCGACGAAACGATCCACGGGATTCTCGTCCAACTTCCCCTGCCCGACCATCTAAATTCCGACATAGTTATCAACCACATCGACCCCGCAAAGGATGTGGATGGATTCCATATCTCCAACGTCGGCCTGCTTGGCACGGGTCAGAAGGCCATGGTCCCCTGCACCCCACTGGGCTGCCTCATGATGCTGCGCGACCACCACGGCGAAGGCCTGTCCGGCCTCGACGCTGTCGTCATCGGCCGCTCCAACATCGTCGGCAAACCCATGGCGCAGCTGCTTCTGGGCGAAAGCTGCACCGTCACCATCGCCCACTCCCGCACCCGCGACCTTGATGAGGTTGTCCGCGCCGCCGACATCGTCGTTGCCGCTGTGGGCCGCCCAGACTTCGTGCCGGGCGACTGGCTCAAGGAAGGCGCAACGGTCATCGACGTAGGCATCAACCGCATCGACATCGACGACGGCAAAACGAAACTCGTCGGCGACGTTCACTTTGACAGCGCCAAGGACGTCGCAGGCGCCATCACCCCAGTGCCAGGTGGCGTCGGCCCGATGACCATCGCCTGCCTGCTTGCAAACACTGTGACTGCTGCGTGCCGCGCCAACGGTCTGGACGAACCGGAAGGCCTCACTGCCTAAGCGGGCGGTGGGCAAACCCGTCGCCAAGGCGCCGGAACTGCCCACCCTACGCATTGCCCAAAATGTCCGGTAGGGTGGGCAATCTGCCCACCATTTCCCCGCGAAAGGTGAGCCTACGAGGGCTCGATGAGCGGCGCCCTTAAGCTCGCTCGTCCAAAGCCGCGCGTTCCAGCATCTTCTTCGCGCGCGGACAATCTGCCAGCCGCTCCCGCAGTGGTGAGTTCGGATCGATCTCCGTGTGGCACACAAGGCATTCGTCCGCATCGCCGATGGCGTTAAGGCCCCCGCAACTCCCCTTGATCCGCTTGTTCATCAGAAGCACGCCGAGCGACATACCAAGCACGATCACCAGCAGAAAGCCGAAGGTAAAAAGGAAGGTCTCCATCGCCAAATCCCTGTGCTAGGCCGTCTCGTTATCGAACGCCTGGCTCGTGAACGTTGTGAAAGCCAACTCCGCCTCCCCTGGGTCGCGCTCAACAAACTGCACCGCAATACCGTTGTCCGCCGCGATCTCAAGCCCACGCTCGCGCCCAAGGATCAACATACCCGTCGACCACGCGTCGGCCAGCATCGCGTTCTCGGCAATCACGGTGGCCGAGGCCGTCTTGTGCGTCACCGGTCGCCCCGTGGTCGGATCGATCAGGTGCGAATAGCGCTCCCCATCGACCTCAAAGTAGTTGCGATAGTCGCCCGACGACGCCAAACCGCGCCCCGAAAGCCCAACCACGCCAAGCACGCTGCGGTCCTCGGCATTCGGCGACTCGATCCCGATCTGCCACGGCACGCCGTCAGGATTGCGCCCCTCGGCGTAAAGGTCGCCTCCGATCTCAACGAGGAAGTCCTCGATCCCAAGATCGCGCAGCGCACGGCCAATCCGATCGGCGCCATACCCCTTGCCAATCCCAGCGAGATACACCTGCGTATCGTCCCGCGTCTTCTGAATCGTGTCCGATCCTGCGACAACAAGCCGCTCCATCCCGGCCCGATTCCGCGCCGCAGCAATCGCCTCATCCGTCGGCACGCCGCGACGTTCCGGCGCACCGAAGCCCCACAATTCGATCAATAGGCCGACAGTTGCGTCAAAATGTCCGGCACTCAGACGGCTCACCTCACGCGAAGCTTCCACAACCTCAACAAAAGCAGGGGACACACGCATTTTTTCCCCTGATTTCGCAGCGTTAAGCCGCGAAACCTCCGACGAATCGTCCCAGTTCGACATGGCCGCGTTCACTTCGGCAAGCGCCGCCTCAACCGCCTCTTTCACGACCGGTTGCTGAAGCTCCCGGGTCTTGTCCACAGCTACGACCTGATAGGTCGTGCCCATGGAAAACCCAACGATATCAATAACCTTATGCGACGCTTTGCAGGCCATCAGCGCAAGCGGCGACAGCAGGACAGCGCGGCGGGAGAGGGTTGTAAGATCAATCACAGCATGCCTCGGGTCGATACGTTTCACGTGTCTTCCTTCCACCCCTATACGGTTCCGGTTCAACCACTTTATGGTCATTCCCAACGAAAACTACTAGCGATGCCGCGCCACCGGATTGCAGACCTTCGCGAGGTGTGTAACCCGGCAGCCCGAAGTACGACGAGGTTCTTAATCGTGAAGCGGTTCGAGCTACGCAAAGGTCTGGATCTGCCGGTGACCGGCACCCCACGGATGGAGGTGGACGCGTCGGTCGACATTCGATCCGTCGCCATCATCGGTGACGATTACCTTGATCTGAAGCCCCGCATCTCGGTCGAAGAGGGCGACACGGTCGTCGCCGGATCGCCCATACTGTTCGACAAGAACATGCCCGAGGCGCTAGTAACCGCGCCGGTCGCAGGCCGCGTCCGGGCGATCAATCGGGGGGCACGGCGCAAACTGATCAGCGTCGTGATCGACGTCGATGCCGAGGGCGGCGCGCCTGTGAACTTCGCCGACACCGGCGATGCGAGCACGCGTGAGGGCCTCGTGGAACGTCTTTGCGCGTCGGGCCTGTGGACGTCGTTCCGCACGCGCCCCTACTCCAAAGTGCCGCAAATCGATGCCGTGCCCGAGGCGATCTACATCACCGCGACCGACACCGAACCGCTCTGCGGTGACCCGACCATCGCCATCAATGCCGACGCAGAAGCCTTCAAAACAGGCGTCGCGACCGTTGCCCGGCTTTCGGGCGGCCCGACCTACCTTTGTCAGGGCGAAGGGGAGCCCCTACCCGGCCACGACGCCGAGGGTGTTGAACCTGTGGCCTTCACCGGCCCCCACCCGGCGGGCCTCGCCGGGACGCATATGCACTTCCTGACGCCGCCCCAGGCCGACAAATTCGTCTGGACCATCGGCTATCAGGACGTGATCGTCATCGGTCGCCTGATGCTGACCGGGCATTACGACCCGTCCTGCATCATCGCGCTGTCCGGGTCGGCCTGCAAAGATCCTCGTCTGGTGAAGACCGTCGCGGGTGCCTCGATGCTCGACCTCACCGAAGCAGACCGACCGGACGAGATGCCGGTGCGGCTCGTCTCCGGCTCGATCCTCAGCGGGCGCGCGGGCGCTGGCGAAAGCGCCTATCTGGGCCGCTACGCGCGCCAGGTGACGATCATGGAAGAGGACAAAAAGCAGATTCCCCTGGGCTGGGTTCGCCCGATGATCTCAAAATACGCGATCCAGCCGGTCCTCGGCTCAGCCATGTCAAAGCGCGAATTTCCCCTGACCACGAACCTGAACGGAGGCCGCCGGGCGATGGTCCCGCTCGGCACGTTCGAGAAACTGATGCCGCAGGACTTTTTGCCCACTCAACTTCTGCGCGCCCTTCTTGTTATGGATACAGAGCAGGCGCAGCTTCTGGGCGCCCTTGAGTTGGACGAGGAGGATCTGGGCCTCGTCGGGTTCGCCTGCCCCGCCAAGTACGAATACGGCATCGCTCTGCGCGATAGCCTGACCAAGATCGAAAGAGAGGGATAGCCCGTGGGCCTTCGCAACTTCTTCGACCGGATCGAGCCGCACTTTGAGCGGGGCGGAAAGTACGAACGCTACTTCCCGATCTACGAGATGGTCGAAAGCTTCCTCTACACGCCCAAGACAGTCACGTCCGTCGCCCCGCACGCGCGCTCTTACATCGATATGAAGCGGATCATGACATACGTCGTGCTCGCGACGATCCCGTGCATTCTGATGGCGCTCTACAATACGGGTTACTGGACGAACCTCGCGATTGCAGAGTTCGGCGCCTCGGGCTGGCGGGCGTGGATCATCGAGACGCTGGGCATCGGCTTCAACTACAACAACCCGCTCGCCAACATGCTGCACGGGCTGCTGTATTTCCTGCCGATCTACATTACGACCCTGGTCGCGGGCGGCATTTGTGAGGTCATCTTCGCCACCATCCGACGCCACGAGGTGAACGAAGGTTTCCTCGTCTCATCCATGCTCTACACGCTGATCCTGCCCGCCACGACGCCGCTGTGGCAAGTTGCTTTGGGGATCATCTTCGGCGTGGTCATCGGGAAAGAAGTCTTCGGCGGCACCGGCAAGAACTTCCTTAACCCGGCACTGACGGGCCGCGCATTCCTCTACTTCGCCTACCCCGCGCAGCTTTCTGGGGACGCCGTCTGGGTGCCGGTCGACGGCTACACAGGGGCGACCGCACTCGCCGTCTCGGCGGCGGATGGCTTCCAGGAACTTGCCGCACGCGGGATGACATGGTGGGACAGCTTCCTTGGCTTCGTCCCCGGCTCACTTGGCGAAACCTCAACCCTAGCCGCCGCGCTTGGCCTCGTCTTCCTGCTCGCCACGCGAATAGCCAACTACCGAATGGTCGTGGGCTGTCTGGGCGGGATGATCGCCTTCTCCCTGCTCTTGAACCTGATCGGCTCCGACACCAACCCAATGTTCGCGATGCCGTGGTACTGGCACCTTGTTCTGGGGGGCTATGCCTTCGGGCTGGTGTTCATGGTGACCGAACCCGTCTCGGGCGCGCACACCAACATGGGCCGCTACATCTACGGCGCGCTGATCGGTGTGATGGTTGTCATGATCCGCGTCATAAATCCGGCGTTTCCCGAGGGTATGATGCTCGCCATCCTGTTCGGAAACGTATTCGCCCCGCTGATCGACCACTTCGTCGTGCAAGCGAACATCAAGCGGAGGGCACGCCGACATGCCTGACGACGACAAACCCCAAGAACCGAAAGGCGCCTTCGCGCGCTTCCTGGCACTGCCAGCCGATTCCGTGCCCAAGACGATCTTCGTTGCGGTCTCGCTGTGCCTCGTCGCCTCGATGGTCGTCTCCGCCGCCGCCGTGGCCCTGCGCCCGCTTCAGGCCGTCAATGCGCTTAAGGACAAGCAAGTCAACATCCTGCAGGTCGCAGGCGTCTATGACCCCGACATTGACGTGGCCGAGGCGTTCGCCGCCTTCGAACCCCACGTCCTCGACCTCGAAACCGGCACGTTCACCGACGAATTCGACGCCGCCACCTTCGACGACCGCGCCGCAGCCGACGACCCGGCCACATCCATCGCTCTGGACGACGACCCGGCAGGGATCGGACGTCGTGCGAACTACGTCACCGTCTACGTCCTTCGGGACGACGCCCAGAACATCGACAAGGTGATCCTGCCGATCCACGGCTATGGCCTCTGGTCCACGCTGTACGGCTTCATCGCGCTGGAGGAAAACGGCAACGACATCTTCGGTTTGCAGTTTTACGAACACGCCGAAACGCCTGGTCTGGGCGCGGAGGTGGACAACCCGCGCTGGAAGGCGCAGTGGAACGGCAAGAAATTGCAGGACGACAGCGGTGAGCTTCAGATCAGCGTAACCAAATCGGTGCCCGCAGCCGGTCCCGAATACCACGTGGACGCACTGGCGGGAGCGACCTTGACAACTGTGGGTGTGCACAACCTCGTCAACTTCTGGATGGGGCAAGAAGGGTACGAGCCTTTCCTGGATAATCTCAAAGCGGGGAACGTGTAATGGCGCAAAAACGCAGAGACATGCTGCTCGACCCGATGGTCGACAACAATCCAATCCCCTTGCAGGTCTTGGGGATTTGTTCCGCTCTGGCGGTCACGTCATCTCTGCAGGTGGCGTTCGTGA
>JBCCXY010000109.1:0-13850 GCA_039190895.1 Pseudomonadota bacterium | reverse complement strand
CGGCGCAAATCCTCTTCGGCGCGCATCATTCCAAGTCGGAGGAAGGCAGAACAGCCCCCGGGTTCATGATCCAGTTCGGGTCGAATGCCGTCTTGATGGCTCGCATCGCGGCAAGCCGGGTCGGATCACCGTAGCGCTGGAGGTCATCAGTCTTAAGGCGCCCCACCCCGTGCTCGGCACTGAAGGACCCTCCCCTCTCGTCGACGAGGTCGTGCACAAGTCGCGTAAGTCGGGCCGCGACATCGGCATAGGCCTCTCGCGCCTCGCCGGGTCGGGGAAAAAGGTTGAAGTGCAGGTTGCCATCGCCCAGATGGCCGAACGCGTTAATGCGGACGGGGGCAATGCGGGCGATCTCGGCCTCAACCTCATCAAGAAACCCAGCGACCTCAGACAGCGGCAAAGAGATGTCGTGGCTCGCCACCGCCCCAACGGCACGGTTCGCCAGTGGGATCGTCTCTCGCATGGCCCAGAACGCATCGGCCTGCGCTTCGGACTGGGCCAGAAGGCCATCTGTCACTTCCCCTGCCTCGAATGCCGCCAGAAACAGCGCCTCCATCACAGCGCCCGGGTCGGGGACGCCAAGCGGCGTCAGCTCCAGCAGAACGGCCCAGTCGGGGAACGGGTCCGGCCCCGGCAGGGGGCCCAGATCGGTCTCGATCATCATCCGGGGTCCCTGCCCCGAGATTAGTTCGAAGGCCGAGACGGCGTTGCCCGCCACGTCCCCAGTCCGCGCAAACAGATCAAGCGCTGCCGCCGGGGACGGTACCGTCAGCAGCGCCGTGGCACGGGCCGGCGGGCGCGGAAACAGGCGCAGGCTGGCGGCCGTAATCACGCCCAACGTCCCCTCGGCCCCGATCAGCAGATTGCGCAGGTCATAGCCGGTCGCATCCTTGCGCAAGCGCTTGAGACCATGCAGGATTTCTCCGTTCGGCAGCACCGCCTCGATCCCCAGACACAGATCCCGCGCTGTGCCATAGCGCAGCACGTTCAGCCCACCAGAATTCACCGACAACGCGCCCCCGATCCGCGCCGTGCCCTCGGACGCGTAAGACAGCGGGAACAGCCGATTCACCTCTTCCGCCGCGGCGTGGATTTCGGCCAGCGTGGCGCCCGCTTCGGCGACCAGGACACTCTCCGCCGTGTGCACGGCGCGAATTGCCGTCATCCTTTCGAACGACAGTATTAGCGGTGCAGTCAGGTTTTCCGCGACCTGTCCGCCGACAAGGCCCGTTCCGCCACCATATGGAACGACCGCCACCCGCGCCGCGTTCGCGGCTTTCACAATGGTCGAAACCTCGTCCACCGTGGCGGGCGCAAGGATCAGCCCGGCATGCCCGTGATGCGCGCCGCGCGGCTCTTCCAGATAGCGCGGCTCGACCGGGCGGAAGGTTGCGGCTGGCAGGGCCGCGCGCAGGCTGTCGGCAAAGCCCGCATCGGCCGGGGCAAAGGGCATCGTCAGTCCTGTAGAAAACGGGGCGCGAGGAGGACGACCGTCGGGCGGTCGGGCAGCGTGGCCAGCGACACCTCATAGCTGTCGGCGAAGGATCGGTCGATATCGAACTCATCCTGCATCCCGGCGACAAACGCCGTCAGGGACCCGTCGGAAAACCAGTGCATCGGGATCACGACAGAGCTTTTGAAGCGCTTCAACAGCCGGGTCATCGTCGCCAGATCCAGCGTCATGCCGCCATCGACCGGGGCCATCACGACATCCAGCCGTCCGATCGCGGCGAGCTGGTTCTCATCGGGGAAATGATGCAGGTGGCCCAAGTGGCCGACGCACAACCCCTCGACCTCAAAGATAAAAATCGAGTTCCCGTCCACCCGGGGCGGGCCGCCGAAAGCGCCGCTGCGCACGTCGGTATGGACGTTGCGCACGAGCATACCACCGAGGTCGACATAGTGCTCGCGCGGCTGGCCACCGGTCGCCCAGCCTTCCAGCACATGCGGGATCGCCGGATCGGGCGAGGGCGTCCAGTGGGTGCTGTGGGCGTTGTTCATCGTGGCGACATCGGGCACGAAATCGACGTTGCCGAGATATCCGGTGTAGTCGGTCACCGCCGCCTCGCCCGTCGGCGCCTGGATCAGGAACATCGAGTGGTTCAGATAGCTGATCCGCACCGTGTACTGGGCCAGCGGATCACGGAAAGAGGCCTTCTGCAGATATTCCAACCCCGGCGCCGCATCGGCGATGGCGATGCAATGGCTTGGGCGACGCTCCTGCGCGTGGGCGCCAGCGGCCAGCAAACAAGCAAAGGCGATGAAGAGACTGCGCATACGGCCCCCCTGTGGCGCGACCTGCCCCTTCATCTTGGTCCAAATACTCCAGGGGGCAAGGGGGCAGAGCCCCCATCCGCCTTAAAGGTCCCAAACAGCCTATAAACTGAGCGGTCGTTGGCCGTGACTCGGCGCGAGCGCTCGAACGTCAGGCTGACTTCTTGCGCTTCTTCTTGCCGCCTTTGGCCTCCCGCTCGGCGATCAGTTCGACGGCCATTTCCATTGTGACACTCGCGGGCTCCGTCCCCTTGGGGATCGTCGCGTTGATCTTGCCCCACTTCACATACGGCCCATAGCGTCCGTCCATGACGTTGACGGGACCGCCCTCGGATGGATGTTCGCCCAGTTCCTTCAACGGCGGCGCAGCAGTGCGTCCCCTGCCCCGGCTGGCGGCTTTTTTGGCGATCTCTTCGACGGCGCGGTTCATGCCGATGGTAAAAACTTCGTCCACCTCGGGGAGGTTGGCGTAGATCTTTTTCCCCTCGGACGTCTCGTGCATCACGTAGGGGCCGTAGCGCCCGATGTTGGTCTCGATCTTGCCGCCGTCTTCGGGATGTTCACCGACAAAGCGGGGCAGCGAGAGGAGCATCAGGGCTTGCTCGATGTCCACTGCCTCCGGGTCCCACCCCTTGGGGATCGAGGCGCGCGGCGGTTTGGGGACGTCTTCCGTCGGTTGACCGCGCTGGATGTAGGGGCCGAAGCGGCCTTTCATGACGCGGATTTCGTCCTCGGCATCGATGCCCAGCAGCTTGCCATCCGGCCCGATGGCGTCGCCATCTTCCATGCCCGGCGGGCCGAAGGGGCGGGTATAGCGGCACTCGGGGTAGTTTGAGCATCCGATGAACGCCCCGCCGGACCGGGCAGTGCGCATCGACAGGCGGCCGTTGCCGCAGTTGGGGCACAGGCGCGGGTCGGTGCCCTCGGCGTTCGGCGGGAAAAGGTGGGGTTCGAGGACCTCGTTGATCTTCTCCAGCACTTCTGTGATGCGCAGCTCGGACGTTTCACCCAGCGCGGCAGTGAAGTCGCGCCAGAAACGGGTCAGCACGTCTTGCCACTCGCGCTTGCCGGCGGTGATGTCGTCGAGTTCTTCTTCCAGTTCTGCCGTGAATTCGTAACCGACGTATTTGCGGAAGTAGTTCTGCAGGAAGGCCGTCACGAGGCGGCCCTTGTCCTCGGGGAACAGGCGGCCCTTTTCCTTGCGGACGTATTCGCGGTCTTGGATCGTGGTGACGATGGACGCGTACGTGGACGGGCGCCCGATGCCCAGTTCCTCCATCCGCTTGACGAGCGTTGCCTCGGTATAGCGCGGCGGTGGCTGGGTGAAGTGCTGGTTCGGCGTGACCTCTTTCTTCTCCACCGCCTCTCCGGCGGCGAGTTGCGGGAGGCGGCGGTCGTCGTCGTCAACGACTTCGCCGGTCTCTTCGATGTCGTCCTTGCCCTCCATGTAGACGCGCATGAAGCCGTCGAAGAGGATGACCTGGCCTGTCGCGCGCAGCACCACCTCGCCGTCGGCAGAACCGATGTCGACCGTCGTCCGCTCCAGCCGCGCGGCGGCCATCTGGCTGGCGAGCGTGCGCTTCCAGATCAGATCGTAGAGTTTCGCCTGATCCTTGTCGGTCAGCTTGAGCCCGGCGGCGTCGGCGGACATGTCGGTGGGGCGGATGCACTCATGCGCTTCCTGCGCATTCTTGGCCTTGTTCTTGTAGGTCCGGGGCGTCTCGGGGAGGTAGTCCTTGCCATACCGCGCCTCGATGGCGTCGCGCGCGGCGGTCACGGCCTCGGGCGCCATGTCGATGCCGTCGGTCCGCATGTAGGTGATGTGCCCGGCCTCGTAGAGCCGCTGCGCGAGCTGCATCGTCTGGCGGGCGCCGAAGCCGAACTTGCGCGAGGCTTCCTGCTGGAGCGTCGATGTCATGAACGGCGGCGAGGGGTTTCGTGTTGCGGGTTTCGCCTCGACCGAGGTAACGGCGAGCGCGCGCGACGTCACCGCCTGCACAGCCAGTTCGGCGGCCTCGGCGGTTTCGATGGAGAACTTTTCCAGCTTTTTGCCGCCGAGAACGGTCAGCCGTGCCTCGAAGGTCTGGCCTCGGGGCGATTGCAGGATGGCGGTGACGGACCAGTATTCGCGGGCGCGGAAGGCTTCGATCTCCATCTCGCGCTCGACGATCAGGCGGAGGCAGACGGACTGCACGCGTCCCGCTGACTTCGCGCCGGGCAGCTTGCGCCAGAGAACGGGCGAGAGGTTGAAGCCGACAAGATAATCCAGTGCGCGGCGGGCGAGGTATGCCTCAACCAGGTCCTGATCGACCTGACGCGGGTTCTTCATCGCCTCGGTCACGGCGGTCTTGGTGATCGCGTTGAACACCACGCGGCTAACGGGCGTGTCCTTCTTGATCGCCTTCCGCTTGCGCAGCGCCTCTTCCAGATGCCACGAGATCGCCTCGCCCTCGCGATCCGGGTCGGTGGCAAGGATCAGCGCACCGTCATCCTTCAGCGCGTCGGCAATCGCCTTAACGTGTTTTTTGGAATCGCTCGCGACCTCCCACTTCATGTCGAAACCGTTGTCCGGATCGACCGACCCATCCTTCGGCGGCAAATCCCGCACGTGGCCATACGAGGCGAGCACGGTGTAGCTGGAGCCAAGATACTTGTTGATTGTCTTGGCCTTAGCCGGGGACTCGACGACGACGACGGGCATATGGCTCCTTTCGGGGGGAGGTCTAGCAAGCGGCTGTAGATGTGTGCGGCGTGGGAGTAATGTCAACGGCGTTGACGGCGAAAGACCGTTTTCGGATGCTCCGGCCGCAGAGGAGAGCACGATGTCGCGACTTGCCTTCGTCTTGATCTGTTTGGCTACAACCGCCGCGGCGCAGGTCTATGAACCTGCGCGCGGCACGGCTGAGCGCGCAAACCTGATGGAAGCGCTGCGTCCGCATGCGGAATGGGCTTTGGGCGCCCCCGTTATATTCGTCATCGATACCCTGCGGAGCGATGGTGCAACGGCGTTCGCCACCGTTGAACCACAGCGCCCGGAAGGGTCGCCCATCGATCTTGACGACACCCCGCTGGCGCGGCGCGGAGAAGACTTCTCGTTCTATGACGGCACAACGATGCATGCGATCTTTCAGAAATCGGGCGAGACGTGGGTCGCCGTACATTGGGCGATTGGCCCAACCGACGTGTGGTGGGCCGCGCCCGAACTGTGCGAAGCTTATGGAGCGGTCTTGCCTGTCGCCTGCTAGTCTGGCACCGACACCGACAGAAATCCCCCGGCGCGCCGTTCAATCCGGCCATCGAGTTCCAGCGCCACAAGGGCCGGGCCAACCTCCCCTGCTGGCTTGCTGAGATCGCGGATCAGCTGATCTTCCGCAATGGGGCTTGGGCCGAGGCGATCAAGAATCTCTGCGTGAAGCGATTGGGTATTTTCTGCGACCGGCACCTTGTGGTGCACGGCAGGAACCGTCGCGTTTTGCGGCGAGCCGAGCGACTCAATCACATCCCGCGCCCCTCGAACCAGGGTCGCACCGTCGCGGATCAACATGTTGCACCCAGCCGCCCGCGCATCGAACGGATGCCCCGGCACGGCGAGCACATCCCGCCCCTGATCTGCCGCCTGCCGCGCCGTTATCAGGCTGCCCGACTTACCGGCTGCTTCGACAACGACCAACGCGCGCCCAAGGCCCGCGACAATCCGATTGCGCGCCGGGAAATGCCGGGCCTGCGCTGTCAGGTGCATGGGCTGCTCAGACAATCGCAGCCCCTTTTGGGCAATCTCCTGCGCCAGCACGCTGTTCTCGGCCGGGTAAACGACGTCGACGCCGCCTGCGAGCACGGCGATCGTCCCGGTATCGATCGCCCCCAGATGCGCGGCGGCGTCGACGCCTCGAGCAAGGCCAGAGACGATCACGAATCCAGCCTCGCCAAGCTCGTGCCCCAGCTTCTTTGCCATACGCGTGCCAAGGGACGACGCGTTGCGCGCGCCCACAATCGACAGAAGCGGCTGCTTCAAGAGGTCTACGTTTCCGAGGGCCCAAAGGATCGGAGGCGCATCATCCAACCGCGCGAGATGATCGGGATAAGCGGGGTCGCCATGACAGATCAGCGTGGCCCCGGCCCGCAATCCTGCCTCGTATTCCTCGTTCGCCGCATCCAATGTGCAGGCTTCGTAATTCTTGACGCCTGCGTCCGCGGCCACCTTGGGCAGCGCGTCCAGCGCGGCCTCTGGCCCGCCATGTTCAGCCACTAGTCGATGGTATGTCGTCGGTCCAACGCGGCGGGATCGCAAGAGGCGAAGGCAGGACAGCTTCCTTTCCACGGTGAGGGGTGGGGTGAGGGGTGGTGGGGAAGGGAAATACTCCTGAACCATCCTGTCTCCGTCCTCTTGCTTCCCCAAGGTTGCAACTTGAAGGTTAATGGGCGGTTAAGGTTGATGAGATGCTACGAATTTTAATCAATCAAAGCGCTTTGTGGCAGATAATTGAATGAAACTGTGCAGTTGACCCATCCGGCAACTCGATTTCATCCTCTTCTTCCCGAACAATTCGCCAGTCCGACTTCTCATAAAAACGCGCCGCTCGCGCATTTCCACGAACGTAATCCAGTATCCCTTCCACGAATCCTTCCGAGCGAATCCGTTGCTCTGCGCTAGCCATCAGCGCCTGCGCGACGCCTGTCCCCCGCGCGTGACGCGCCAGAAACAGCTTTTCCAATTCCTGCCCATTGACCTGAGCGAATCCGACAACCCGCCCCTCAACCTCTGCCACATCAACCGGCGCCGCCAGCCTCGGAGCCGCCTTCTGAAAAGCCTCAAGCCCGCGCGTAGACACCAAAGCTTCTGGCAGAAAGGCGGCGTGCGCATCATGCCACCCTTCAAACCACGCCACCGTAACATCGCTGGCGTCATCGGGTTCAAAGGGGCGCACAAGGGGCTTCATCTGGCTGGAAGTACTCTCGGGGGAGTTTGAGGGGGCAGACAGCCCCCTCATCACTCAAACAAAGGGAATGCGCCGCAGGCGCTCAATTAGGTAGCCGACCCGCCAACCGTCAGGCCGCCGATCAGCAGGGTCGGCTGACCGACACCAACAGGCACCCACTGCCCGTCCTTGCCGCAGTTTCCGATGCCGGGGTCAAGCTTCATGTCGTTGCCGATGGCGCGCCCGTGCTTCAACGACGTCGGGCCGTCGCCGATCAGCGTGGCGCCCTTGATCGGGACACCGACCTTGCCGTTTTCAACGCGGTAGGCCTCCGTGCAAGAGAACACGAACTTGCCGTTCGTGATGTCCACCTGCCCGCCGCCGAAGCCCACGGCATAGATGCCATCCTTGACGTCGGCCACGATATCCTCGGGCGCCGCATCGCCGGACAACATATAGGTGTTCGTCATCCGCGGCATCGGCGCGTGGGCATAGCTCTGCCGCCGCCCGTTCCCCGTCGGCGCCACGCCCATCAGGCGGGCGTTCTGGCGGTCCTGCATGTAGCCGACAAGCACGCCGTCCTCGATCAACACGTTCTTGCCCGACGGCGTCCCCTCGTCATCCACGGTGATTGACCCGCGCCGGTCCGGGATCGTTCCGTCGTCCAGTACAGTCACCCCCTTCGCGGCGACCTGCTGTCCCAATAGCCCTGCAAAAGCAGAGGTCTTCTTGCGGTTAAAGTCGCCCTCTAACCCGTGACCCACCGCCTCGTGCAAGAGAATGCCGGGCCAACCCGCGCCCAGCGCGACATCCATCACACCCGCCGGTGCGGGCTCAGCGCGGAGGTTCACCAGCGCGATCCGAAGCGCCTCGCGGGCGGCGTCTTTCCAGTGATCCGGCTCGATCAGCCCGGACAGCCCGAACCGCCCGCCGCCGCCGGTGGAGCCGCTTTCGCGCCGCCCGTTCTCTTCCACGATCACCGAGACGTTGAGCCGGGCCATCGGGCGCGTGTCAGACACCGTGAGGCCATCGGGCCGGAGGATCACCACCTCTTGCAGCGACGCGGCAAGCACGGCTGATACCTGCACCACGCGGGCGTCGAGGCCACGGGCGAAAGCGTCAATCTCGCGCAGGGTATCCACCTTCACGCCGAAGGTGGCGTCAGCCATCGGGTCGCGGTCGGCGTAGAGCTTATTGTTCGTCCCCTGCGGCGCATCGGCAAGCGTCCCGCCGCCCGCGCCGACGGCCAGCCGCGCCGTTTCGGCGGCGCGGCGCATGGCGTGTTCGCTGATCTCGGTGGAGTGTGCGTAGCCCGCCGTTTCGCCCCGCACCGCGCGGAGGCCGAAGCCTTCGGACGCGTCATAGTTCGCGCGGGTCACGCGGCCGTCGTCGAAGACGAGGCTTTCAGAGCGCATACGCTCCAGAAACAGCTCGCCATCGTCGGCGCCGGACACGCAGTCGCGCAGGACTGACAGGGCGGTTTCCTCGTCGAGGTGGGTTTCGAACGGACGGAAGGCGGGGGTGTCGGACATGATGCATCTTTCGGGGCTGAGCGGGTGGGCGGCGGCTGTTTGCCGCGCCCAACATTCTTGTTGTAGCGGTTCTAATGTGATTTCAAGTCTCGCGAAAACCATGGCGCGTGACTCGGACGGGCGCGCGCTCACGAAGGACCGGGACAGGTCCAACATAGATGGAACCGGGTATGCGCATTCTCACCAACCTTTCGGCCCTCACGACGGGCTTGTTTCTGGCAGGCACCGCGACGGCTCAAGTCAATGTCGAGGGCGTGCCAACCATCGGCAAGCCCGAGCAAGGCGGCATGGGCTTCCAGCCCGCCGCGACCAAGCTGGCGGAGGACGCATTCTGGCTGGATGGGTTCATTCTGGTGATCATCACGCTGATCTGCCTGTTTGTGCTGGCGCTGTTGGCCTATGTGATCGTGCGCTTCAATTCCAGGTCCAACCCCAACCCCGCCTCCTTCACGCACAACACCCCGATCGAGGTGACATGGACGGTCGTGCCGATTGCGATCCTTGTATTCATCGGCGCCTTCTCCCTCCCCGTTTTGTTCGACCAGCAGGAGATCCCTGAAGCCGACATCACCATCAAGGCGACGGGGTACCAGTGGTACTGGGGTTATGAGTACGTAGACGCGGGTCACGATGATGTTGAGCCAGGGGCTATCGCGTTTGACTCGTTCATGCTCGATCGCTCGTCTTTAGAGCAGTATGGCTACTCGGAGGACGAGTACCTGCTGGCGACGGATCAGGAGATTGTCATCCCTACCGGGAAGATCGTTGTCTTTCAGGTGACCGCCGCGGACGTGATCCACTCGTGGACCATCCCCGCGTTTGGCGTGAAGCAGGATGGGGTTCCTGGTCGCCTCGCAGAGCTGTGGTTTGAAGTGAAGCCGGGCATGGAAGGCACTTACTTCGGCCAGTGTTCAGAGCTGTGTGGGAAGGACCATGCCTATATGCCGATCACGGTAAAGGCCGTGACGATGGACGAGTATGTCGAGTGGCTGGGACGCGCATCGGAGGAGTACGCGGGTCGTCCGCCTCCCATGACCGTCGCCGCTGCGGAGTAAACGGTATTGAGCGACGCATCTGCAAACACGACCTACGCCCTTGAGGGCGAGGCCCGCTTTGGGGACTTCCTGGCACTTTTGAAGCCGCGGGTGATGTCCCTGGTCGTCTTTACCGCAGTCGCCGGTCTGATCGCGGCACCTGCGGGCGTGCATCCGATGATCGGCTTCGCGGCCATTCTGTTCATCGCCGTGGGCGCAGGTGCGTCGGGCGCACTGAACATGTGGTGGGACGCGGACATTGACGCTGTGATGCGGCGCACAGCGGGGCGGCCCGTGCCGACAGGCCGGGTGACCGCCGACGACGCGATGGCGATTGGACTGGTGCTGTCGGCACTGTCGGTCGTTATGCTTGGGCTGGCCACAAACCTTGCGGCAGCCGGGCTGCTGGCCTTCACGATCTTCTTTTACGCCGTCATCTATACGATGTGGCTGAAGCGGGCGACGCCTCAGAACATCGTCATTGGTGGCGCGGCTGGGGCTTTCCCGCCTGTCATCGGATGGGCCGTCGCCACTGGCACGATCTGGTCGGTCGAAGCGTGGCTGATGTTCGCGCTGATCTTCCTGTGGACGCCGCCGCATTTCTGGGCGCTCGCCCTGTTCATGCGGTCGGACTATGACGACGCGGGTGTGCCAATGCTGACGGTCACCCATGGTCGGGCGGTCACCCGGCGGCAGATCTTTGTCTACACGATCATTGTTGCCGCCTGCGCCGTCGCCCTTGCGCTGACCCCGATTGGGGGGCCGGTGACGCTGACGGTGGCCGTTGCTCTCAACCTTCTGTTCCTGAAGGGCGCGTGGGACATTCTGCGCCGCGATGAGGCGATGGCAGACGCTGACAATTATAAGGTCGAGAAGTCGTTCTTCCGGCTGTCGCTCCTTTACCTCTTCGCGCATTTCGCGGCGCTGATGGTTGACGCCGGTCTGCGCGCGGCGGGGGTGTTCTGATGGCGCTGAGACAGCAACACGAGATCCACACCCGGCGCTATTCGCGCAATGTGGGCGTCGGGATCGCCCTGGCGGCCTTCGTCGCAGTCATGTTCGGGCTATCGGTCGTCAAAGTACAGACCGTAGGCGCGGTGGAAGGCTTTGACCACATCGTGCGCCCCCAGTTGGAGACCATTGAGTGATGGACCCCAAGCTGAAAACCGTTGCCAAGTGCTTTGGCCTCGTCGTGTTCATGGGCGGCCTCGCCTGGGCGAGTGTCCCGTTCTACGACTGGTTCTGCCGCGTGACCGGCTTCGGCGGCACCCCGGGTGTGGCCGAGGTGGGGCCGGATGAGATCCTGGATCGGACGATGACGATCCGCTTCGACGCCTCGCTGAACATCGACATGCCGTGGGAGTTCACGCCCCAGCAGCGCGAGATGGAGGTTCGGATCGGCGAGACCGGCCTTGCGTTCTACGAGGCCTACAACCCGACCAGCAAACCGGTCGCCGGGCAGGCGAGCTATAACGTGACCCCTTACGAAGCTGGTGGCTTCTTCATCAAGATCGACTGCTTCTGCTTCGAATATCAGGTGCTGCAACCCGGCGAGCGGGTGCTGATGCCGGTGAGCTATTACGTCGACCCCGAGATCGTCGATGACCGCGACGCGCAATACACGCGGAGCATCACGCTGAGCTACACTTTCTATGAGGTTCCGCTGGAGGAAGAGACGCAGGCCGCGCTTGAGACCCCCACGGACGAGACTGTCAACTAAGGCCCGGGAGGGTACCCAGACAATGGCACACGCAAAGAACCACGATTATCACATCCTGCCGCCCTCGATCTGGCCGTTGTTGGGGGCTGGGGGCGCGTTCTTCATGCTGCTGGGCGCGGTTCTGTGGTTCTCTCCCAATGTCGAGAACAACCAGCCATTCCTGTTCTTTGCCGGGCTGGCGGCGGTGTTGTACGTCATGTTCGGCTGGTGGTCGGATGTCGTTGCGGAAAGCCGGGTGGGCGATCACACGCCTGTGGTGCGGCTGGGTCTGAAGTACGGGTTCATCCTGTTCATCATGTCCGAGGTCATGTTCTTCGCGGCGTGGTTCTGGAGCTTTTTCAAGCACACGATGTACCCGATGAGCACGTATGTGGGCACCGAGTACGTCTCCCCCGACATCCATTTCGTCGATCCGTTCCATCTACCACTGATCAACACGTTGGTTCTGCTGCTGTCGGGCTGCACCGTCACCTGGGCCCACCACGCGCTGGTCCATGGCGGCAAGCGCAAGGACGTGGAGCTTGGGCTGCTTCTAAGCGTCATCCTCGGCATATTCTTCACGGCCCTGCAGGCCTATGAGTATCGAGAGTTGCTTGTGCATTATGGCTGGCAGTTTGGGTCGACGCTGTCGGAGGCGGACAAGTATTACTCCAACTTCTTCATGGCGACCGGCTTTCACGGGTTGCACGTGATCATCGGGACGATCTTCCTGTTCGTCTGCTACATGCGCGTCCGATCCGGCCACTTCACGTCAGAGAAGCATGTCGGGTTCGAAGCGGCCGCCTGGTACTGGCACTTTGTCGATGTCGTGTGGCTGTTCCTGTTCGTGGCGGTCTACATCTGGGGCAGCGGGCCCGCGCACTGACGGCGTCGGACGCCTTCGGCGAGAGTATTTTTGGCCAAGATGAAGACACGGGCGCTGTAGGGGCGCCCGTTGGTCTGTGAGGGAGACGGATGGGCCGTTACATTGCTCCGGTTTTGATTGGTGTTGTGGGCGTTGCGATCCTTGTGGCGCTCGGCATCTGGCAGGTGCAGCGGCTGGCGTGGAAGGAAGGTGTACTGGCCGATATGGATGCGCGGATGACCGGTGATCCGGTGGCGCTGCCCGACGTGGTGGACCGCGAGGAGCATTCGCTTTTGTCGGTGAAGGTGGCGGGGCGGATCACGGATGAAGAGCTGCATGTGCTGACGACGGCCAATGGCGGCCCGGCGTTCCGCGTGATCACGGCGTTCGAGACAGAGGACGGTCGGCGGTTGCTTCTGGACCGCGGCTTGGTGGACGACAGCGCGAAGGAGGCGCCCCGCGCGCCCGTAGAGGCGACGGTGGTCGGCAACATCCATTGGCCGGATGAGAAGGATTCGTGGACCCCTGACCCGGACCTCGGCAAGAACATCTGGTACGTGCGGGACGTGGACATGATGTCGGCGGAGTTGGCGACTGAGGAGTTCATGCTGATCACGCGCCGCACGACCGAGGCGGAGCCGCCCGTGACCCCTGCCCCGGTCAACACGGCGGGGGTGCCGAACGACCATCTGCAATACGCGATCACGTGGTTCTCGCTGGCGCTGGTATGGATCGGCATGACGCTGTACTGGATCCTTCGGATCAGGCGAGGGCCGGAGGGGACGGCATGAAGTACGTATCGACGCGGGGCACGGCGCCGGAGCTGAGCTTTCGGGATGCGATGATGACCGGGCTCGCGCGGGACGGGGGTCTGTATGTGCCGGATGCGGTGCCTGCTCTGTCGGCGGAGGAGATCAAGGGGTTTGCGGGGCTGCCGTATGAAGAGGTGGCGTTCCGGGTGATGTGGCCGCTGATCGGTGAGGCGGTGACGGAGGACGAGTTTCGCCAGTGCATCGCGAAGGCCTATGCGAGCTTTGGCCATGTCTCCCGCGCGCCGCTGAAGGAGCTGGCACCGGGGCATTTCCTGTTGGAGCTGTTTCACGGCCCGACGCTCGCGTTCAAGGACTTCGCGATGCAGCTGATCGGACAGCTGTTCCAGACGGTGCTTGGCAAGACGGGGGAGCGGATCACGATTGTTGGCGCCACGTCGGGCGACACCGGGTCGGCGGCGATCGAGGCGTTTCGGGGGTTGGAGAACGTGGATGTGTTCATCCTGTATCCCCATGGCCGCGTCAGCGAGGTGCAGCGGCGGCAGATGACGACGCCGTCGGAGGCGAACGTGCACGCGCTCGCGCTGGAGGGGGACTTCGACGACTGTCAGGCGATGGTAAAAGCGATGTTCAACGACTTTGCGTTCCGGGATCGGGTGGGGCTGACGGCGGTGAACTCCATCAACTGGGCGCGGGTACTGGCGCAGGTGGTGTACTATTATACCTCTGCCGTGAGCCTTGGAGCGCCCGGACGCCGCGT
>JBCCXY010000108.1:0-14137 GCA_039190895.1 Pseudomonadota bacterium | reverse complement strand
CTGCGACACCAGATCTCCGAACGCCGGTCGCTCCGCCTTCTCGGACTTCAGACAAAGCTCCGCCGTGCCCGCCTGAGGCACACCGCTTTCATAATGCACACTCAGCACGCCTGACGCGCGCATCCGGTCTTCAAAGGTGGACCACAGATCAGGGGTGGCTTTCCCGTACGCCTCTTGTGCGAGGGTGGCGAGCGTCGAAGTGAAATCAGGCACGGCAGTCATAAAGGTCTCCAAGCAGGAAATTCTTGGCAGATATTCAAAGCAGGGGCGCCCGGCGCCGACATTCAATTCCATCGGCGACGCAACCCCTGAAATTTGTGGGGTTGAGGCAAATCACCACTGGCTGAACGTTAACCTTTAATGGGCGGACCTGTCCAATCCCGGGGGATGGCGTGCGCGGAATGGTGATTGCCCGGGGTTGGGGATCTGCTGTGTTTAGACTGATTGCTTTAACTGGCGGCCTGGCCGTTGCGAGTGTGGATGCGACGGGGGTCCAGGCCGCCTCTTTTGACTTTGAAGAAATCGCCACCACTGAATTTCTGTTCAACAGTTTCTCTGACGCGAGCATCAACAACAACGACGACTTGGCATTTATCGGCCGTTCGGCCTTAGTTGCAAACTCCTCTGCGGTGCTCGTCAGCCAAGGCAACGGCGATGGTACCATCGTCTATGAGACGACGGATGGCGGCCCGGTCGCCTCATTTTCGAGACCGCCCTCGATCAACGACAATGGGATCGTCGCCTACTCGGGGCGAACCGACGACAACCGCAGCATCGTGGGCATCGACGATGGCGGGCCGGGGTTTCTGACTTACGACTCCATTCCGGGTTCACCCGTCAACCGCTTTTCCTCAGTCGACATCAACGACTCCAATCAGGTTGTGGTGATCGTTACCGACGGCTTGACTGAGACTGTCCGGGTGTACGACACCCAACCGTTCGACACGCTCGACCTGTTCAACCCAGCGCAATCGACCCTGAGAAGCAGCGGCGCCCCCGGAATTTCCGAAACCGGACTCGTGGCGTACGAGATTACCGACTTCGGCGACGTCGTAAGCGGCGCGCGACGGCAGTCCATCGATATGCCAAACGTCTCATCAGTCGACTTCGAAGCTTCCTCCACGGGGATCACGTTCAACAATCTCGGCATGGCTGACAATGGGGCCATCGCCTACGTTAGGACCGATGGGAGTGAGGCCACAGTCGTCCTGTTCGACCAAACTCAGGGTTTGACTGACGGCGTCACCACCGACATCGCCACCTTCGATGGCAGCGTGGAACGGATATTCTCCGGCGTTTCGATCAACGACTCTGAAGAAATCGCCTTCAGCACAATCGACGACAACGGCATCTTCGACACGCTCTACCTGTGGAGCGGCGGGACCCTCTTTCCGATCCTCTCCAACGGCGACGAGATTGACGGCCTGGAGGTGAGAAACGCCTTCGTGTCCAACCAATCGCTCAGCAACACAGGCACACTCGGCCTCCGGATCGACCTCTTCGATGCTGACGAGGGCGAAGGCTACCAAGCCATCTACCGCGCCCGCCGCATCGACGACATGAACACCCCAACCCCCATCCCCCTCCCCGCCACGGGCGTACTCCTCCTCGCGGGCCTATCAGCCCTCCGCCTAGCCCGGCGAAAAGCGTAGGCCGGGCTTCAACCCGGCAACCACGCCCAAGCGTCGCGCAAAAGACCAACCCGTAGGTGCGCTTCATGCGCACCTAACCCGCCCGCACCCTTCTGTGGCGGTGCGGTAGGGCGTAGGCCGGGGTTCACCCCGGCTCGACAGCAAAAACAACTCGGTCCCGCGCTATGCTTCCATCTCCTGTCGCCGCCCCAAGGGTTGCGGTAGGGTGGGCAATCTGCCCACCGCCCGGTTTCAACAGCGCGGCGATTGAATCGCGTGCCTGCCCCGGCCAGTCACAAGTACAAACGTCGCCCCCAAGCGCCAAAGCGAGGCAAGCTCGCAAGTGCGCGAAGAGCGTCTCTTGAAAAATATAATGTAAATCAAAAGCTTAAAAACGGTCCCCATGGGGACGCCCCTAAAGCATCGACGGAACCACCAGATCCGGGGGCCTGTGGCCATCATCAAACGTCTTGATATTGATGATCACCTTCTCCCCCATCTCGATCCGCCCCTCCACCGTCGCCGACCCCATATGAGGCAGCAGCACGACATTCGGAAGCTCCCTGAGCCGCGGGTTAATCTCATGCCCATGCTCGAACACGTCCAGCCCCGCCCCGGCAATCTCCCCGGCCCTCAACATCCGGGTGAGAGCATTCTCATCGATCACCTCCCCCCGTGAGGTGTTCACAATCACCGCATCGGGCTTCATCAGCTTCAACCGCCGCGCATGCATCAGATGATACGTCGACGGCGTCGACGGACAGTTCACGCTGATAACATCAACCCGCCGCACCATCTGATCGAGGCTCTCCCAATACGTCGCCTCCAGCGCCTCCTCGACCTCGGGCCGTAACTGCCGCCGGTTGTGGTAATGAACCTGCATCCCAAACGCCGCCGCCCGCCGCGCCACCGCCTGTCCGATCCGACCCATCCCGAGGATCCCCAGCCGCCGCCCATGCACGCGCCCACCCAGATACGCCGTCGGTGCCCACCCGGCCCACTCGCCGGACTGCATGACCGCCAGACCCTCCGGGATCCGCCGCGTCACCGCCAGGATCAGCGCCATCGTCATGTCGGCGGTATCCTCCGTCACGGCCCCGGGAGTGTTTGACACCAGGATCCCCCGCTGCCGCGCCGACTGCACGTCGATATGATCCACCCCGGCCCCGTAATTGGCGATCAACCGCAACCGCTCCCCCGCCTGCGCCAGCAGCGCCGCGTCGATCTGATCGGTCACACACGGCACCAGCACGTCAGCCCCACGAACCGCCACCGCGAGTTCATCCGCCGACATCTTCACGTCATCCACCCGCAGCGTCACATCGAAAAGCTCGCGCATCCGGGTTTCGACCGGCTCTGGCAGCCGTCGCGTGACCACCACACTCAGGCGTTTGCCCGCCATTCTACGTATCCGCCTCTTCAAATTCCCGTCGCTACGAGGCAAACTGTCAGCGAAAGGGATGCGGCACAAGACATCCCTGAGGCGAGGCTAAGGACGGGCGGGCAAAGATGAAGGCAGGACCCCTGCTGCTGGCACTGATGCTGGCACTCTCTTCGACGGCAACGGCAGACGTGGACCGGGGCTCCGAAACGAACCTCCCCATCCCGCGCTACGTGTCGCTGAAGTCGCAAGAGGGCAACGTCCGCCGAGGGCCATCGCTAAGCCATCGCATCGACTGGGTGTTCACCCGCCGCTCCATGCCCCTCATCGTGACCGACGAATACGGCCACTGGCGCCGCGTGGAAGACTTCGACGGCGCGGGCGGCTGGATGCACTATTCACTCCTCTCAGGCGCGCGCACCGTGATCATCCGCGAAGACATGGCCGCACTCCGCATGAAACCCACCTCTGACGCCGCAATAAACGCCCACGCCGAAGCCGGAGTCGTCGCCCGCCTCGGCGCCTGCACCCTCGACTGGTGCCGGATCAGCTCCGGCGGGCACCGCGGCTGGATCCGCAAAGGCGCGCTCTGGGGCGTCCTCCCCGAAGAAATCCGCGACTGATAAGTTACCGGTTCGTGCGTCGAACCACATCTTCGAGCAGTTGATTAAACGCCTCAAGATCAATCTCTTGATCGCCCTGAACCGCCAAAAACGCCATAAGATCCCGTCGAGCTTTACTTGGTTTTTCAACCGCAAGAATGCCCTCACCTTCAGCGTACATATGCCCGTGATGGCGGTAGTTCTGGCGCGCCTCTTTAAGGGAGTAGTGACCGTTTGGTCCCCCAAGAGGCTGTGCGGCATCAGGATCGTCTTGGCCGTCATCTTCCCACCAACAAACCCCGCAAATCTCATAGCCACCACGCTCACCAAGAGTTGGTAAATGACAGCAAGGGCACTTAAAAAGACGAGTTTTCATTCACCAACAACTACATCGGAGGTCTCATCAATAACAACTTGAGGAGATCCACCCAGTGGCGCGCCCAGTGTCTTCTTCTGGCTGAAAATACTCTCGGGGGGTCTGGGGGGTGAAATCCCCCAGACTGTCGGCGCCGCCAGGCGTCGAAACCGGCCTACTTGAGTCCCGCCCAAAGCCCGGCCAACTCCGCCCACAACTCTTCCGTCGCCGCGATCAGCAGGCGACCGTGAGTCATGGAGGGCGCATACTCCGGCCCGTCCAACAACCGCGCCACGCCACCCGCTTCGCGAAACGCCAACACACCGGCCGCGTGATCCCAGGAGTTCAGCATTCCGGTCAGCATGAAATCCGCCTTACCGTCCACGATCATTCGATACTCATGGCACGAACACCGCAGGTTCGCGGTGCGCCGGAACCGTGACATCGTCTCGCAAAGCAGCACCTGCCCGGGCTTGTCGAACAGATAGAGGCCAATGAACCCGAACGCGTCCTCCAGATCGCCCGAGGGCGTAGACACCCGAAGCCGACGCGGCGCCTTTCCCGGTGCGCTAAACCAGGCACCCTCGCCCTTCCGGGCGACCACCCAATCGTCCCAGACGGGATCATAGAGCAGACCCATCACCGTCTCGCCATCCTCGACCACCGCGAGGATCACCCCGAAGGTCGCAATGCCGTTTGCGAAGTTCCACGTCCCATCGATGGGGTCGATGATCACCGTGCGCCCCGGCTTGCCGACGTCGGAAAGCAAAGACGCATCCACCGCCACGGCCTCTTCTCCGACAACCCGCGTACCGGGCAGGATGTCACGAACTGCCGCTGTGATGGCCACCTCGGCGCGCTTATCGGCCACGGTCACGAGGTCTTCCACGCCCGACTTCTGATCTACCTCGTCGCTCGACAAAGCGCGGAAGCGGGGCGTGATTTCGGCCTTAGCGACCGTGCGAACCGCCTCGATCAAGGCCGCCTGTTCGGCGTCACTTACGCTCACTGAACCAGTCCCCGCCCTTTCAGCAGCGCCTCGGGCCCCGGCATCCGCCCCCGGAAGGCGAGGTACAGCGCCTCGGCATCCTCCGACCCGCCGCGCGACAGGATCTGATCCTCCAGCTTCTGCGCCATCGCGCCATCAAACGCGCCGCCCGCCTCCTGGAAGGCCGCGAACGCGTCGGCGTCCATCACCTCGGACCACATGTAGCTGTAATACCCCGCCGAGTACCCGTCCCCCGCGAACACATGCGCGAAGTGCGGCGTCGCATGGCGCATTGGGATCGCGCGCGGCAATCCGATCTCGTCCAGCACTTCCGCCTGCCGCTGCATCGGGTCCTCGGGCGCGTCCCTGTCGTGGAACGCAAGGTCCACTAGCGCCGACGCCAGGTACTCCACCGTCTGGAACCCCATGTCATAGGTCGCCGCCGCCAGCAGCCGGTCGCGCAGATCGTCCGGCATCGGCTCCCCCGTTTCGGCATGCGTCGCATAGTCCGACAGCACCTCCGGCACCTCCAGCCAATGCTCATACAACTGAGACGGCAGCTCCACAAAATCCCGCGCCACAGACGTCCCCGACACGCTGGAATACGTCACATCAGACAGGATGTGATGCAGCGCATGGCCGAACTCGTGAAACAGCGTCCGCGCGTCGTCATACGAGAGCAACGCCGGGCGCCCCTCCGCCGGTTTCGCGAAGTTGCAGACGTTCACGACGATGGGCCGAACATCACCCCCCAGCTTCCGCTGACTGCGCATCGAGGAACACCACGCTCCCGACCGCTTCGACGACCGCGCGAAGTAATCGCCCACGAACACCGCCATATGCCGCCCGTCCCGCGTGATATCCCACGCCCGCGCGTCGGGATGATGCAGGCTCGCCTCGACGGGCGTGAACTCCAGCCCGAACAGCCGCCCCGCACAGGCAAACGACGCCTCGATCATCCGGTCGAGCTGCAGATACGGCTTCAGCTCCGCCTCATCCAGGTCATGCTCCGCCTTCCGCCGCTTCTCGGAATAATACCGCCAGTCCCACGGCTCCAACGGCCCGCTGAACCCATCGGCATGCAACATGCCCTCCAGCGTCCCCGCGTCCGCCTTGGCCTGAGCCTTCGCCGGTCGCCAAACCTCCATCAGCAGGTCGCGCACCCGGGCCGGGGTCCCGGCCATCTCCGTCTCCAACTTGTAATCCGCAAACGTATCGTACCCCAGCAACTGCGCCCGCTGTTCCCGCAGCTTCAGGATCTCCGCCGCAATCGCCCGGTTGTCTGTCTCACCCCCATTCGCCCCGCGAGAGGTCCACGCCGTCCAAGCCGCTCTCCGCGCTTCCCGATCCGGCGAGAACTGCAGGAACGGCACAATCAGCGACCGCGACAAGGTCACCACCGGCCCGTTCGCCCCCTTCTCTTCTCCCGCCGCCTTGGCCGCATCCAGTAGGAACCCCGGCAACCCGTCCGGATCGCCCAACGGCATGAACCAATCCGCCTCATCCTTCAGCAGGTTCTGCGTAAACTCCGTCCCCAGCACCGACAGCCGAGACTTCACCTCCGTAAGCCGATCCCGCGCGTCCCCCTCCAGAGCCGCCCCGGCCCGCAAAAACCCGCGCCGCGTCAGAAACAGCACCCGCCGCTGCTCGTCCGTCAGCTCCAAGGCATCCCGCTGATCCCACAACGCCTCGATCCGCCCGAACAACGCAGCGTTCATCGTAATCTCTGACCCATACGCCGACAGCTTCGGCGAAAACTCCCGCATCAGCGCATTCCGCGCGTCGTTCGTATCGGTCCCGGCCAGCGTATAGAACGCCCCCAGCACCCGCCCCAAAAGCTCATCCGCGAGCTCCAGCGCATCGATGGTGTTCTCAAACGTCGGCGGGTCTTCATTGTCGACGATCCGAGTCACCTCCGCCCGCGCCGCCTCCAGCGCAGCGTCCACAGCGGGTGCGAAATCGTCATCGCTGAGCGTATCGAAAGGGGGCAAACCGAACGGGCGATCCCAGTCGGCGAGAAGGGGGTTTGTCATGGCGCTCTCCGTTTCACCGAAGACGTAGACCGATCCCCCCGCACGCGCCACCCGTCACGCGAAGATGAAATCCATCGAATCCAGCTCAGCCAGATCAACCCCCTGCAGCGTGATCGTATTCCCCGCATGATCATCGATCACCACGTCCGATCCCGCTTGGCTCATATGATCCGCCAAATCCGAGAAGCCGGCAATCGCCGCTACACCCGCCAGATCGATTTTCTCAAAATCATTCGTCGCCGCAAAATCGGTAATCACGTCATCCCCGAACCCATCCTCAAACACAAACGTGTCCGCGTTGAAGTTCCCCGTCAGCACGTCATCGCCCCTGCCACCCGCCAGCCGATCAAACCCGGCCCCGCCCGACAGAAAATCATCTCCCGATCCGCCCGCCAGAACGTCATTCCCGTTATCCCCAAACAGCCGGTCATTCCCAGTCCCACCGTCCAGCACATCGTCGCCCGTGCCGCCAAACAACCGATCCAGCCCCTGACCGCCGATCAGAGTGTCCGCCCCAGCCTGCCCAAACAGACTGTCCGCCTGCGCCCCGCCATCCAGCGCGTCATCACCATCGCCGCCCTCCAGCCAGTCAAACCCGGCCTCGCCATTCAGCGCATCCGCCCCCTCGCCGCCATACAGCCGATCCGCCTCGGCCCCACCAAACAGCGCGTCATCCCCTGCGCCACCGTCGAGCACATCCTCGCCCGTCCCGCCAAACAGCCGATCCAACCCGCCATCACCGGCCAATACGTCATCTCCCGCGTCGCCAAACAGGTTGTCCGCCTGCGCACCACCCTGCAGGTCATCGGCCCCGTCGCCACCCTCCAACCAATCAAACCCGGCCCCGCCGACCAACACATCGGCCCCGCCCTCCCCACGGAGAACATCCGACCCAAGCCCGCCGTCCAACACATTCGCACCATCATCCCCGGTCAGGTCATCGTCCCCATCCGTCCCCTGCGGCGCGCGCACGAACTCCAACAGCACCGTCTGATACGGATCCAGCTCCACCGTCCCGTCGAACGCGCCAACGGTCAGGTACGTCGGCAGATCCGGCTCCAGATACACCGGCAGGTCCGCCAGATCGCGATACGCGCCGTCCGCCGCCGTCTCGTCGACCTCGATAAATGTCGCGCTGACCGGGCTGTACCCCGCCGCCGCCCAGTCAAACCCCAGCGAGATATCCACAGGGTCCGTCGTCAGCGACGACACGAACAGATGCAACGCGTCCCCGCCTTCGAACGCATGAACGTCAATCAGATCGCTCCCGATCCCGATCTCCACCGACTGCGCGCCGATCAGGTTTTCCGCCATCAAAGCGAACAACTGCCCCGCCACGCCCAGCGACCCGTCCGGATGCGCCAGGCTCGTCGCGTGATACTGCGTCGACCAGAAGTCGAGCACGTCGACACCCTCCGCCAGAAACGTGCTGAACATCTTCAGCATGACAGGTGCCTGCTGCAGGCCAATATCGACGCTCGAATGATGCGACACGTTCCATTCCGAAAAGCGATAGTCGATCCCCGCAAACCCGTCCTCGGTCCACGCATCCATCAGATCGGTCGACACCCCAATCGACGCCTCGATATTGTCATAGCTGTTCTCATCAACAGCCCCGGCATTCCGCCCGTCGAGGTAATAATAGTGCCCCACGACCGCATCCACGGCAGCGGTCTCCTCGGCATCAAACTCCGCCCGGACGACTTCATTCCGATGCGCCAATTCCTCAACCGAAAGGCCGCCATTCACGCTCTGGTTCCAAACCTGAACGGCAATATCCGGCGCAGGCCAATCCGCCCCCAATCCGTTCTCGATACGGAATTCCTTGATCGCCTCATCAATGATCTTCGCGGCACTGCTCGCCACGCGACCATACTCAAGCGACGTCATATGCGTCTGATATTCGTTCCCCAATTCAAACGCCTGAATCCCATCCGATTGCGCCAGCGTCTCCTTGATGAACGCCTTGAGATCACCCTCCCAGGCCGCATCAAAATCCCGATGCCCATTCACAACCTGATCCGTCAAAAGCGGCAGCGTCGGGACAATAATTGTCGGCGAAATTCCGTTGGCATTGGCATAGGCCAGAAACTCATCCAGCGGCTTGATCTCCTGCACGCTCCCATCCGGTTGCGTGAAGGACTCCTTGTTCGGGTTCCGCATGTCGAACATCGTCTCGGCCGCCGCGCCGCCTGGATACCGCACATGCTGCGCACCCACATCTGCGGCCACTTCGTCGAACTTCTCCCACGGCTTGTCGCCAATCCGCTCCCACTGGAAGGCAAAGTTCATCCCGAAGTGTTCCGCGTCGATGACCTCGCCCTGCGCGTCACCCAAAACCAGATCTACCTGCATAGCGCCAAGCTCCCCGTGAAGACCGGAGAGGACCATGAAAGCGAAATGTGAAAGGTGGCCTGCCAGACTTTGGCGCCCGTGTGAAAAACGCCTAAAGTTCATTCTGAACAATGGGTTAAAGCTGACCATCCGGAGGCACAACGACATAGCCCAGCGGCGCCTCATCCCCCTGAAGCGCCACGATTTTCCGCCAGTCTTCGTCATAGCGCGAGGTCAAAAGCTCCACCATGTCGCGGTCAAAGCCGACATCAAGCTGCGACTTGCGGTTTGGCCGCCCCTTCCGGAACGACTGAACGAACGGCACCGTGTCCTCGGCGCTCAAACGGCCCTCGGCCACCATGTCATTCAACCCGTTATGCCCGCGCCACCGGATCGAACTGCGGATCAGATCTTCGCTCTCATCCGTGGGAAACTCCGCCGCGGGCAGCAGGCGACGCAGCAGGTGGTGCGCATTTCCGGGGAAGGTCTCGGACCGGATCACCACGAACTCCGCCCTCGGGCAGGCCGCCCGCAGACCAAGCACCATGTCGTACCACGACAACTCATAGACGGCCTCCCACGGCATATCCCGCACGGTCTGGCGAAGGGTCTCGTTGCGTAGCTTGGGAAAGAACTCGGCGAAATTATCTATGGCAATCATGATCGTATAGCGCTGCGGGCGAAAGAGTTCATCGATGAAGACACTCTTACCCTCAGCGTCAGCATACAGCTCGCCCCCGTCCAAAATCTGCGCCGAGCTCGACCAGTAGTGCTCGTTCACAAGAAACAGCCCGTCCGCAGTCTTTTCCCCTGCGATCCGCGCAATCATCGACCACTGCCGGTCGGCATCGGCGTCCCCCCGGCCCAGCGCCTCCCGAATGGGGGCGGCGAAGACCTCGCGCTCCGGCACGAAATAGCGGCACGCCAACAGGGGTTCCGCCTGCGCCAGCAACGCATCTCGCAGACCCCTGCCTACCGGCCCCTGCGCCCCGAAGAAGGTGATAAGGTGCATGCCGCTCGATTGCTCATCGCTTGTTTTCCTGTAACTACTACGCAGCGCCCACGGGGCACAATCAGGTAGACCCGTATGCTCTCAAACCGCCTCTTCACGCTGCGCCGCTACCCGATCCGCTACCTCGTTATTCCAAAATGCGGTTGCACATTCGTGAAGAACCTCTTGTGGCAGCTAGAGAGGGGGGAGGTGCACCCAAACCCCCTCCGCATCCACGATTCCGACGATGAGTTTCTGCGCGTCTCGGATCTGGAATTGACGGACGAAGACATTAGGGCTGAGGATTACGCCTTCACCGTGTTGCGAAATCCCGTGGATCGGTTCTTTTCACTCTATTCCGACAAAGTAATTGGTGACGGCCACAAAACCTTTGTGCCCTTGCGCAGCATCTTAATCGGCCACGGCCTGAACCCGCAGGCAAACAGTGTCAAAGACCACCAAGGTAATTGCGAGCTAATGGCGGATTGGCTTAAATCCAACATCGCGAATGGAGTGGATTTAGAACCGGAGGCTCACTGGACCCCGCAAACCTACAGATTGAACGTCATTCGAGCGTTTGATTTAAAGCTGATGGTATCAAACCATCTCAACGATCAAATCGAAGCTCTTCTGTCCGGACTAATCCCCGATATTCGCGAAATCGCGGAAAGCCTGGAAACAAACCGTTCCAGCAAAGACTTCGCCAAAAGCGAAATCCTCACCAAACCCCTCCGAAAGAAAATCAACGAGGTCTACGCCGACGACCGGGAACTCTTCCAAAAAGCCCGAGACACCTGGACCTCAAGAAAAGACCGCCCCGGCATCAAGTCGGGCCCCCAAAAAATCCCCCGCCACTCCGACCTGTCGTAGATGCGAAGAGTAGGGTGGGCAGTTCCGGCGCTCCGCGACGGGTTTGCCCACCGCCCCCGATCGTAGGCCGGGGTTCACCCCGGCACGCCACCAAGCACAAACCCCACTCCCGAAGCACCAAGCGAGGCGAGCTCGCAAGAGCTCGAAGAGCGTCCGTCCAAAAGAGGGTAACCCAAAATAACTAAAAAAAACAACATATTAGAAACGGTCCCCATGGGGACCGCCCAAACCCTAAACCGAAACCGCCTCCAAAAGCGTCTCCCGCCCCAGCTCATCCGCCGTCCCCCGGGTCTTCACCACCCCCCGCTCCATCACCACAAACCGGTCCCCCAATCCGTAGGCAAAATCAAAGAACTGCTCGACCAGAACAATCGCCATCGTCCCCCGCTCCCGCAGCATCCCAATCACGTCCCCGATCTGCTTGATGATGTTCGGCTGAATCCCCTCTGTCGGCTCATCCAACAACAACAGCTTCGGTTGGGTCACCAGAGCCCGAGCAATCGCCAGCTGCTGCTGCTGCCCGCCCGACAGATCCCCGCCACGGCGTCCGAGGAAGTCCTTCAGGATCGGAAACAACTCAAAGATATCCTCCGGTATCCGCCGCTGATCCCGCGGCAAACAGGCAAACCCGATCTCCAAATTCTCCTGCACCGTCAGGAACGGAAAGATCTCACGCCCCTGCGGAACATACGCGATCCCCCGCTTCGCCAGACTATGGGCCGACGCACGGCTCACATCCTGCCCGTCAAACTGAAACGTCCCCCCGCTCATCGGATGGGTGCCCGAGATGGCCTTCAGCAGGCTCGTCTTCCCGACCCCGTTCACCCCCATCACGCAAGTTACCTCACCAGGCGTGGCGTCGATATCGACGCCGTACAGGATCTGGCTCCCCCCGTAATGCAGGTCGAGGTCGCGGATATGCAGCAGGCTATCGGCCAAGATACACCTCGATCACCTTGTCGTCCGACGTCACGTGGTCAATCGACCCCTCCGCCAGGACCGACCCCTCGTGCAGCACCGTCACCTTGCAGCCCAGCCGCCGCACAAATTCCATGTCATGCTCCACCACGACCACCGCCCGCGTCTTCGCGGCCTCTTTCAGGATGTCTGTCGTATGCTCCCGCTCCGCCACGGTCATCCCCGCCGCAGGCTCATCCACAAGCAACAACTGAGGGTCCTGCGCCAGCAGCATTCCGATCTCTAACCACTGCTTCTGCCCATGCGACAGCTCCCCCGCCTTGCGCTCCAACGCCGGGGTCAGGCCGATCTCGTCTGCCAGTTCCTCAATCTTCTCACGATCCTTGCGGCGGGGCCGAAAGAGCAGCACGCCCAACGGGGTCCGGTCGTTCCGCAGCGCCATCATCAGGTTCTCGGCCACCGTCTGATCCTCGAACACCGTCGGCCGCTGAAACTTGCGCCCCACGCCCTCCCGCGCAATCCGGCTTTCCGAGATCGACAGCAGCGAGATCGCGTTCTTCCCCCAGATCACGCGCCCCTCATCGGGCCGCGTCTTGCCGGTGATGATGTCCATGAACGTCGTCTTGCCCGCCCCGTTCGGCCCGATCACGGCGCGCAACTCCTGCTCAGCAATCTGGAACGAAAGGTTGTTGATCGCCTTGAACCCGTCGAACGAGACCGAGACGCCCGAGACCTCCAGCAGCGTACTCACTTCGACGCCTCCTTCTCCTGGAAGGAGCCCGCATCAGGGCCAAGATCGGCCCCTCGCCGATCCGGGTGCCGCCGGTCCGCGATCAGGTCGAACAGCCCCCCGATCCCACGCGGTGCGAACAAGGTGACCGCGACGAAGGACAGCCCCAGCAGCACCGTCCACCAGTTCACCCACTCAATCGTGTAGAAGCCAAGATTGATATCCGGCGCCTGCCCGCCCGTGAACCACGTCGACAAAAGCGACACAAACGCCGCCCCGATCACCGCGCCATACAGACGCCCACGCCCGCCAATCGCGACCCAAACGGCGAGATAAATCGACGCGATCGGCGCAATCTCTGCCGGGTTGATGATCCCCGCCTGCGGATAATACAGCGCCCCCGCGATCCCGGCGATCACCGCTGTCACGGTGAAGATCATAAGCTTGAACGCCTCAACCGAGTACCCCAGGAACCGCACCCGCGCCTCGTCATCGCGGATGCCGCGCAACACGCTGCCGAACTTGCCCGACACCATCCACGCGCACAGCACATAGGCCGCGCCCAGCGCGAAGGCCGACGCCCAGAGGAACCACATCGACACCGTCGCCTGGCTCACGCCATCCAGCCCCGGCAGGTTCTGCAGCCCCGACAGCCCGTTGTTCCCGCGCAGCCCGCTGTCGTTCTGGAACAGGTACAGCGACAGCGCGAGCGTCATCGCCTGCGTCAGGATCGACAGGTACACCCCCGTCACCCGGCTGCGGAACGCGAGCCACCCGAACACCAACGCGATCAGCCCCGGCACCAGCACGACCGCCGCCAGTTGCAGCGGAAGCGAATGCGCAAACGCCCAGATCGGCGGGAACTCTGACGCGCCGACGACGCCGAAGATCTGCGTCGCGATCCCGTCGCTTATCTCTTCCGGCGTCGGTGGCAGGGGCGCGGCGGCGAGGCTGTCGACCACGATCAGCCGCGTCCGCTCATACATCAGCCACATGCCAATCGCGTAGCCGCCCAGCCCGAAGAACGCCATGTGCCCGAGCGACAGGATGCCGGTGTAGCCCCACACCAGATCCATCGCCAATGCCACAAGGCACAGGCACAGCGTCTTCCCCAACGTCTTGACGAAGCTCGTGGAAATCACCCCGATCCCGAAGCCCTCCGACAAGACCGTCACCCCCACCGTGAACAGCGCGAGGCAGAGAAGGAAGATCAGGACCGAGGGATGCCGGGCCACGAAGGGGCGGCGGCGCGGGCCTGCGAAAGCGACATCTGCCATCGGTCAGGCCTCCGCCGCCCGGCCCTT
>JBCCXY010000107.1:0-14159 GCA_039190895.1 Pseudomonadota bacterium | reverse complement strand
GGAAGATCGAAGAGCAATACCGGTCCAAGGGCAAGAACAAGGACGAGGTCGACGTGATCGACTTCCGGCAGGAATGCCGCAAGTTCGCCGAGGGCTGGGTCGACATCCAGCGCGATGAGTTCAAGCGCCTTGGCGTCACTGGAAACTGGGCTGACCCGTATGTCACGATGGATTACCACGCGGAGCGCGTGATCGCCGAGGAATTCCAGAAATTCCTGATGTCCGGGCTGCTCTATCAGGGCTCCAAGCCCGTAATGTGGTCGCCGGTGGAGGAAACCGCGCTCGCCGAGGCCGAGGTGGAATACCACGACAAAGAGAGCTTCACGATCTGGGTGAAGTTCAAGGTCCTGCTGCGGAGTGAGACCCCCGCCGTTTCGACCGGCGACACCGTCGGTCATGTTGCGGCGCTGAGCGATCTGGACGGGGCGCATGTGGTGATCTGGACCACGACGCCCTGGACCATCCCGTCGAACAAGGGCGTCGTCTACCGCGACGATATCGACTATGGCTTGTACGAAGTGACGGGCACGCCCGAGGTGTCGTGGGCGCAGGTGGGTGACCGCTATATCGTGGCCGACAAGCTTGCGGGCAACGTGTTTGCGGCGGCGCGTCTGGAGGACGGGCAGTATCGCCGGTTGCGTCAGGTGTCGGCCGATGAGATGGCGTCGCTGTCGCTTCAACACCCGCTTGCGGGCGTCGCGGATGGAAACGGTGAGTGGGACGCCCCGCGCGACTTCCGCCATGCTGAATTCGTTACCGACGAAGAGGGCACGGGCTTCGTCCACTGTGCCCCGTCCCACGGGATGGAAGAGTTCGAGCTTTACCGCGACGCCGGGATGCTGGCGGAGGTCATCACCTACAATGTCAACGAAGACGGGCGGTTCCGCGATGACCTGCCGCTGTTCGGCGGCAAGGCGATCCTCAAGCAGAACGGCAAGGAGGGCGACGCGAACAAGGCGGTGATTGACAAGCTGGTCGAGGTCGGCGGCCTGCTGGCGCGCGGCAAGATCAAGCACAGCTACCCGCATTCCTGGCGCTCCAAGGCGCCGGTGATCTATCGCAATACGCCGCAATGGTTCGCCGCCATCGACCGCGCCGTGGGCGACGGGAAGGACGACTTCGGGACGACGATCCGGGAGCGCGCGCTCACCTCCATCGACAAGGTGGAGTGGACGCCGCAGACCGGGCGGAACCGCCTGTATTCCATGATCGAAGCACGGCCCGACTGGGTGCTGTCGCGCCAGCGGGCCTGGGGTGTGCCGCTCACCTGCTTCACGCGGAAAGGGGCGATGCCGACGGATGACGACTTCCTCTTGAAGGACCCCGCCGTGAACGCGCGCATCAACGAGGCGTTCGAGGCGGAGGGTGCCGACGCCTGGTACAAACCAGGCGCGAAGGAGCGGTTTCTGGGGAACGACCACAACCCGGATGAGTGGGAGAAGGTCGATGACATCCTCGACGTGTGGTTCGACTCTGGCTCGACCCATGCCTTCGTCCTGCGCGACCGCGAGGATGGGACGGAGGATGGCCTCGCCGATGTTTATCTGGAGGGCACCGATCAGCACCGGGGGTGGTTCCATTCCTCGATGCTGCAGGCCTGTGGCACGCTGGGGCGGGCGCCCTATCGGGCCGTGGTGACGCATGCCTTCACGCTCGACGAGAAGGGCCTGAAGATGTCCAAGTCGCTGGGCAACACCATCGTCCCGGAGGAGGTCGTCAAGCAATACGGCGCCGATATCCTGCGGCTTTGGGTGGCGCAGACCGACTACAAGCACGACCACCGCATCGGGCCGGAAATCCTGAAAGGCGTCGCCGACAGCTATCGCCGCCTGCGTAACACGTTCCGGTTTTTGCTGGGCAACCTCAACGGGTTCACCGAAGACGAACGCGTCGCGCCCGCCGACATGCCGGAGCTGGAGCGCTGGGTCCTCCACCGCCTGTCCGAACTCGATGAGCAGGTCCGCAAGGGCTACGAGGCCTACGACTTCCAGGGCGTCTTCCAGACGCTGTTCAACTTCGCGACGGTCGATCTGTCGGCCTTCTATTTCGACATCCGCAAGGACGCGCTCTACTGCGACGGCCCGACGACGCGCCGGAAGGCAGCGCGCACGGTGCTCGACATCCTGTTCCACCGGCTGACCACATGGCTCGCCCCGATCCTGGTGTTCACGATGGAAGAGGTCTGGCTTCAGCGCTTCCCGGGCGACGACTCCTCGGTCCACCTGATCGATATGCCCGACACGCCCGCCGACTGTCGGGATGAGGCGCTGGCCGCGAAGTGGCACAAGATCCGCCGCGCGCGCCGCGCCGTCACCGCGGCGTTGGAGGTGCAGCGGCAGGACAAGGTAATCGGCTCGTCGCTAGAGGCCGCGCCGACCGTCTATATCGACGACGCCGACACCCGCGCCGCCGCCCAATCGGTGGAGTTCGACGACATCTGCATCACCAGCGGCGTCACGCTGTCCGAGGACACGGCGCCCGCTGATGCGTTCACCACCCCCGATGTAGAGGGCGTGGCGGTCACCTTCGCCAAGGCCGAAGGCAAGAAGTGCCTGCGCTGCTGGAAGTTCTCGGTCGATGTCGGCCAGCACGCGCACCCCGAGGTCTGCAAGCGTTGCGACGATGCCCTTGAGTGGCAACGCACCCGCAACGAGCGGTAGGGTGGGCAATCTGCCCACCGCCCACGCATGAAAAAGGGCGGCCCGCCGGGGCCGCCCTTCCCAAACTGTCAGGCTGGATTAGGCCTTGCGCGTCCGGCGCGATGCCACGGCCACACCGCCAAGCGCGGTCAGCATCAGCAAAGCACTCGCCGGCAGCGGAACCGCCGTGATCCGCAGATCGTACAAACCCACAGGCCGCCCCTGATCCCCGCGCCCGTCGATCGAGAACAGATACGTCCCCGGCCCGCCCGCGAAGATGAACGAGTTGCCGCCCGTGATGTCAGTCGTGTACGTCACCGTCTGGATGTCGTTCGTGTCGGTGTTCGTCAGTCGGAACGTCGCCGTCTTTTCGGCCACCGTCTCGGACACAAAGCCCGACTCGTTGACGCTGCCGCCATTCGCCAGGTCATAGCCGCCAAAGATGAAGCGGATCGTGAAATCCGTCGACGTGTCAAAGGTATAGGTGTCGACCCCGCCGACAACCCGCCCGTACACGCGGACCACGTCCCCGATGTCGAACGACCCGCCGAGGGCGCCGCCGTCATTCGTGAACACGTCATAGGCGCCGCTGGCGGAGCCTGCCACGTCGCTCAGCTTTGTGGTGCCCTCAACCCGGGGCCGTGCGCCTTCCGTGTAGGCCACAGTGGCCGCGTCCGCGACACCTGCCGTGCAGGCAAGCGCCATAGCCGCAAGTCCGATCTTCCAAGTCATCTCATCACCTTCAATTCGTTCGATACCGTCGCTCCCCACGACGCTTGGCGTGATAAATACCGAGGGAACGGGGCCAGAAGTGGGCACTGGTTGCGAAGGATTTGAGCCAAATGAATGACGATGAAATTAAGGAAGCGTTAATGTTGCTGGCTTTTGAACGTGGCCCCGAAAAAACCTTCTGTCCGTCCGAAGTCGCCCGCTCCCTCGCCCCCGCCGACTGGCGCCCGCTGATGCCAGCGATTCGCCGCTGTGCGGGCAGCCTGCCCCTTCGCGCCACCCAGCGGGGCAACCCGGTCGACCCGGTCACCGCAAAAGGCCCGATCCGCCTGTCGATAGACCCCTTGCACCCGCCCCGCCGCTGACCCCACAGTGCGGGCATGACCCTGGCCGAGCCCGCCCCCCTCAAACCCTGGATGCGCAAGGAAATCCGCGCCGCCGCCGATGGCAATGCCGGGTCGGAAGAGGGCACTCTGACCGCCCTCGCCGAACTGTCGCGAGGGCATAAGAACTACTTCGACACCGACTTCGTCCTCGCCAATCAGGTGATCGTCCGCCAGGCCGGGCGCGACATGCATTTCCCCCGCCCGCTCAACCGCGAAAACCACCGCACGATTCTGACCGGTTACCTCGAAGTCCTCCACGGCAAGTACCAGAAGCCCGGTTTCTGCGAGGTCCGCCCGGGCGACACCGTCATCGACTGCGGCGCCTATGTCGGCGGCTTCGCCCGCTCTGTCGCGCCCATCGCCGGTCGGCTCGTGCTGATCGAACCGGCACCCGCGAACCTCGGCTGCTGCATCGCCAACCTGTCGGCCTTCGCCCACGCCCGCGTGGTGCAAGCCGGGCTCTTCAACACCTCGGGCACGTTCGAGTTGCAGCTCAGCGACCGCGACGTGGACCACTCCCTCCTCGCCCCCGACCGGGGTGCGACGGGTGAGACGCTGACCGTCCCCACCTACCGCCTCGAAGACCTTGCCACGTCGCTGGGCCTCGACCAGATCGACTTCTTCAAGCTCGAAGCCGAAGGGGCCGAGATCGAGGCCATCGACGGCATGGGCCCCCTCCGCCCCCGCAACATCGCCATCGACGCGGGGCCCGAACGCTACGGCGAAAGCCCGGCGCCCGAGCTCACCCGGATGCTGATCGCGCGCGGCTATGAAGTCGCCCAGACCGGCAACACCCTCTTCGCCCGCCTCGTCGCATAAGGAAACGGCATGGACCTCACCCTCTGGCTCGCCTTCGTCGCATAAGGAAACGGCATGGACCTCACCCTCTGGCT
Source organism: Pseudomonadota bacterium (assembly GCA_039190895.1). Taxonomy (GTDB): domain Bacteria; phylum Pseudomonadota; class Alphaproteobacteria; order Rhodobacterales; family Rhodobacteraceae; genus Ovoidimarina. The sequence continues at coordinate 9,512 of JBCCXY010000107.1, read as the reverse complement.
CGCCTTCGTCGCCGCCTCTACCGCATTGCTCCTGATCCCGGGGCCGACCGTCCTGCTGGTGCTGGCCAACGCGCTGGGGCAGGGGAAGCGCGTCGCCGTCCCCACCGCGCTGGGCGTCGCGACCGGAGACCTCATCGCGATGACCGCCTCCCTCGCCGGGCTCGGCGCGCTGGTGCTGGCCTCCGCAACGCTCTTCACCGCGCTGAAATGGGCCGGGGCCGTCTACCTCGTCTACCTCGGCCTCAAGATGCTGCGAGGCGCCAAAACCGCCGCCCTCGATGTCGCCGCCCGCAGCGACACCCTTTCGCCCACGACAGCCTTCACGAACGCCGCAGCGGTCACGGCACTGAACCCGAAAAGCATCGTCTTCTTCATCGCCTTCGTCCCGCAATTCCTTGACCCGACCGGCCCATGGCTCACCCAATCCGCGATCCTCATCGCAACCTTCGTCGGCCTCGCGGCCTGCAACGCGCTCGCCTACGCCATCCTCGCCGCCCGCCTCCGCGACACGATCCGCCGCCCCGCCGTGATCCAATGGCTCACCCGCCTCGGCGGCACCGCCCTGATCGCCATGGGAATCGCCACCGCCGCCGTCCGCCGCAGCGCAAGCTAGGGGCCGGAACCCTCGACAATCGCCAATATGGCCTCGGTCATCGCGAAATGAGACACCTTGCGGAACGACGTTGAAAGCGGCCCATCCTCTGCAATCTCCGCCTTCGCCCGCGCTATATCTCCCTCGCTGAACACGCCACTCTCGCGCGCCCGCTCTGCCATCCAGAACGTGTGCGCCAACTGCGTTTTCATCTCGGTGTCACTGCTTTTGGCAGGGACCGGAAGGTCCATCATCGACATCGGGCCATCGCACGGCTCGGTCAAGTCGCCAAAAACGGAAAGAGGCGCATTGTCCAGCGCCACGCCCCCTTTGAACGGCGAGTTCTGCAAAAGCTCTGGCTCAAAGGCGTGATCACGGGTTTCGAAGGGGTGCCACAATTCCGGGATGTCGAGCGCCGAGAATATATCGGCAAAGGCCTGTTTGGGGCTAAGGGATGCGGTGTTGTCAGAGAACTCGAAGCTGACCCAATGAGAATGGGTAAGCGGCGTTACCAGCCGCGACGCTCCCAAGCTTTTGTACCAGTGGCGCCCACAATGATGCCGTGACCGAATAGCCCAATAGTGGGCCAGCATTGCTTTCGGATGATCCGGCTCTACGCCGATATCGGAAAAGACGCTTAGAAAATCAGCGGCGACGTCTGCGCCGGGTGCGCGATCTTTCAGATCGTCCTTTATGTCGTCAGCAATTTTGGCGGCGGTGCCATTGAACTTCGCGCGACCGATAAAGTGATCCCAACTTGTGGGTTGATCGCCCGTCAACTTGATCGTCGCATCTGCATCGGACAAGTAGCTGCCGACCCGGTAGAATGGCAGATACGTGCCCCCGCATGACAGCAGCCAAAGCCTTTGTGAATCAAGCGGTGATGCCAGTGATGCGGGGCGTTCACGGTCGCGATTAAGTTGCAGACCCAACGCCTCGACCAGTGGTTTGGCAGCGCGAAAGTCCGCTGTTTGGGTTTCGCGCGAAGTAATATCCAACGCTTCTTCGACCCCGGATTTGAGCATCATACCCAGAACAACACGGGAGTCGTAGCCGCCGGATAGGAACAAGTTCATCCGTCTTTTGAAATTACCGAACGTCGCCAGGAGCCGGACGCGACTCTGCAGAAATTCCAATAGGAGGTCTTGATAGTGTGCGCCGCCAAACACCTCAAAGAAATCGCGGTGCTCAAGGGATAATGACCCCGTTTTATGGTCGATTGCGATATTGGTTGTTGCCGGGATCATGCGAATGCCTGAAATTGGTGTATTGTGCGAGACCAATTGCTCGCCAATATGCCGACCCGATTTCAAATGAAACGAAAACAACGCAGGCGGATAAATCGTTAATCGATGGGATTTCGCCACGTAAGATGCCAGCAGAATGAATGAGTTCGAAATGGCCCAAAACGATTCGATCTGGAACAAGAACATCTGCTCCTGCCCCGTACGGTCCGTCCGAATGCGCGTCACCCCCTTCTCGGGGAAAACGCCAAAGAACCTCCCCTCACGCAAGTCGGCGCCCGGGTGACCAGCGGCAAGGTATTGCACCAACCCCTGACGCCCCAGAACAACGGCCGTTTCAGAGTTCGCATACCCGGCCATTTTAGGCTGTGTGAGGTCGCCTGGTCGGTCGCTTGATATCACGAAACAGTTCTGAGGAACCAATAGTCGAGCTCCCTGCCGGCGCCGATCGCGATAGTCACACCCTACTGAGCCGAACTCAAGCGTCATCTCGGGCGCCCCTCGTCGAGCGCTGATAGCGTCGCCTCGCTCGCGGCGCGCTTTTGGGGTATGCTCGCGCAAGCTTGTTAAGAGGGACCTTGCCCAACATGAAAGCCATCGCCATCGTCCTGTTGACGTGGCCCATGGGCGCACACGCCTGCGCCATAGTCGACGTCCTCGACGCGTTCCCCGCCGCCCAGCCGCCCGACGCGACCTGCGCTCAATACCTCGCACCTAGCGGGGCAACCGGAACGTCCTGCCATTGGCGCTTCGACCTCCGCGACCCGGCGGCAGAGCGCTTCGCGGCTGACCTCTGGTCGACGATCCAAACCTGCCGCCCCGGCACTGCCCTTGGCCCCGACACGCGCGTCAACCACCCCGACAGCTTCGACCTTCTCGAATGGCACGCGGACCGTGCGCTCTACCGCGTCTCGGTCAAGGACAAGGGCGCCCAGCGCGCCACGTTCGTCTTCCTCAGCCAGCAACCGTGATCCCCGCTCGAAATCAGCGTCCAAGTCGCTAAGGTTAAAGGCAGCCCCACCCAGGGGAGCGTCTGACAACCGAAAGGCCCGACCATGCTCGACCTAGGAAAACGCGTCTCGATCTATCAGCCCGAGCAAGAGGGCCTGATCTTCCCCGAACTCCCCGAATTCGCGTCCATCGACGCCGAACGTCAGCACAAGAAGGAACGCCTCGTCGCTGCCTGCCGGGCCTTCGCGCTGCAGGGCTTCGACTACGGCTTCGCCGGGCACCTCACCGTGCGCGACCCCGAACGGCCCGAGCTCTATTGGACCAACCCGATGTGCGTGCATTTCGGCCATGTGAAGGTCTCGAACCTCATCCTCGTCGACCACGCGGGCACGGTGATTGAGGGCGACCACGCCGTGAACCGCGCCGGGTTCGTGCTGCATGCCAACGTGCATGACGAGCATCCCGACATCCTCGCCATGTGCCACGCGCACACGACCTACGGCACCGCCTGGTGCGCCACCGGGCGGCCCATCGACCCGGTCACGCAAGACGCCTGCGCGTTCTTCGAAGACCACGTCGTCATCGGCGAACAGGGCGGTCAGGTGGCCGTTGAAAACCACGCCGGGTCCGACGTGGCCAAGGCCTTCAAGGGCGTGAAAGCGGCGCTGCATCAGAACCACGGCCTGCTCACTGCCAGCCGCCACAGCATCGAAGCCGCCGCCTTCTGGTTCATCGCGCTCGAACACTGCTGCCAGCAGCAACTCGACCTCGCCGCCTCGGGCGTCCCGACGATCCGCATCCCCGAAGAGCGGGCGCGCTACAGCCGCGAACATGTCGGCAGCGAGTATATCGGCTGGCTGCATTTCCAGACGATCTGGAACCAGCTTGTTATCGAACAGCCCGACATGTTCGACTGACCCGCTGGCGGCGCCAACCTCGCGCATGCTAACCCTCGGGCTCAGGCAAAGTTCCGAGGGCGGGCGTGATCCAGCACTTCAACGAAGGCGACCTCGTCGCGGTCCTCACGACCCAGCCGCTTGATCGCACGCTGGACTACAAGGCCCCCGAAGGCGGTTGCCTGACCGGGCAATATGTCGAGGTCCCGCTTGGCCCCCGCAAGGTCCTCGGCTGCGTCTGGGGGCCGGGGAAGGGGGACTTCGACCGCTCCAAGATCCGCCCGATCATTCGCATCCTCGACGCCGCGCCGATGCGGGAAGAGATGCGTGATTTCCTGACTCGCGCGGGCGCCTATACTCTTACGTCGATGCCCGCGATGCTTCGCCTCGCCACCCGCTCCCCCGGGCTGGGTGACCCGCAGTCCATGCGCAAGGTCTACCGCCTTGGCACCGCCCGACCCGACCGCGAAACCGACGCCCGCCGCCGCACCATCGCGACGCTGGAAGACTACGGCGGCCTCGCCTTCACCCTGTCCGAATTGGCCGAGCATGCGGGCGTCTCAACCTCCGTCGTCAAAGGCCTCGTCAAGCAAGGCGTCATCCTCGAAGAAGACACCCCCCGCGACCTGCCCTACCCGCGCCTCGACCCGGGCCGCCCCACCGTAACACTGACCGACGAACAGGCCGCCGCCGCCACCGCCCTGCGCGCGGCCACGACGGGCGACTACTCCACCACGCTCCTCAAGGGGATCACCGGCTCCGGCAAGACCGAGGTCTACCTCGAAGCCGTCGCCGAATGCCTCGCCCGCGGGCGGCAGGCCCTCGTCCTCCTCCCCGAGATCGCGCTCACGGCAGAGTTCCTGTCCCGCGTCGAAGCCCGCTTTGGTGCGCGCCCGGCCGAGTGGCACTCGGGTGTCACCATGACCGAACGCCGCCGCGCGTGGCGCATGATCTCGGACGGCAACGCGCAATTGATCGTCGGCGCCCGCTCGGCCCTGTTCCTGCCGTTTCAGCAACTGGGACTCATCGTCGTCGATGAGGAACACGACACCTCCTACAAGCAGGAAGACGGCGTCCTATACAACGCCCGCGACATGGCCGTCCTCCGCGCCTCCATCGCCGGGGCGCATGTCGTGCTGGCGTCGGCCACGCCGTCGCTCGAAACCTGGGTCAACGCGCAATCCGGCAAGTACCGGCGCCTCGAACTGACCGCCCGCATCGGCGCCGCCCAACTGCCCAAGATGCGCGCCATCGACATGCGGGACGAGGCGCTGCCGCCCAACCGCTGGATCTCATCCCACCTCGCCCGCGCCATCACGCAACGGCTTCAAGCAAAGGAACAATCGCTCCTCTTCCTCAACCGCCGCGGCTATGCACCCGTCACCCTGTGCCGCGCCTGCGGCCACCAGATCGGCTGTGAACACTGCGACGCTCGCATGGTCGAACACCGCTTCCTCAAGCGCCTTGTCTGTCACCAATGCGGCGAATCCAAACCGATCCCCACCAAGTGCCCCAACTGCGACGCCGAAGATCGCCTCGCCCCCGTCGGCCCGGGGGTGGAGCGGATGGCCGAAGAGGCCCGCGGCCTCTTTCCCGACGCCCGCATCGACGTGCTATCGTCCGACCTTCACGGCACCGCCCGGGCGCTGAAAGCGCACATTGAGGCCATCGCCGCAGGCGACGCCGACATCATCATCGGCACGCAACTCGTCGCCAAGGGCCACAACTTCCCGCTGTTGACGCTCGTCGGGGTCATCGACGCCGACCTTGGCCTTCAGGGCTCTGATCTACGCGCGGCGGAACGCACCTTCCAACTGATGCGCCAGGTCGCAGGGCGGGCCGGACGCGCCGACAAACCCGGCGAGGCGCTCTTGCAAACCTACCAGCCCGAGCACCCCGTGATCCGGGCCATCCTGTCGGGCGAAGAAGAGGCCTTCTGGCGCGCCGAGGCGCAAGCCCGCCAATCCGCCGGGGTCCCTCCCTACGGTCGCCTGGCAGGCATCATCCTGTCGTCACCCGACGTTCAGGAAGTCTTTGACCTCGGCACGTCCCTGGCCCGCAACGACGCCCCCCTCCGCGCCATCAACGCACAGGTCTTCGGCCCCGCAGCCGCGCCGATCTCACGCATCCGAGGCCGCCACCGCGTTCGCCTTCTGGTGAAGGCCGCGAAAGGAGTCCCACTGCAAGACGCACTCGCGACATGGGTCCGCCAACTCAAAACCGGCCCCAACGTCCGCCTCTCCGTCGACATCGACCCCCAGAGCTTCCTATAGGCGTAGGGGTGGGGTTTCACCCCCACCGTCCCCGTCAAAGCCCGCTACGAACTCGCCTCGTACATTCCCACGGCCTTGTTCATCTCCCGCAGCAACTCCGACGTTTTGTCGGCAATCGCCGCCATCTCGTCAGCTGACAAAAGCGCGCCGCCAAGGATCTCGTCCAACGGTCCCTGCACCACACCCCAATGGGTGCGAACGATCTCAAGCTGGGCGGCGATTTCCGGGGTCGGCGGGGCGACGACACCGTCGGTTCCCGCTTCCAGCGCGATGAGCGCGGCGTCAAACTCCTGCTTGGCAACCGTCAACTCTTCCGCCGCCAGTTCCGGGAACATGGCGCCTTGCATGGCACAGGCCGATTTCGCGATCCGCTGCGACAGCATGCGCTGCCGCCCGGCAAGGTCGATCGTCCGCGCCATCTCTGGCGACAACCCACCCGACGCCCCACGCGATGCGACCAGCGCCTTCACCACGCGATCCGACTGCTGAAGGATCGGTACGCTGAGCTCCATCAAAACAAGCGCTGCGGAAGGATCGCCATTCAACGAGATCTCAACCTGCAGCGAGAAATCTTTCCAAAGTGAGCCGACACGTTTGATCTCGGCCAGCACCTGCTCATCCGTTTCCAGCAGCATACCCATGTCGGCATTACCACTCGCAAGCCCCGCGAGGCTGTTTGCGTAGAGGTCCCGAGCCTGTGTGAGGACACCGGTTTGCTCATCCGGTTGAACGCCAATTGCAATGAAACACGCCGCCGCCGCCATGCGCTGGGTCAGCATGCGTTGGCGCCCCGAAATATTGATCTTTGCCGCCCCATCCTGCTCGGCCGTAATGGCCGCAGCAGACGGATGGGGGGTCATCAATGGCATCGCTGCCGCCAGAGCAATGCTTGTAACGTAGTGGGTCAGTCTCATAGGCGCCTCCAAGTGCTGAAGCGCCGAGGGTGCGACAAACTAACTTACATCCTGTAAAGAGCCTTCGAGTGCTGACTCAGCGCCCCAAATCCCAGGTCACCCCAAAGGACAGAACCGCGTCCGCTTCACGCCCATCCCCAGGGATCAGTTGGACAAACAATGGGCCGTACGACGCCTGCACCCCGCCCAGCGGGACGACATCCCCGACATGTACGCGAAAGCGGCGGCCGTCCTCGGGGTAATACGCCGCGCCAGCGAAGAACCCGGCCTCGAACGCGCCCTTTTCATAGAACGGGAACGCCGCCGTGACGGCCGTCGCTGTGCGTCCATAGCTGTTGCGGAAGGCGCCAACATTCAGGTCGCCTTGGCCATCGAGCAGGATGTTGTCCCAGGTGAGGAAAACGCCGGGGTTGAACTCTTCAAAGTCCTGGCCCGGGCTGAAATGGTGAGAGCCGATTAGGAACGACAGGCGATCTGGCATCGGATCGGCACAAACCGGCCCAGCGAGGCAGGCGCTCAACAACATATACCGCAATAGGGCCTCCTAGGCGCAACATCTTCCCCGATTGTACCTGACTTGTCAGAAACCACAACATATATACAGAACCGAAAAGTTTCTTGAAAACAAATGCTTACAGACGGTCCCCATGGGGACCGTCACTTAAAAATGAGCGGCATTTGAAGGGTCGGGCCCTAATTCCAACCCATGCGCCTGATCCTGACCCTCGCGGCCCTCCTCCTCTGGGCCACCACCCTCGCCGCCGCCCCCGTCCGGTACGAGCTCGATCCGACCGCCTCCACCGTCGGCTTCACCTGGACCTTTGAAGGGGCCGTTCAGAACGGGCGGATGCCGGTCTCTCGCGCCGACCTGACGCTGGATTTTGCCCGACCCGAGACCAGCCAGATCAACGTCCGCCTGCGCGTCGCCGAGGCTCGCGCAGGCTTCCCCTTCGCCACGCAGGCGATGCGGGGCGAAAATGTCTTGGACGCCACCGCCCACCCCGAAATCCTGTTCCGCAGCACCCGCATCACCGGCGACGCCACGCGGGCGCGGGTCGAGGGCCAGCTCACCCTGCGCGGCGTCACGCGGCCCATCACGCTGAACGCCCAGATCTTTCGCGAGAAGGGCACCCCGGCGGGCGACTTTTCTAAGCTGTTTGTCGAGATGACGGGCAGCCTGAACCGCCACGATTTCGGTGCTTCGGGCTTCCGGAATTTCGTAGGAGAAACGGTCGGACTTCGCATCATCGTGCACATCAGGCAGGCGAACTGACGGCGGGGGCTCGTCGAGCTCTGACAAGCTCGCCTCGCGACTGGTGCGTCGTCCGAAAGAGGCGTAAGGCCGACTCATGCGGATCGTGACACTTCAGGATGCGAAGGGGCTGCCCCTTTGGCGACGGCCCGAGGCGCTGCTGGTTCTGATGGCCCTCGCCATGCCGCTGGCGTTCTCGACATGGTCGGCGCTTCTGAACAACTTTGTGGTCGAGGCCGCCGATTTCACGGGCATAGAGATCGGCTGGCTGCACACCGTGCGGGAGATCCCGGGATTGCTTGCCGTAGGGGTCATCGCCTTCCTGATTTTTCTGCGAGAGCAGGTGCTGGGTCTTGTCGCCCTAATCCTTCTGGGCGCCGCGACGGCGGTGACGGCGTGGTTTCCGTCGCTCGGTGGCATCCTCGTGATCACCATGCTGTCGTCCATCGGGTTCCACTATTACGAGACAGTCAACCAGTCGCTGCAACTGCAATGGCTGGAGAAGGACAGGGCGCCGCAGGTCATCGGGTGGCTAGTGGCAGCTGGCTCGGCGGCGAGCCTTATTGCTTACGGATTGATCTACCTGACGTGGGATGCGCTGAACCTGACCTACAACACGGTCTACCTTGCCTCGGGCGGGGCGACGGTGGTCATCGCCGTCGCCTGCATGCTGCTGTACCCGCAGTTCGAGGCACCCAACCCGCAGCGGGTGCGGCTGGTCCTTCGGCGTCGCTACTGGCTGTACTACGCGCTGCAATTTGTATCGGGCGCGCGGCGGCAGATCTTTGTCGTCTTTGCCGCTTTCATGATGGTGGAGCATTTCGGCTTCGAGGTCGACGATGTCACCGCGCTGATGCTGATCAACTTCGTCGCCAACATGTTGTTCGCGCCGCTGATGGGTCAGGCCGTCGCCCGGTTTGGGGAGCGGAATGCGCTGGCGTTTGAGTACCTCGGCCTGATGTGCGTGTTCCTCGCCTATGGCGGGGTCTACTGGTTCGGGTGGGGCGCGCTTATCGCGGCGGTGCTTTACGTGCTGGATCACCTGTTCTTCGCGCTGGCCTTTGCAATGAAAACGTATTTCCAGAAGATTGCCGACCCCGCCGACATCGCGCCTACGGCGGCGGTCGCGTTCACGATCAACCACATCGCGGCGGTGTTTCTGCCCGCCGTGCTTGGGTACCTGTGGATCGTGTCACCAAGCGCAGTCTTCGTGCTGGCCGCAGGCATGGCGGGAACGTCGCTGGTGCTGGCCCTGATGATCCCGCGCCACCCAGAGCCGGGGCATGAGACGGTCTTCACGAGGTCCCTCGCGGCGCCGGCGGAGTAGCGCGAACGGTCGAGCATTTTCCCGGCGCGGAATCAAGGCCATAGGCCGCCGCGCCATCGACGG